>JACESM010000179.1 GCA_013911835.1 Porphyrobacter sp. | reverse complement strand
TGGCCCTTGGGGGTCTTGGCATCGAACAGGAGAAAATCGGCGACCTCGCTATAGCTGGACGCGCGTGCGACATCTTCGGCCACCGACACGCTGAGCACCTTCCACACGGGCAGGCCGAAGCGCTGCCGGACCTGCGCGGCACGCTCGGGGCTTTCGTGGCCATGAAGCTGGATCGCGTCGAGCCGGCCAGCTTGCACCGCCTCGGCGATGGCCGCGTCATCAGCGTCGACGAACACGCCAGCCCTGCGGATCGCGGTCCCCGCTTGTGCGGCCAGCTGCGCTGCAGTCACGCTCGACAGGAAGCGGGGGGAGGGCGGGAAGAAGTTGAAGCCGACCCACTCGGCGCGCGCCTTGATGCAGGCAGCGAGCGGCTCAGGCGTCGAAATACCGCAGATTTTCACGAGCGTTTCAGTCATGGAAGGCGCACTACGCTGCTGCGCGCACGGCGTGAAGCGCTTGATTGCGCGGATCGGGCGCGGCAGTCTGTTTCGCATATCAGGGAGCAATCGCTTATGACTTTCCGCATGCCTCTCGCGCTTGCCGCAGCGCTGCTGCTTGCTGCCTGCAATCCCGGCGCGCAGGTCGCCGACGCCAAGGTCGAGATCGAGGCGCTTCAGGCGCTTTACAACAAGGGCGACGCGAAGGCCTTCTACGCCGCGGGCGGTGACACGCTGCACAAGGCCGCGCCTCGCGAGCAGCTCGAGGGGATGATGGCGCTGATCGATGCGCGGCTCGGCAAGATCAGATCGAGCAAGCAGACCGGCTTCAACACCGCCTTCAAGAACGGCGCGACCTTCACCACGATCACGATGCAGACCAGCTTCGAGCGCGGGGAGGGGACGGAGACCTATCTGTTCGAGGGCTCGGGCAAGGACATGAAACTTGCCGGATGGAACGTGAATTCGCCGTTGCTCAACCTCAGCCCCGAGGATGTGAAGAAGCTCACCGAGGATAAGGGCAAGGCCGCGCGCTAGAGCGGCTTTTCCAGCACTACGAAAGTGACCGGCGGATCGCGCAGGACGGGGAAGGGGCGGCGCTCCCCGGTGGAGGCATAGCCGCGCCGTTCATACCACGCGATCAGCGAGTCGCGGCTGTCGATCACGGTCATCTCCATGCGCATGATGCCGATGGCACGGCCGTGGTCTTCAGCCGCATCGAGCAACCGCCGCCCGAGCCCGCCCGACTGCAAGGTCGGCAAAACGCACAGCATCCCGAGATAGCCCATTGCGCTGTCTTTGCGCGTCACCGCGACGCAGCCGATCAGGGTTTCGTCGTCACGTGCGATGAGGATCGTCACCGCGGGATCGGCGAGCAAGGCTTCGAGCTCTTCGATGCCGATGCGTTCATCGTCCAGGATATCCGCCTCGTGGTTCCAACCCCGGCGCGCCGAATCGCCGCGATAGGCCGCTTCGAGCAGTGCTTTCAGCGCGGGCGCGTCGGCCGGGGTAGCGGCAGTAATAATTGTCATACGGGGCGGTCGTCGCTCAATCGTGCTGGATCATTTGCAGCACCTCGGCGGGGCAGCGCTGCTGGGCATAGCCAAACCGCAGAACCTTCGGCGCGCGTGCCTCGGCGCAATCGCGAAGGTAGCGGGGACGGGCCCATTGCTGCGCGGCGACGCCCACCGCCTTGCCATCGGCGTAGATGATCCAGCTTGCCTTGCCGCCCGATATCGATGCGAGATACCGGTTCGCAAGGACCTGATCGACCACGGCGGCGAGGTTCAGACCATCATCGACGGCGATCACAGCCGCATGGCTTTCAGTATCATCGCCTGCGCAGACCGAGTCCCGATCAATCCTGATATCAGCCATCCAATCCCTCTCCTTTGCGGCTCAATCGTTCTGGATCAGCCGCAGCAGCGTGCCATCGGGGTCGATCAGATAGGCAATCGTCAGCCCGCTGTCTTCGACTTGCGGCGGGTGAAAGCGCGGGATACCAACGCGCGCGTTGGGAACGTCCGCAGCCCGCACCTGCGCCATCATCGCGGGCAGATCATCAAGCCGGAGGCAGCAGCTGAACGAAGACTGGTAGGGGTCAAGATCGGGGTAGGGAAAGAATTCGAGCGTCGCATCGCCGCGCGAGAGGATCATCCAGCCGTCTTCGTGAAAGTCTTCTGAGAAACCGAGCTTGGCGTAGAACGCCTCCGTCGCCGCGAAGTCGCGGGCGGGCAGGTTGGGGGTGGCATGGTCGGTCATGGCGCTGGCTCTTCTTCCCATTCTTCGCGTGGCCATTCGAAGCGGCTGGCTGCTGGAATGAAACCGACCTCGACATACTTCGTGGCGCCGTCTTGGGAATAGGCCGCCATGCACAGCACGGCGACATGACCATCCGCTTCGCGCTTGGGGAGGCACGCGCCCGCCTGCGCGGGGTGCTGCGCGCCGCCGGGAAGGGTGATCGTTGTGACCGTGAACAGCTCAGGCCGTTCTTCATCGATGGCACCGCTGAAGGTCACGCCGTCGCCTTCCGCGCCGGTCGCGAAGGCGAAAGACTGCCCCGGCACCACCGTCAGCGAGCGGCAGGCGGGTACCGCCTGCGGTACCAGCACTGGCTCCTGCTGCGCGCCGGTCTGCTGCACGATCCACGGAGCGAGGACGTATGGGGCGATGCCGGGGGCAGAACAACGCCCCGGGATCGCCGCCGCGCCGGGCCAGTCACGCTCGGCAATGACCATCTCGGTGAGGTGCGCCAGGCCCGGTCCCTCGCGCTCTCTCGCGTAGCACAGCACTCGGCGCGCGCCCGCATCCTCGGGCGTGATCAGGCGGCAGCGACCGCTGGCGGGGGTTTCGGGCAGCAAAGCGCGTTCGACTGCAGTGACGGTGAAGCCCCCTTCCGCTTCGCGGCGACCGATGAAGGCGATGGCCACCTTGCTCGCCTCGCGGTCACGGTAGAAGGTGAGCCGGTTGCCCCAGTCGAGCGATGCGGCCTCGCATCGATAGCTTCCGGTGCCGACGTCGTCGATCATTTGCAGCCAGCGGGTGACCGTTTCGCCCGGATGGCTGCATTCGCCCTTGACCGTCTCGGCTGGAAGCGGCGGGGCTGCCGCCTCTTCGGCCCGGGCGGGGGCGGTGAGCAGCAGCGCTGCCAGCACCGCCGCAGCGCCCCTCCGCATCACAGCGTCGCCTCGATCGCCCGCGCCGCCGCCGCCGGGTCTTCTGCACGGCTGATCGGGCGGCCGATGACCAGCACGCTCGCGCCATTGTCGCGCGCGGCGCGGGGGGTGACGACGCGCTTCTGGTCGCCGGTGCCGTTCCCGGCAGGACGCAGGCCGGGGACAACGAAGAACCCGTCCTTCCATGCCTTCTTGACCATGCCGACCTCCTGGCCCGAGCACACGATCCCGTCGAGCCCGGCGGCATGGGCGAGCTCGGCCAGGCGCATCACCTGCGTCTCGGCGCTGCCATAGACGCCGGTGGCGGTAAGGTCGTTCGCGTCGAGGCTGGTAAGCATCGTTACCGCGACCACCTTGGTGCCCGCAGCCGCTGCAGCCTTGGCATCCTCCATCATCGCCCGCCCGCCGCTCGCATGGACGGTGACGATTGCCGGTTCGTAGACGTGGATCGCCTGCATCGCGGCAGCGACGGTGTTGGGGATGTCGTGGAACTTGAGATCAAGGAAGATCGGCAAGCCGCAATGCGCGATCTCGTGCACCCCGTGCGCGCCATGGGCGCAGAAGAATTCGAGGCCAAGCTTGACCCCGCCGACATGCGCCTTGACCTTCTCGACCAGCGCCTTGGCAGGTTCGAGCTGGGGCACGTCCAGCGCCAGATAGATCGGATTGCTCATTCGCCCGCGCTCCCCCCGTCAGTGCCCGCGCCGCCGCCCGTATCGGAAATGCCGAAGGGCTCGCTCTCTTCTCCCCCGCTTTTGCCCGGCTTTTCCACAGGGCTGTCCGCCGCATGCGAGGCGTTTGCCGCAGTTGTCACATCGGCGCGGTGGGCCATGGCGGTGTTCTTCAGCGAGTTCTCGAGCGTGCGCACGCGCCGGCTCATGCTCCACACCACGCTGCGGTGCACCGCCCACATCGGCAGGAAGCCCGCGGTGAAGGCGAGCAGCGCCAGAACCGGCACCTTGGTCTCGAGCACGAGGTTCTGCCACAGCCGCAATTCGACCGGTTGCCAGTTGTAGGTGGCGAAGACCAGAAAGCCGAGCGCGGCCAGAACCCAGATGATGGTGCGAAGGACTTTCACGAAGCAGGTGTCTCCCGATGGCCCCTTGAGACCGCAAACCTAAGCCATTCGTGCCCCTTGTCCAGCATCGCGCGGATCAGCCGAAGACGCGCGCGAAGATCGTGTCGACGTGCTTGAAATGATAGCCGAGGTCGAACTTCTCCTCGAGCTGCTGCGGCGTCAGCGCGGCGGTGACGTCGGCATCGGCCTTGAGCAGATCGAGCAGCGACAGCGCGCCGTCCGATTCCCACACCTTCATCGCGTTGCGCTGGACGAGGCGGTAGGACTCGTCGCGGGTGAGGCCCGCCTGCGTCAGCGCCAGCAGCACGCGCTGCGAATGGATGAGCCCGCCCATGCGGTTCATGTTCTTCTCCATGCGCGCGGGGTAGACCAGCAGCTTCTCGACCACGCCGGTCAGGCGCGCGAGTGCGAAGTCCAGGGTGATGGTCGCATCCGGCCCGATGTAGCGCTCCACGGACGAGTGCGAGATGTCGCGCTCGTGCCACAGCGCGACGTTCTCGAGCGCCGGGGTGACGGCCGAGCGCACCACGCGGGCAAGGCCGGTGAGGTTCTCGGTCAGCACCGGATTGCGCTTGTGCGGCATGGCGGACGAACCCTTCTGGCCGGGGGAGAAATACTCCTCGGCCTCGAGCACTTCGGTGCGCTGCAGGTGGCGGATTTCGGTAGCGAGTCGCTCGATGCTGCTGGCGATCACGCCCAGCGTCGCGAAATACATCGCATGGCGATCACGCGGGATAACCTGGGTGGAAACGGGCTCGATTTCCAGCCCGAGCTGCTCGGCGACATAGGCCTCCACCGCCGGATCGACATTGGCAAAAGTGCCGACCGCGCCCGAGATAGCGCAGGTGGCGATCTCGGCGCGCGCGGCCACGAGCCGGGTCCGGCAGCGGGCGAACTCAGCATAGGCCTGCGCCAGCTTGAGGCCGAAGGTCACCGGCTCGGCATGGATGCCGTGGCTGCGACCGATGGTGGGGGTGTATTTGTGCTCCTCGGCGCGGGTGCGGATCGCGGCGAGCAGCGCGTCTAGGTCGGCGAGCAGGATGTCGCTCGCCCGGGCAAGTTGCACCGAAAGCGTGGTGTCGAGCACGTCGGAGCTGGTCATGCCCTGATGCATGAAGCGCGCTTCCTCGCCGACCTGCTGCGCGACCCAGTCGAGGAAGGCGATCACGTCGTGCTTGGTCACCGCTTCGATCGCGTCGATCGCGGCGACATCGATGGCGGGTTCGGTCGCCCACCAGTCCCATAGCGCGCGTGCTGCCGATTGCGGCACCACGCCGAGGTCCGCGAGCTTCTGCGTCGCATGGGCCTCGATCTCGAACCAGATGCGATACTTTGCTTCCGGCTCCCACAGGGCGGTCATGGCAGGGCGGGCATAGCGGGGGACCATCGGGCGGCTCCGGATGAGGGCGAGAACGTGCCCGCGCGGCTAGGCGGCAAGGGCGCGGATGGCAAGAGCGGGCCCGGCCCATGATCGGGCGCTGTCCCCGCTTACAATTGCCCCAGGCTCGCCCATTTGGCCACCGCATGGGCACGGGTTGCGGCATCGAGCTTGGCGCGCGCATTGTCGATATGGAACCGCACCGTCGCCTCTGACAGCGAGAGGATCACCGCGATTTCCCTATCGGTCTTGCCCTCGGCGACATAGGCGAGGCAATCGGCCTCGCGCGGGGTGAGCGCGGGCGGGGCGTCCTCAGCACCCTGCCCCTCCGCGGGTGCCAGATCGATCAGATGATCGGTGAACAACAGTGCTGCGCGGTGCACCGTGCGCGCGCATTCGGGAGGGGGCGCGCCTTCCGCAAAGCCGATATGGACCGAGGCGATCCGCCCCGCCGGGCCATAGGCAGTCGCACACAAGGCCTCGCCGATGCGCGCTTCGGACAGCGCCTCCCAGTAATCGCCGAAGCGGCGGTCGCGATGCGGGGCATAGTCGCTGAAACGATAGCGCGTGCGGCCTTCTCGGATCGGGCGCAGCAGGGGGTTCTTGTCAAAGCAGATGAAGTTGAACGCCGCGCTGCCTTCCCAGCCGGGGACCGCGTGCCGCTCGATCA
>JACESM010000178.1 GCA_013911835.1 Porphyrobacter sp. | reverse complement strand
GGTACATGTTCTTGGGGCCGACTGCCTCAAAGTCGAAGGCCACCTTGTTCGCCATCGCGGGGGTCTCGACCCACTCGCCGTTCTCCCAGTGGCGCGCGGGGGCGGTCACTTCGCGGATGTTGATTTCGGGGTTGAAGTTGGTCGCGAAATGCTGGCCATGATCGCCGCCGTTGCAGTCGAGGATGTCGAGCTGGCGGATGGTCTTCAGCTTGTGCTTCTTGAGCCACATGGTGAAGACAGAAGTCACGCCCGGATCGAAGCCCGACCCGAGCAGCGCCATCAGGCCAGCGTCTTTATAACGCTCCTGATAGGCCCACTGCCAGTGATACTCGAACTTGGCCTCGTCCTTGGGCTCGTAGTTGGCGGTATCGAGGTAGTCGACGCCCGCTTCGAGGCAGGCGTCCATGATCGGCAGATCCTGATAGGGCAGCGCAAGGTTGACCACGAGGCCCGCCCCGGTCTTGCGGATCAGGTTGACCATCGCCGGGACTTCCTCGGCGTCGATCTCGTAGGTGGCGATATCGCGCCCGCAGCGCTGCTTCACGCTGGCGGCAATCGCGTCGCACTTGGTCTTGGTGCGGCTGGCGAGGTGAATCTCGGGGAAAATCTCGGGGTTGAACGCCATCTTGTGGACGCAGACCGAACTCACCCCGCCCGCACCGATGACGAGAACAGTGCTGGACTTAGCTGCCGACATGATAGGAACCTTTCGTAATGCGAATCTTGCGCTGCGCTTAGAGCATTGCTCCGAAAAGTGGGAACCGGTTTTCGGAAAGAGGCAATGCGGACACGAATTAGTCGAATGCATGGACAGGGACAAATGATCCAAGACGATGTCAGAATGCCAACACGGGAAGGCGTGATCGCCGCCGCCTCATCGGTTGCGGCAATCCTGCCCCCTACTCCGCTGCTGCCGGTCACTATCGGCGGCGTGCGCGCATGGGCGAAGGCCGAGACGCTGCAACCGATCGGCTCGTTCAAGATCAGGGGCGCGTGGTGGCGGCTCTCGAACCTATCGGAGGCCGAGCGCGGTGGCGGGGTCATTGCCGTGTCGTCGGGCAATCATGCACAGGGCGTCGCGTGGTCAGCGCGGCGGCTGGGCGTGCGCGCCGCCATTGTGATGCCGCATGACGCGCCGGAGGTGAAGCTCGCCAACACCAAGGCGCTGGGCGCCGAGGTGGTGCTCTACCAGCGCCCCGGCGAGGACCGCGATGCTGTCGCGGCGCGGCTGATCGCGGAACGCGGCGGCACGCTCGTCCACGCCTTCGGCGATCCGTGGGTGATCGAGGGCCAGGGCTCGGCTGCGATCGAGATCGCCGCGCAGCTTGGCCATGCGCCGTCGCGGATCGTGGCGTGCTGCGGCGGCGGGGGGCTGACTGCGGGGCTGGCGCTCGGCGCGCCGGACAGCGCAGTGCACCCCGTCGAGCCGGTCGGCTGGGACATGGTGGGCCAAGCGATGGCAAAGGGCGAGCTGGTCCACGCCTCTCCGCAAGCGCCCAAGACGATCTGCGACGCGCTCCAGCCCAACGTCACAAAGGCGTTGAACCTTAGCCTCCTCAAGGGCCGCGCCGAACCCGGCGTCACCGTCACCGACGACGAGGTGCGCGCGGCACAGCGTTTCGCCTTCAGCGAGCTGCGCCTCGTGGTCGAACCCGGCGGCGCGGCGGCGCTGGCGGCGGCGCTGGCGGGCAAGGTGCCGGTGGACGAAGGCACCGTCATCATGCTCACCGGCGGCAATGCCGATCCGGCCGCCTATGCCGCGACCATCGCGGGGACCGCATAAGGCTGTGGAAACCGTCACATTGACGAAACGCACCGCGAATACGACAACCGCTTGACGTAACGGCAAGGACCCCCCTCCCCCATGGCTACTCAAGCAAAGCGGATCATCGAAGAAGCGGTGATCCGCAAGGATGCAAAGGTCAGCGACAAGCTGCTCGACAAGGCCTTTGCGCTCGCCTTCAAGGGGCTGGTCTATGCCCAGATCTGGGAAGACCCGGTGGTCGACATGGAGGGCCTTGATATCCAGCCCGACAGCCGGGTGATGTGCATCGCCAGCGGCAGCTGCAACGCGCTGTCCTACCTCACCGCCAACCCCGAGAGCGTGACCGCGGTCGATCTCAACCATGCGCATGTCGCACTCGGGCGGCTCAAGATCGCCGCGATCAAGCACCTGCCCAATTACGAGCGTTTCCATCGCTTCTTCGCGCACGCCGACCACAAGGAGAACGCGGCGGTCTACAAGACCATGATCGCGCCCCATCTCGACGAGGAAAGCCGCGCCTATTGGGAAAAGCGCGACATCCGCGGGCGCAAGCGCATCAGCTACTTCACGCGCGGCATTTACCGCAAGGGATTGCTGGGCAATTTCATCGGCCTGGCGCACGTCTTTGCCAAGCTCTACAAGATCGATCTGGGCAAGCTGCTCGAGGCGCAGACGCTCGAGGAACAGCGCGCGGTGTTCGAGCAGGAGCTGGCACCCGTCTTCGAGAAGAAGTTCATCCGCTGGCTGACCGATCAGCCCGCCTCGCTGTTCGGCCTCGGCATCCCCCCTGCGCAGTTCGAGCACCTTGCGGGCGATGAACGCATGGCCGAAGTGCTGCGGCGGCGTCTGGAAAAGCTCGCCTGCGATTTCGAGGTCAAGGACAACTATTTCGCCTGGCAGGCCTTCGGGCGCGGCTACAACCGTTCGGAGAGCGCGGCGCTTCCGCCCTATCTCCAGCGCGCCAACTGGGAGGCGATGAAGGAGCGCGTCGAGCGGCTCGACGTCACCCGCGCCAATATGGTCGACTGGATCGGCGCGCGCGAGGAGGCGAGCATGGACCGCTTCGTGCTGCTCGATGCACAAGACTGGATGAACAACGATCAATTGGATGGCCTGTGGAGTCGCATCACCCGCGCCAGCCGCCCGGGCGCGCGGGTGCTGTTCCGCACCGCCGCTGAGCCCAGCCTGCTGCCGGGCCGTCTGGATGACGCGATCCTGTCGCAATGGCGTTACCTTGATGAGCTCTCCGCCGACCTCACCCGCCGCGATCGCTCGTCGATCTATGGCGGCGTGCACGTCTACGAGCTGGCGTGATGGCCTCTACCCCCCGCCCCTCGCACGCCGCGCTGATGGACGAGGTCTATCGCGGGCAGCGCCACATCTATGACTTCACCCGCAAGTACTACCTGTTCGGGCGCGACACGCTGATCGCGGGGCTTGATGCGCGGCCCGGGATGCGGGTGCTCGAAGTCGCCTGCGGCACCGGACGCAACCTAGCCAAACTCGCCAAGGCGTGGCCGGGGGTGCGCCTGTTCGGCCTCGATATCTCCTCCGAGATGCTCAAGAGCGCGCGCGCGGCGTTGGGCGAGGACGCGCGGCTGGGCGAAGGCGATGCCTGCGCCTTCGATCCCGTCAGCCTGCTGGGAGAGCCGGCCTTCGAGCGGATCGTGCTGTCCTATTCGCTCTCGATGATCCCCGACTGGCAGGGCGCACTCGCCCATGCGGCGGGGCAACTGGCACCGGGGGGCGCGCTGCATGTGGTCGATTTCGGCGATCTTGGCGGGTTGCCGGGGCCGTTCCAGCGGATGCTGCGGGCGTGGCTCGCCAAGTTCCATGTCGCGCCGCGCCTCGACCTTCCCGCCTTTGCCGCCGAAGTGGCGGCAGCGCGCGGGCTGGTGCTGGAGAGCAAGCGCGGGCCGCTCGGCTACTACCAGCTCCATGTGTTGAGGGCGCGCTGAGGGCACCCTGACTGGGCTGCGGACGGACCTCGCCCGCCCCCTGCGCGCGCGCCGTCGCACGAAGGACGCGCGCGGAAGGGCCGGCCAGGCGGAAATCCGCTCGAGCATTTTCCGACCAATCTGGATCACTCCGATCGCGTCATGAAGCACGCCGGACAGGAGTGGCGCGCAGCCGGGGCTGGTTGGCCCGGCAAGTGCCGCGACGCAGCCAGCGCGTTTCCTGACGCGACCCCGCAGGGGCGGGCCGCTTTTGGCCCACCGCGGCGTCTCTCCTCGCTCACGATGCGTTGGCATGGCTCGCCCGTCGTTCCTTGCGCTGTGCCAAAATCGGCTCGGTCAGGGCGGGTCAGAATGGCCGGAAAGTGCTCAAGGCGCGCCTAGTCACCCCGCCTAGCTGGCCTCAACCCATTGAGGAGCGCTTCCAGACCTTGGAGATAGCTCTCGGCCGTTTCGTCAAAATTCTCGCTATTGGCGCAGTCGATGGCGGCTTCGGTGACAGCGCCCAGCATCAAGCGGACCAGGGGATCGATCGGCTGCTTGACAATGACACCCGCTTCCATGGCCGCGAAAAGTCCATCCCGGACCATGGCGCCAAAATAGCTGGCGTCGATTTCGCGCCAGCGGTTCCATCCCAGAACCGCCGGGCCGTCGCGCAAGAATATCTGGGCAGAATGCGGGTCGGCACAGGCAGCAAAGAACGCCCGGTTTCCCGCGAACATGGCAGCAAGTATCTCTGTCTGCTGCACCAAGGTCGCCCGCACTTCGGCGAGGATCTGGGACGCGACCTTGCGCAACACAGCTTCGAACAGATCGGCCTTGGTCGGGTAGTGGTGATAGATTGCGCCCTTGGCCACCTTGGCTTCGGCAGCGATCTGATCGACCGCGACATGATGGTACCCGGAGGAACCAAAATGCAGCTGTGCCGCCGCCAGAATGGCGGTGCGTGTTGCCTCTCTTCGTTCCTCCTGGGTCGGCATTCACAGCTCTTCTTGACATACCGACGGCGAGTCGGTAATTACCGACTATCAGTCGATACCTTGCGATATACGGGGAATTTTCAGATGGCAACCGCCTATCCCAGTTCGCTCCCGCAATCAGGCGCGCAGGCCCTTGCCGATGATCCCGTCAGCGAACGGAACCGCCGGACCATTCAGGGGATGGTAGACGGATTTGCCAAGCAGGACATCGATGCCATCATGGCGCTGATCGCAGATGAAGCCGTGTACTGCGACATCCTGGGCGATGGCCCTCGGGGCGACGAATATCACGGCAAGGCCGCGATAAGGGATGCATTCACGCGCCAGTTCGCAATGGCCGGACCGCACACCTATGTCGGCGCGAACATCATCGTCGAGGTCGATACCGCTTTTGCGAGCTGGACGATGGTGCTCGGCGATGCGGGCGACCCTGCCGCACCGCGCTTCGAAGGAATCGACGAATTCGTGCTCGATGCTGCGGGACAGGTCGTCCTCAAAAAGGCCTGGCTCAAAGGACAGCCGAGATTGCGGCGGACATTGATGCGCCGCAACCCTGCGGCGGCGCTTCGCAATTTGCGCTATGTGCTCCGAACCCTGGGTCGCTGAGAATGACGTCTGCTCAGCTCATCATCTCCGGGTCCGGGCTGCTCCTCTTCGTTGTTGGTTTGCTCAACGGGGTCATCATTCCGAAGACGAAATCGCCGCGACTGAGCCTGTCGGCGCATCTCACAGCCGTTCAGAGCGGAACGTTCCTGATAGCCATCGCATGGACATGGCCCGTTTTCGAAATGGGTCCAACTTTGTCCATGCTTGTCGCATATGGCCTTTGCGGGGCGCTGTTTGTCCTCTGGGCGGCCTTTTTCCTTGCCGGGCTGTGGGGCGCTGGACATGGGCTTGCGATCACCGGCAAGGGCTTTGAAACGACAGAAATCCGGCAGGCGATTGTTACGGCATTGCTGGGTCTGGGTGTTTTGGGAACCCTTGGTGCGAGTCTTGTGCTGCTGTTTCAATGGCCGCTTCCCTGATGCCGACCTTGGCAGCCTTCTGGTCAAGAGTGGAAATTTCCGGCTTCATCGTCAGCGGCCACGAAACATCGACTTCAAGTAAGGTTCTGCGATAACGTACTTCGAGCTCTGGCTCGCTTTTGCCGCAACCTCGTTCGTCATCGCGGTGACTCCTGGCCCGGGATTTGTCAGCATCGTCGGCTTTGCGATGCGTTCAGGTCGCACCGTTGCACTGGTATCTGTGGCGAGGATGCCGGCGGACGCTCGCGGTACCGTCTTCAGCCATGATGCCTCTTCGCAACGAGGCCCGCGCTGATGATATCCCCACACCAAATCTGGCTGCATGTGGATCGACACGGGCGTAGGCGGACGCAAATCACCCGCAACCCTCTACTTTTTCAACGATTTTCTGATGAATTCGCAAAGCTCCGGAAGCTTCCGGAAAGGCCTGTGGTAGCGGAGGAGGCGCTATAACTTTCGTCTCACGCAATTTCAGAGCGTCTCCAACTACTCTGTAAAATCAGCGATTTATCTTGTAACGT
>JACESM010000177.1 GCA_013911835.1 Porphyrobacter sp. | reverse complement strand
GCAGCGGCGTGCAGCGCGTGCCAAGCGCGAGGCCTGCGCGCTGCGACCAAGTGCCCTCAAGCGGCACGGTCAGGTCACTGACCCCGCCGCCGGGCAGGGCGCCGCTCGCCTTGACCAAACCTTCGAATGAAAGCGCCCCGTTTGAACCGCTCTTCAGCGTAAGGCGCGGAATTGCGAGGCGGTTGGCACCAGCGGCGTAATCGGCCATGGCAAGCCGTGCGCTCCATCCGCCGCCGCGCTCCTGCGCGATCCGGCCGTTGATGGAGGGAAGCCCTTCGCCGCCTGCCAGCAGATTGCCTGCCAGCCCGCTCACACCGCCCGCGCCAAGCCTTGCATTGACCCGAGAGAGCGCCAGCACCCGCGTGCCCTGCGCGCTGGCGAGGCTTGCCTCGGGGATCACCAGCGAGGCATCGTCGCCCTTGTGGCGGATGATCGCATCGCCGCGGAAACTCGCGCCCTCGAGCGCCGCGCCAAGCCCATTGCGCGCCCGGGCGAGGAGCGGCTCCGCCAGCGTGCCCGCAGCACCGCGTTCGATGGCGGCAAGGCTCGCGGCAAGGTCTTTCGCTGGCGCAAGGCCCGCGCCGCGCAAGGTGCCCTCCCACTGGCCGCTCGACCCGTCGGCCGCGCCGCGCCAATCGCCTTCGGCCACAAGCCGCGCAAGGCGGCCCTGCGGCGCGGCAAGGCCGGTCAGCGCCAGATCATGGCCGAAGGCGAGACGGCCCTTCGACCACCCGATTTCTGCGCTGCCGCCCAGCCCGGCAGCGGCCAGATCGGCTATTCGCAACCCGCCGCCCGTGACCCGGAAACCGGCATCGGCCGCAGCGAAATCAGCGGTCAGGCGTGCCTTGGTTCCGATATCCGCCCGCGCCAGGCTCGCGCCTCCGCAAGCGAGGTTTGCCAGCCGCAACGGCCCATCGAAAGCGGCAGCGCCGCCCGAGGTGGTGAGGCTGCCGAAGAGCGTCGCGCTTCCGGCGCGGCAATCCTGCGTGCCGATCCCCGGCGCGGTCGCGGCCAGCACGCCGGCAAAGCCGTCATCGATCCGGCCCTTGCCGTCGAGCTTGAACCCGGCGCGCCCGTAATCGCTCTCGAGCAGCCCACGCGCGTCGGTCAGCACGAGGTCGATCGCCGGGAGCGCAGGCGGCGCCTTGCTGCCGGTAAACACCAGCGGATCGAGCTTGCCGAGACTGAACCTGCCGCCCTTGAAGGTGGCAAACACCCGCGCGCCCTCAATCGAGACGCGCCGCAATTCGGGCCCCTGCCAGCCCACGCCCGTCTCGATCACCATGCGCCGGACGGTGAGATCGGGCCGTGCCGGATCACCGACCACGAGGTTTGCGATCACCTGTTGCTGCGGCGTGAGGCTGACGATGTCGTAAGTTGCCGGAACGCCCCGCCCGGCAAGGTAGTCGTCGATCACGTCGCGGGCGATTCGCTCGCGGCTCAGCCACAGCGTCCCGCCGCCCACCAGCGCGACGGCGGCAACCCCCAGCATGACGGGGTTGCGCCAGCGGCGGCGCGGCGGCGCGCGCCCGCTTCCGCCGTCCTGCGGCCCCTCTACCGTCTCCGCCTCCGATTGCCGCATCGTCGCCAACTCTTGCGCGTATCCCCTTCCAAAGGCAATGAGACACACCATCGCCAACGCTTTTCCGGAGGGTCGCATTGCCGGAAGCTGAAGACAGTTTCGATTTTCTCGACAACGCAGCGCCTGATTGGGACGCGGGCAAGGCTGCGGGCGACGGGCACCGCGCGCGCCTCAGGCACCGGTTGCTGACCGGGGGCGCGGAGGCGCTCGCCGATTACGAGGTGCTCGAATACCTGCTCTTCGCCGCGATCCCGCGCGGCAATACCAAGCCGATGGCCAAGGCGCTGCTCGCCCAGTTCGGGAGCCTTGCGGGCGTGATGAACGCCGATCCCAAGGCACTCCAGCGGGTCAAGGGCGTCGGCGAGAACTCGGCGGCAGCGCTGAAGGCCGTCGCCACGGCGGCGCGGCGCATGGCGCGGGGCGAAATCATGGGCAAGCCGGTGCTTTCGAGCTGGCAGGCGCTGATCGACTACCTCACCACCGACATGGCGCACCTCACCATTGAACGCGTACGGGTGCTCTATCTCGACACCAAGAACCGCCTGATCGAGGATCACCATGTGGGCGACGGCAGCATCGATGAAGCCGCGATCCACCCGCGCGAAGTGATCCGCCGGGCGATGGATGTGGGCGCGAGCGCGATGATCCTCGTCCACAACCACCCCTCGGGCAGCCCCGAGCCGAGCCGCGCCGACATCCAGATCACCCAGCGCCTTGCCGAGGCCGGGCGGCACATGGGGGTGACTGTCCACGATCACGTGATCATCGGGCGCGAGGGGCATGTGAGCCTTCGCGCCAAGGGGCTGATCTAGAACCCCACCCGCACCACCGCGCGCGCGGCGTGATCGCGCTGATTATCGGCGAGGCGGCCGTCATAGCCCAGCGCCAGCGTCACCCCCTTCGTCACCCGCCAATCGAGCGCCGCGCCCAGTTCGGCCGAGGTGCGCGCGGTCGCTGGACCTGCTACCTCAAAGCCGATGCCGGGGAGTTGCGGATCGAAGGTGGTGACCACACTCTGCCGGTCGCCCGAGGCGCGGACCGCGCGGCCATAGGCGGTGAGCCTCAGGCCGCTATTCTCCCCGCCCAGCGTCAGCGCGGCGTCGGCCCCGGCCCACAGCCGGGTCTGGCCGAGATCGTCCTCGGCCACCGCCAGCGGCGCAGGGCCGCCGGTTTCGCTGAAGGCGGCGCGGTCCCAGCGCAGATGCGCCGCGCCGATATGGGGGCGCAGCGAGAGCGGCCCGAATGCCAGCCGGTAGCCCGCCTCGCCCGAGACCCCGAACAGGTCGCCGTCATATTCCGCCTGCGCCGCCCCGGCTGCGGACGCGCCGCTGCTGCGCACCCGCATCCCGCCATAGCTGGCGGCAAGGCTCAATTCGACCGCGCCGAACGCCGCGCGGCCATGCACGCCCACCAGCAGCTGGCGCAGATCGGCGCTTTCGGGGGTCAGCGGATCGGGGATCGCCAGCGCCCCGGTGCCATATTCGCCCGCAATCCCGAGCGTGATGTGCTCGGCCGGGTTGAGCAGCAGGCCGAGCACCAGCCCTTCCCCCTGCCCTTCCACCCGGCCGAGCGCGGCGCTGGCATCGAAGCTGCCGTCGCGGGCATAGGCTTCCCCCCAGAACGCCCCGCGCCGCGCCGCGCCTTCGCCCGGACCATCGGTCAGCCGCCGCAAGAACCGCCCGCTCGCGCCGAAACCGCCTTGCGCGGCGGCGGCATGGATCGCGCCGGTGGGCAGCGCGGTGAGTGGGACATCGAAGAAGGTGGTGCCACCGGTGATGGTGCGCTCGACCTGCTGGGTGATGGTGAGGATGCGCATCGTCTGGATGGTGGTGTTGGAGAACAACACGGGGATCGCATACACGCCGCCAGTGGATTGGCACCCCTCCAGCGAGGTCGGCGTGGGGCATTGTCCGACCTCGCCAAACGGGGTGTCGCCCGGGCCGAGTTGGCTGACGAAGCCCAGAACCACCAATTGCCGGCGGGTCAGCCTTTCGCCGATCACCCGGTCGGTCACAACCTCGGGTCCGCCGCCGGTCTGGATTGCGGTTCCGGCGAAATAGCGTCTGCCAGTGAGGGTACGGGCATCGGTCAGTAGCCCGCTGCGCGCCTGCGCCAGCGAATTTGCGGTGACGCGCAAGGGGGCCTGCCCTGTCGCCAGCCCGCGCACCTCGAACTCGCCCGGTTGGCCGAGCCGATTGTCGATCGTGCTTATGATCGCCGTTTCAAATTGGCGATGCTCGCCATCGAGAGTCGTGACGGTGGATAAGCTGCTCGTTGGTCCAAAACAAAACTGCACAAACAGCCCGAGTGACGGCGGAAAATTGAATGAAACGCGGCTGCCTGTGGCGACAAAACTCGCCTGCGCACATTCCGCTGGAAAGCCCGGGCCTGACACCAAAGTAGAATTGAGCGCCGCTGCCAGATCAATCGCCGCCTGCCGGTTGGCCGCATCGGGATCGACCTGCGGCGGCACCGGCTCGTCCACCATCTCGTCCAGCACGACCTGCGCCGCTGCGGCTTGCGGCAGCGCCAGCGCAGCGGCCAGCGCCGCCCCCGCCGCCAGCGTTGCCATCCTTGCGCTCCGCCCAGCCCGCATTGCCGCATCTCCCGATTCATGATCCCGTGCGGGGGCCATGTCAGAACCGGGGCCGCTTCGCCTACCTCCCGGGATCGGGAGGTTGACAAGGCGCCCGCCGCGCGTGGCGGCGCGTGACAAGCGCTGAGGGCGCGGCTATTCTTGCAGGTGCTCAAGGCGCGAAGGGGGCGTGATGCAGCAGTGGATGGCCGATCTGATGCCGGTGCTGACCGCCAGCGATCCCGCCGCCGCGACCGCGCGCTTCCGCGATCAGGTGTTCGCGCGCGGGGCGACCTATTTTCAGGCGCGCGCCTATACGCGGCCCGTGGGACGCCTGACCTCGCAGCGCCACTACGCCGCCGGCGGCGTGATCGAGCGGCACGCGGTCCCCGGCTGGGAAGGCAGCGCGGCGTTCAACTTCATCTGCTTTGACAAGAACCCCCTGCTGCGCCCGATCCGCGAAGGGCGCACGCGCTATCGTTTCAGCGACTATGCCCCGCATCGCGACCGGCGCTTCGGCGATTACTGGGAGGCGCTGTCCGAAGCGCGCATCGGCGAGGCCTTGTGTGCGACCTCATATGGCCCGGCGGGGCGGATCGCCTCGGTTCACATCGGCTTTGCGGAAGCCGCGCCCCCTCCCGAATGCGCGCGCGCGGTGCACCGCGCAGCACTGTTGTTCACCGATCATCTGATCGATCTGGCACCCGCAGAGGCGCAGTGTGCTGTGGACGCCCCGCCCGCGCTCACCCCGCGCGAGGCCGATTGCCTCGCCTATGTCGCCGAGGGCAAGACCGATTGGGAAATCGCGGTGATCCTCTCGCTGTCAGAGGCGACGGTACGGTTCCATATCGACAATGCGCGCGCCAAGCTCGATGCCGCAACCCGTGCCCATGCGGTAGCCAAATGGGCGAGCCTGGGGCAATTGTAAGCGGGGACAGCGCCCGATCATGGGCCGCGCCCGCTCTTGCCATCCGCGCCCTTGCCGCCTAGCCGCGCGGGCACGTTCTCGCCCTCATCCGGAGCCGCCCGATGGTCCCCCGCTACGCCCGCCCTGCCATGACCGCCCTGTGGGAGCCCGAGGCGAAGTATCGCATCTGGTTCGAGATCGAGGCGCACGCGACGCAGAAGCTCGCCGATCTGGGCGTGGTGCCCCAGTCTGCGGCCAAGGCGCTGTGGGACTGGTGGGCGACCGATCCGAAGATCGACGTCGAAGCGATCGACGCGATCGAGGCGGTTACCAAGCATGACGTGATCGCCTTCCTCGATTGGGTCGCGCAGCAGGTCGGCGAGGAAGCGCGCTTCATGCACCAGGGCATGACCAGCTCCGACGTGCTCGACACCACGCTTTCGGTGCAACTTGCCCGGGCGAGCGACATCCTGCTCGCAGATCTCGACGCGCTGCTTGCCGCGATCCGCACCCGTGCCGAGGAACACAAATACACCCCCACCATCGGCCGCAGCCACGGCATCCATGCCGAGCCGGTGACCTTCGGCCTGAAGCTCGCCGAGGCCTATGCCGAGTTCGCCCGCTGCCGCACCCGCTTGGTGGCGGCGCGCGCGGAGATCGCGACCTGCGCGATCTCGGGCGCGGTCGGGACGTTCGCCAATGTCGATCCGGCGGTGGAGGCCTATGTCGCCGAGCAGCTCGGGCTGGAAATCGAGCCCGTTTCCACCCAGGTTATCCCGCGTGATCGCCATGCGATGTATTTCGCGACGCTGGGCGTAATCGCCAGCAGCATCGAAAGGCTCGCCACCGAAATCCGCCACTTGCAGCGCACCGAAGTGCTCGAGGCCGAGGAGTATTTCTCCCCCGGCCAGAAGGGTTCGTCCGCCATGCCGCACAAGCGCAACCCGGTGCTGACCGAGAACCTTACCGGCCTTGCCCGCGTAGTGCGCTCGGCCGTCACCCCGGCGCTCGAGAACGTCGCGCTGTGGCACGAGCGCGACATCTCGCACTCCTCGGTCGAACGCTACATCGGGCCGGATGCGACCATCACCTTGGACTTCGCACTCGCGCGCCTGACCGGCGTGGTCGAGAAGCTGCTGGTCTACCCCGCGCGCATGGAGAAGAACATGAACCGCATGGGCGG
>JACESM010000176.1 GCA_013911835.1 Porphyrobacter sp. | reverse complement strand
GCCTTCTGCGCGACTTCACGCATCGCACCGCGCGCGGCGATTTCGAACGCGATCGCGCTCGAGTCGACGTCGTGGTACGCACCATCGGTCAGCTTGATGCTGAAATCGATGATCGGGAAGCCCACCAGGTGGCCGCTGGCCGCCTGTTCGCGGAAGCCCTTTTCGATCGCCGGGATATATTCGCGCGGAATATTGCCGCCCTTGATCTGGTCGTCGAACACCACGCCCTGGCCGCGCTCACCCGGGGTGACCGTGACCTTCACGCGGCCGAACTGGCCCGAGCCGCCCGACTGCTTCTTGTGGGTGTAATCGACGTCAACTTCACGAGCGAGATATTCGCGGTAAGCCACCTGCGGCGCGCCGACATTGGCTTCGACCTTGAACTCGCGCTTCATGCGATCGACGATGATGTCGAGGTGCAATTCGCCCATGCCCTTGATGATCGTCTGACCGCTTTCGTGGTCGGTCGACACGCGGAACGAGGGGTCTTCCTGCGCCAGACGATTGAGCGCGATGCCCATCTTTTCCTGGTCGGCCTTGGTCTTGGGCTCCACCGAAAGCTCGATAACGGGCTCGGGGAATTCCATGCGCTCGAGGATGATCGGCTTGGCGGAATCACACAGGGTATCGCCCGTGGTGGTGTCCTTCATGCCGGCCAGCGCGACGATGTCGCCGGCGAAGGCCTCATCGATGTCCTCGCGGTTGTTCGAGTGCATCAGCAGCATGCGGCCGATCTTTTCCTTCTTGTCCTTCACCGAGTTCAGGACCTGGCCCTTGGTGAGCTTGCCCGAATAGATGCGGGTGAAGGTCAGCGAGCCGACGAAGGGATCGTTCATGATCTTGAACGCCAGCGCGGCGAACGGCTGATCGTCGCTCGAAGGACGCTCGGCTTCTTCGTCGCTGTCGGGCAGCACGCCCTTGATCGGCGGGATGTCGAGCGGCGAGGGCATGTAGTCGACCACGGCGTCGAGCAGGGGCTGCACGCCCTTGTTCTTGAACGCCGAGCCGCAGGTCACCGGCACAAATGCGCGCGCGATGGTGCCCTTGCGGATCAGCGCCTTGAGGGTCGGCACGTCCGGCTCGTTGCCTTCGAGATAGGCTTCCATGATCTCGTCGTCACCCTCGACGGCGAGCTCGATCAGGCGCTCGCGATATTCGGCGGCCTTGTCGACGAGGTCGGCGGGGACTTCGATGAACTCGTACTTCGCGCCGAGGCTGTCGTCGCGCCAGACGATGCCGCGGTTGTTGACGAGGTCAACCACGCCTTCAAGCTGGCTCTCGGCCCCGATCGGGAGATAGAGCACCAGCGGCTTGGCGCCGAGGCGGTCGATGATCGACTGCACGCAGTAATAGAAGTCGGCGCCGGTGCGATCGAGCTTGTTGATGAAGCACATGCGGGGGACGCCGTACTTGTCGGCCTGACGCCAAACAGTTTCGGACTGCGGCTCCACGCCGGCCACGCCGTCGAACACGGCAACCGCGCCGTCGAGCACGCGCAGCGAGCGTTCGACTTCGATGGTGAAGTCGACGTGGCCGGGGGTGTCGATGATGTTGATGCGGTGCTTGGGCTGGCCCTCGCGCAGCGCGTCGGGATCGCTCATCGGATCCATCGAGCTGTCTTCGGCGGTCCAGAAGGTCGTGGTCGCAGCCGAGGTGATCGTGATCCCGCGCTCCTGCTCCTGCTCCATCCAGTCCATCGTCGCCGCGCCATCGTGCACTTCGCCGATCTTGTAGGACTTGCCGGTGTAGTAGAGAATACGCTCGGTCGTGGTGGTCTTGCCGGCATCGATGTGCGCCATGATGCCGATATTGCGATAGCGCTCCAGCGGATACTCGCGGGCCATATCAGGTTCCTTGATCGTGAGGGGGGCCGCCGGGTCGCGGTCTGGCCTCCATATAGGGAAGATTGTGACAGCCGGAAGACCCGAAGAGGCTTTGGCCCCCCCGGCTGCCCACAATCCGCGAGATTACCAGCGGTAGTGCGAGAACGCGCGGTTCGCGTCCGCCATGCGGTGCGTGTCTTCGCGCTTCTTCACCGCGTTGCCGCGGTTGTTCGCCGCATCGAGCAGCTCGCCCGACAGACGCGCCGCCATGGTGGTTTCCGGACGACCGCGCGCAGCGGTGATCAGCCAGCGGATCGCGAGGGCCTGGGCACGCTCGGGGCGCACTTCCACAGGCACCTGATAGGTCGCACCGCCAACACGGCGGCTGCGCACTTCGACCTGCGGCTTCACATTGTTGAGCGCATCATGGAACAGCTGGATCGGATCCGCCTTGGCCTTGGCCTCGACAGTCTGGAGCGCGCTGTAGACAATCCCTTCAGCGACGGCCTTCTTACCATCATACATCAGGTTGTTCATGAACTTCGACAGGATCTGATCCCCGTACTGGGGATCGGGCAGGATGACCCGCTTTTCGGGACGACGACGACGTGACATCTTTTGAATTCCTTCGGAATGCGCCCGGGCCTCCGCCCGGGCTTGCGGCTCCGGCCCGCTCGCTTTTCCGGATTTGACAAGAACGACGAGCGTTCTTGTCGGGCCCGGCCACCCAGATGCTACCCCGCAGGGTGCCCGGGTGGGAAAGCGAACCGCCGCCGCGGCTAACCCTTACTTCGGACGCTTGGCGCCGTACTTCGAGCGGCTCTTGCGGCGATCCTTCACACCCTGCGTGTCGAGCACGCCGCGAAGTACGTGGTAACGCACGCCCGGAAGGTCGCGCACACGCCCGCCGCGGATCAGCACGACGCTGTGCTCCTGCAGGTTGTGGCCTTCGCCCGGGATGTAGCTGATGACTTCGCGCTGGTTGGTCAGGCGCACCTTGGCCACCTTGCGCAGCGCCGAGTTCGGCTTCTTCGGGGTCGTCGTGTAGACGCGGGTGCAGACACCGCGCTTCTGCGGGTTCTGTTCCATCGCAGGGACCTTGGACTTGGCCTTCTGCGGAACGCGGCCCTTGCGGACCAGCTGGTTGATCGTCGGCATTAAGTTCTCACTTCACCTGCTCGACCCATCAGCAAAAGTTGGCACCGGTCTTGCGCCCGGATGGGTCGAAGTTGAAGGTGACACGGGCGCCGGACGATGGGGGAGAGAGATGCTGGCCTTGCGCGAACCCGTCACCCCGCACTTGATGCGGGGCTAGGCTAACAAGAACGCCCGCGCAGCGGACATCCTCGCAGTCACACAAGCCGAAACGCTCCACCCACATGGTCAGGCCCTTCGGCCACCGGGTTACTTTGACGGCTGCCCCCGAGGGAGCCACACCGCCAATGTTCAGCTCGCTTCCCGAGGGCATGCCCCGGAAGGATGCGGGCCCTTAGGCGGGTTTGGGGTGGGGGTCAAGAGTCACGTAGGATCTGCGTCAGATCGTGAACTGTACAGACTGGCACTCCAAAAGGCGATCCTTGCTCCGCCCTTGACTCCACCAATCGGGCAGCATTCTTCTCGGCTTGAGGCAGATGCTCTAGCAATGAGTCGAAGTCACAAACCTTACTGGAATGTCGATCATAACCAGGAATGAGCTCACCACATTTCCTCTGCATGTTAACTGGAGATTCTGGCCGATCGTACATTTGCAAATGCAGAATAATCCATAATTCAAAACAAGGATTAGAATATGCGACGCCGACCTCTTGGCGTCGTGCCTCATTGATTGTCTGCTGAACATAAGGGTGAGTGTCTTCATCAAAGACAATCCAGACTTTATCGTTAGCAAAGAAACTTTCTTTACGGGCAAGTCGCGCAATCTCCTTTTTCTTCTGCAACGCTTTCTTCAATAATGTTGCAGGACCACCTTCCCCCCCTGAAATTTCGAGTTGGAACAGCGCCCTAGGATACCTGCCTTTAAACGCCTGAAAATATCCAGTTTCGGTGTTCAATCCTTCGCAAAAAATGATGCATCTAGGGCGAACGTCGCGTCGTTCGATCCGCCTCCGGAGGGATCCACCTCTACGCCTCACGAAATTTCTCCGAAAAGACGTGTTACGTCGCCAGCATACGGAATTGCGCCGTATCGCCCCTCAAGATACCCTCTTTCAAAGTTATCAGAGGCACGAGATTTCAATTCAGAGAGTGAATATACCTCAGACCCGCCAAACTCGTTGCGTTCGCAGAACCAAATCTGATCCCTCCGCAACCAATGCGCACTCAGGAGATTTGTGTCATGGGTAGTGACAATAATTTGAGATCCTCGCGGATTCGTTCTTCTATTCAAGAATAACTTGAGTATCTCTTCGGATGCAAGAGTGTGCAAACTTGCATCCAATTCATCGATTAAGATCGGTGCCCCGCTGTCCAATGCACGAAAAACATCAGACAGAAGAACAATTAGGCGACGCGTCCCACTACTTTCGCGACTGAGCCCAAGAAAATACGTCTCATCACCTTCCCCACTATGACCTAGCTCAAGAATTTTACGTTCATCTCTCTTCAATAATTCTTCAGTAAATCCGTCTGGTTCACCAAGACTTTCTTGAAAAACCTTGGCTATCTCTTCCGTAAACTTCCTCGCCTCTTGAGAGATTGCAACACTTTGGTAACGAGCATTAACCACACCCGAACCAATAAATTTCAAAAATACAAGGACTCGATCATCAATATCGGCACCGTCAAGCTTTTGGTGCACGTGATAATCAGAAACAGAAGTTGAAAAAAACAGAGAGTAAGATTGGAGGTATGATACGATTTTTGATAGCTCTGGATGGTCATTCTGCGTTGCAGTCGAAATAAAGAGACTGTTAGGCCTCATAAAGTCGACTAACTGCCTTTTGGGGCCAGTGAATTTTCCACCAAAATTTACTTCTGACCCTATCCGTTCATATAGTACTCTCTTTTTTCCTTCAGGGTAGCTGTAGAGCCATTCCTCGGTGAATTGCTCGTCATTGCATGAGAACCCCAAGGTGTAACGAACCTCATCGACGACTACATCGGCTTCGAACCGACTTGGTTCGGTTCGACCCCTCTTTAGTGCAAAGGGAACTCTCGGCACCCCCCCCTCAGGTGAGCCCTCACGATGTGAAGCGAGAACCATCCGGCGGAAAAAGGAAAACCCCCTCAAAAGGTTCGATTTACCTGAAGCGTTGGCACCGTAGATGACGGCACATGGCAATGCTTTCAGATCATCGAACGCGGCGACGTTCCGAGCAGCAACGTCAGGGCCCTTCAATGCGGATTGGATTAGAGAGATTTCACCCTCGTCCCTGAACGATCTTGAGTTCTCTAGTCGAAACCTAAGCAGCATGGGCATCACCTTTCGCGCCTGCATATGGGAATTTTCGGCAAATATCGCTACCAAAAAGCGTCATGGTTCCGTTTTGCTCTGCGATAAGTGTCTTCTTGCAGCTAAGCACATAACGCCGCCCTCCCGGCTCCCCAAGACACCTTCTGTGGCCCTGCCGAGGACCGGTGCGTCCGGCTCTTCCCTCAGCTCCACGCGATCGGGGGCGGTTTGTGGGGCTGGCGGTTTGCCACCGGCAGGGCGGGGTTGGACGCGGGGGTTGGTGGCTCCGCGCGCACCCCTAGCCGCTGTGGCTGCGCCACGCCTTCGGCTCCCCGTGAACGGGAGGGGGACCCTCCATTTTCGTCATTGCGAGCGTAGCGCAGCAATCCATGGCCTGCCCTCGCCCCTTGCAGCACCGCCCGACCATGGATTGCCGCGGCCCTTGCGGGCCTCGCAATGACGAGGTGGAGGTGGCGGCGGGCGCCGGCATCTCCGCGCCTCTGCTTCCTCTGCGGTCTCTGCGTGAAAGCCTTGCCCTGCCCTTCGCGCTGCCCTCTTCGCGTCTTTGTGTGAACCCAAGGAAGCGGGGCCCCGGGTCAAGCCCGGGGAGACGAAAAAGGGGGACGGACGCAGCCCCCTCCCCTCCGCGAGTCATTTGTTGGCGCCCTCAGGCGCCGGGCGCAGCGCGTCCGCGCTGCTTGGCTTTCCTCGCAAAGGCTCGGGCGCGCGTTCGCGCTTGCGGCGGCTTCGCCGCCGTCACTGTGCCGTGCGCGCCGTTGGTGGCTCCGCGCCCACCCCTAGGCCCGATACCTGCCCCGGCCTTGAGCCGGGGGTGAACGGGAGGGGGATTTGTGGCGCTGATCTCCCTCCCGCTTGCGGGAGGGGAGCGAGACTTGGTCGCGCAGCGGCCTAGTCGCAGCGGGGTGGGCCTACGCGAGGTTGGTGGCTTCGCGCCCACCCCCTACCCCTCCCGCAGGCGGGAGGGGAGATAAGGTTTTCCTACTCGCCCGAAACCTGCAATCTCCTCGCGCGCCATGACCGATGAACGC
>JACESM010000175.1 GCA_013911835.1 Porphyrobacter sp. | reverse complement strand
GCGCGCGCCGAGGCGATCATGGCGGCGCGGCCCCGGGTGGTGGCCGCGCTTGCCGCGCAATTGCGCGATCTGGATGCGGCGGAAGAGGCTTTTGCGGAAGCCGCCGAAGCCTGCCTCGCGCTGCCCGACCCGCCGCGCGACTTTGCCGCATGGTTGTTCGTTGCGGGCAAGCGCCGGGCGCTCGATGCGATCCGCAAGGCGAAGTCTGCAGCGCGCACGGCGGATGCGCTGGCGGAGATTTCCGACATGGCCGACATCCTCACGCTTCCCGATCCCATCCCGGACGAGCGCCTTCGGCTGCTGTTCATCTGCTGCCACCCGGCGCTGGGCGCAGAGGTGCGCGCCGGCCTCGCATTGAAGGTGATCTGCGGGCTGCCGGTGAGCGCCATCGCGCGACTCTTCGTGGTGAGCGAACAGGCGATGTTCCAGCGTCTCACCCGCGCCAAGGCCAAGGTGCGCGAGGCGGGGATCGCCTTCGAACTCCCACCGCGTGAAAGTTGGCCCGAGCGGCTGGGGGCGGTGCTGCTCGCCCTGGAGCTCGCCTTCACCGCCGCCTATGCTGATGCGGGCGGCGAGCTTTCGGCGGATCTGGGCGAGGATCTCGGCGCCGAGGTCGAGCGGCTGGCGCTGCTGGTTGCCGAGCTGCTTCCCGGCGAGCCCGAGGCGCTGGGCCTTGCCGCGCTGGTGCTGCTGGCGCGTTCTCGCGCGGGCGCGCGGATTGATGCCGGGGGCGCGATGGTGCCGCTTTCGCAGCAGGATTTTTCGAGATGGGACTATGCCCGGATCGCGCAAGCTAGGGCTCTGATGGAAGCAGCGGCGCGGGCGTGGCGCTCGGGGCCCTATCAGGTGATGGCCGCGATCCAGCTCACCCACAACCGCCGCGCCTTTGACGGGGTGGTCGACTGGCGCGCGGTGCTGCGGCTTTATGATGTGCTGCTGGCCCTGCGGCCTTCGCCGATGGTCGCACTCTCCCGCGCGCTGGCGCTGGCGCAGGTAGAGGGCGTCGAGGCGGGGCTGGACGCGCTGGAGGGGCTTCCCGCCCAACGGCTCGCGCTGGCGCGCCCGTTCCATGCGGCGCGCGCCGATCTGCTGGCGAAGGCCGGACGGGCAGGGGAGGTAGTCGCCGCGCTCGATGCCGCGCTCGCCCTCGATCCCCCGCGCGCCGAACGGCTGTGGCTCGAGGCGCGGCGCGCGGGGTTGGGGTGAGGCCTATTCGGCGGGTTCTGCGACGGCTTGCGCTGCTGCTGCCCGGCGGCGCTCGGTCACCTCACGAAACGCCTCGCGGTAGCGCGGGTGCTCGGTGCCCATCCAGCGGTCCCAGAAGGTGAAGTAGAAGCCGAAATTGTGACCCGAGGAATGGTGCAGGTCGTGGTGCGTGGTGGTCGCGATCCAGTCGGTCCACGGATTGTCCACCCAGCCTGCCGGAAACAGCTCGCTCCCCGCATGCGCCATCACGTTGCGGATCATCTGGTGCCAGATGAAGAACAGGATCGCAAAGCCGGCATAGGCGATGCCGAGCTGGCTCGTGATGAGCAGGAAGATCGGCACGAAGGCGACCTCGATCACCGCTTCGGTCGCGGTGAAGCTGTAGGCGGTCCACGGCGTGGGCGTGCGCGACTTGTGGTGGTGGAGATGGGTCGCGCGGAACAGCCGCTTGCTGTGCATCGCCCGGTGTGCCCAGTAGAACCATGCATCATGCGCGATCACGATCAGCACGAATTGCCAGGCGATGGTCCACAGCGGCGCATCCTTGATCGACAGCAGGATCACCCCGGTCTCGCGCCCCACCAGAATGGCGAGGGTAACAACGGCATAGACCACCACAGTCCGCATCGAGGACAAGAGCTCGCGCGTGTAATCGGCACGGGTCGCGCGGCGCCCCTGCTGGATGCGGCGTCTTTCGGCAAAGCCGCGAAAGATGAGGAGCAGCACGGTCAAGGCGCCCGCCGCGATCAGATAGCGGCTGAGATCGAAATAGATCCCGAACATGAAATGGTCCGCCACGCGGGTCATGGCGTATTCGAGCGTGGACTGATCGGCGGGGATCAACATGTGCGGCAAGCCTTTGTCTGTGGTGGCTTATGACATGCCATCATCGCCAGGCAAAGGCGCGTCGCTTGCGAAAAAAGCCGAAGGATTCTGAAATCGAGCACGCTTTTTCAGTTTTGACCGAGGCTCTCGCCAAAGCATTGCCGCCGAAAATCGCTTGGGCTGGTGCCGGTCTCGGCCCGGAATGCGCGGTTGAACGGGGGAAGCGAATTGTAGCCGAGGTCCATCGCGATCGTGAGCACCGGCAGGTCGACATGCGCGCGGTCGGCGAGCAGGGCCTTCGCTTCGGCGATGCGATAGCGGTTGAGGAAGGCGGAGAAGTTGCGATGCCCGAGCCGCTGGTTGATCAGCGCGCGCAGGCGATGCTCGGGCGTGCCGAGGCGCTCGGCGAGTCCGGCGATCGAGAGGCCGGGGGTGCGGTAGATTCCTTCCGCCATCGCCGACTCGAGCTTGTCCTTGAGCACCATTTCGCTGGGGGACAGGCTGCCGGCCTCGGGCCCGCCGGATTCGGACCTGCCCTCCGCGTCGGCGGGAGGGGCCTCGCTGCGCACCAGCAGCTCGGGCTCGGTGCGCAGCAAGGTCAGCCCCGCGAACAGCACCACCGCAAGGATCAGCACCGCGCCCGCGAGCGAGACCGGCGGATTGCCCGCCATCGCGTTGCCGCGCCCGGTGACAAGCTCGTAGGCGAGAATCCCGCCGGTCTGCGCCGCGACCAGCAGCGGGAGCCACAGGCGGAAAGTGCGGCGCTGTTCGACGAGGTCGTCGCCGCGCTCGAGCAGCGCGATCCGGAACAGGTCGGCGACCAGCGCAAGGCCGACAATGTGGATGATGTAGAAGCCGACATCGAGGTGCGGCAGCAGGACGAGCGCAACCACCCACGCCGCCGCCAGCAGCATCGGCGCGCCCAGCAGGGCGAGGCGCCGCGGCTCGCGCTCGAACACGCGCAGGGCGAAGAGCCAGGTGAAATAGGGGGTGAAGATCGACACGAATTCGCTCAATGGAAACGGGGCCGACAGGCCAAGGATGCCCCCGGTGGTGTTGAGCAGGTAACCGATCGCCCCGACCAGCAGCCCGGCGAGCGGCAGTTTGAGCCCGGGCCGCATCTCGCCTGCCAGCAGCAGGACCAACAGCAGCAGGTTCGCGCCGCAGGCGACGAGGCGCACCGCGATGTCCAGCCGCTCGATCATCGCGCTATCGCGTCCGCCGCTTGCGCAGCCACAGGATCGCCCAGTCGCCGCGCTGAAGACGGGCGGCCATGCGGAAGCCGGCGCGGGTCATGGCGCGCTTGACCGCGGCTTCCTGCTCGCCTGCCAGCAGCCCCGCCAGCAGCAGGCTCCCCCCGGCAGGCACCGCCTTGGCGAAGTCGGGCGCGAGGCTGACCAATGGGCCTGCAAGGATATTGGCGATCAGCAGGTCGTAGGGCCCGCGCAGCTGGAGCAGCGGATCGTCCATCCCGTCGGCGATAATCATCACCGCCTCCCCTGGGCCAGCGCCCATCGAGACATTGTTGAGCCGCGCATTCTCCTCGACCACCCCGGTGCAGACCGGGTCGATATCGGTGAGGGTGCAGAGCGCGCGCGGCCACAGGGCAAGCGCGGCAAAGCCGAGGAGGCCCGTGCCCGTGCCGATATCGGCGACATTGCGCGCGATGACCCCGCTTGCCTTCATGTGCCCGAGCATTTCGAGGCAGCCTGCGGTGGTCTTGTGCTGGCCCGTGCCGAAGGCCTGGCTGGCAGGGATGACGAAGTCGATGGCTTGCGGGTCGGCGGGGTAATCGGGGGTATGGACATGGAACCGCCCCGCGCGGATCGGCGGCGCGTTGTGCTGGCTGAGGGTCACCCAGTCTTCGGGCGGCAGTTCCGCGATGGTGATCTTCGGAGCGCCGCCTTCGAACAGACCTGCGAGCGCCGCTTTCTCGGCCTTGCCGGGCTTGCGCGGATACCAGCCTTCGAGCACCCAGTCGTCAGGCCGGTCCTCAGCCACCTCGCGCCCGGCGATGACGAGTTCGTAGTCCCAGTCGTCGATTCTGTCATGCGCCAGCAGCGCGGCCTGCACGACCGGCTTGGGGGCATGGGCGGTGAGTTTCCAGGTGGTGGTCACGCATTTACCTTGTTGTCATCCCCGCGCGGGCGGGGATCCAGCTTCTTAGCTTGGGCCGTCCGAAAAGAAAGCGGGATCCCCGTCTGCGCAGGGATGACGATATTCAGATCAGATCGTCGAACCTATCGCGCCAATCGGGGTTCTGTTCCTCGATGAGCCTGATCTTCCAGTCGCGATTCCACTTCTTAAGTTGACGCTCGCGGTAGATGGCTGCGGCGATTTCGGCGTGTTCTTCGACATAGACCAGCAGCACACAACCATATTTGGCCGCGAAGCCAGAACCGGCTTTGTCGCGGTGCTGCATGGCGCGGTGCGGAAGAGAAGAGGTCGCGCCGATATAGAGCGTGCCCCGGTAGCGGTTGGCCATGATGTAGACCCAGCCGGGTTTCATTGCTCAGCGCCCCTCGTCATCCCCGCGCAGGCGGGGATCCAGCTAAGCTTCTAGCATATCGAGCAAATCGGAAGAAGCTGGGTCCCCGCCTGCGCGGGGATGACGAAATGGGGTTACCTCACAAAGCTCGCTCCATTGGCGTCGATCACCGCGCCGGTCATGCTGGGGGGCGCGTCGAGCGCGCAGAAGGCGATGATGCTCGCGATTTCCTCGGGCGTGGCGACCCGGCCCAAGGGAATGTCGGCCAGCAGCCCCGGCCCGCCGCGGCTCGCAAGATAATCGCCTGCCATGCTGGTATCGGTAAAGCCCGGGGTCACCGCAAAGCTCAGGATGCCGTCCTTGGCGTAGGCGCGGGCAATGGTCTTGTGCATGCCCACCATCCCGCTCTTGGCTGCGGCGTAGTGCCAGTGGGCCGGGGAATCGCCGCGATAGGCGGCGCGGCTCGCAACATGGACAAGGCGGCCCGCGAACCCGCGCTCCTGCCAGTGCAGCACCGCAAAGCGCGACAATTGCGCCGCGCTGGTGAGGTTGACCCTGAGCGTGTCCTCCCACGCGTCAAGCCATTCGATGTCCGACCGGTCGAGCCGGTTTGCCTCGAACCGCCCGGCATTGTTGACCACGACGTCGATTTCCCCGCCCGCCATATCCAGCGCCGCCTCCCACAGGGCTTGCGCTGCCAGCGGATTGCCCAGGTCGGCCGCGATGATCGGCGCGCTGCCTTCGCCTGCCACCGGCCGCGAGGCATGGCCGATGACCTTCGCGCCGCGCGCCGCCAGAGCCTCGAGCGCCGCTCTGCCAATTCCGCGGCTTGATCCGGTTACCAGAATGTGTCCCATGCAAGTCGCTATCCGAAACTTTGCAAGCCATGTCCACTGCTCGCCGCTTGCCTCGCGCGCCAGCGGCGCTAAGTGGGAAATCCGAAGACAGGGACAGACGGGATCACCATGAACCAAAGACCGCTATCGCCCCACCTGCAGATCTGGCGCTGGGGGCCGCACATGCTCGTTTCGATCCTCCACCGCGCGACCGGCGACGGCATGGCGCTGGTCGGCCTCGGGGTGCTGCTGTGGTGGCTGGGTTCGCTGGCGAGCGGGCCGGAATCCTATGCGACCTTCCAGTGGGCAATGGGCTCGCCGATCGGCTATCTGGTGCTGGTCGGCCTCAGCTGGGCGTTCTTCACCCACATGATGAGCGGGCTTCGCCACTTCGTGCTCGATATCGGCGCGGGCTACGAGCTCGACATCAACCGCATGTGGTCGATCGGTGCGCCGGTCATCGCGATCCTGCTTACCGCGGCCTTCTGGGCCGTGATCCTGCTGGCCTGAGGGGACAAGCACATGGGCAACGGAACTTCCATCGGCCGCGTGCGCGGGCTCGGCGCGTCGCATCATGGCCCGCATCACTGGCTGCTCCAGCGCTTCACCGCGATCGGCAACCTGGTGCTGATGAGCTGGCTGCTGGTCAGCCTCGCGCTGCTGGGCGATTTCGGCCACGCCAATGTGGTCAAGTGGCTGTCGCACCCGATCAACGCGACCGCGATGATGCTGCTTGTCACCAGCCTGTTCTGGCACGCGCGGCTCGGCCTGCAGGTGCTGATCGAGGACTATCTCCACGAAGCCGGCATCAAGTTCGGCGCGATCGCGCTGCTCAATCTTGCAACCATCGGCGGGGGCGCCTTCGGGATTTTCAGCGTCGCCGCACTCGTTTTCGGAGGTAAGGCCTGATGGCTACCGCAGCACCC
>JACESM010000174.1 GCA_013911835.1 Porphyrobacter sp. | reverse complement strand
TGGCGCTCATCTCGGCCATGCCCTTCTCGGCTTCGGCCTCGCCCGCGACGAAGGTTTCGATCCCGGCGTTCTGCTTGGCGGCGAAGTCGCGCACTTCCTGCGTGATCTTCATCGAGCAGAATTTCGGCCCGCACATCGAGCAGAAATGCGCCGACTTCGCGCCTTCGGCGGGGAGGGTCTGGTCGTGGTATTGCTCGGCGGTTTCGGGGTCGAGGCTGAGGTTGAACTGGTCGCGCCAGCGGAATTCGAAGCGGGCCTTGGACAGCGCATCGTCGCGCACCTGCGCGGCCGGGTGGCCTTTGGCGAGGTCGGCGGCGTGGGCGGCCAGCTTGTAGGTGACCACGCCCACCTTCACATCGTCGCGGTCGGGCAGGCCCAAGTGCTCCTTGGGGGTGACGTAGCAGAGCATCGCCGTGCCATACCAACCGATCTGCGCCGCGCCGATGCCGCTGGTGATGTGGTCGTAGCCCGGGGCGATGTCGGTGACGAGCGGGCCCAAGGTGTAGAACGGCGCTTCGCCGCAGGCCTCGAGCTGCTTTTCCATGTTCTGCTTGATCTTGTGCATCGGCACGTGGCCGGGGCCTTCGATCATTACCTGCACGTCCTGTTCCCAGGCGCGCTTCGTAAGTTCGCCCAGGGTGTAGAGCTCGGCGAATTGCGCCTCGTCGTTCGCGTCGCGGATGCTGCCGGGGCGCAGGCCATCGCCGAGGCTGTAGGCGATGTCATAGGCCTTCATGATTTCGGTGATCTCGTCGAAGTGCTCGTAGAGGAAGCTCTCCTTGTGGTGGGCGAGGCACCACTTGGCCATGATCGAGCCGCCGCGGCTGACGATCCCGGTGACGCGCTTGGCGGTGAGCGGGATGTAGGGCAGGCGCACGCCGGCGTGGATGGTGAAGTAGTCGACGCCCTGTTCGGCCTGCTCGATCAGCGTGTCGCGGAAGATTTCCCAGGTGAGTTCCTCGGCGATGCCGCCGACCTTCTCGAGCGCCTGATAGATCGGCACGGTGCCAACCGGCACGGCAGAGTTGCGGATGATCCATTCGCGGGTGTCGTGGATGTTGCGCCCGGTCGAGAGGTCCATGATCGTGTCCGCGCCCCAGCGGGTCGCCCACACCATCTTGTCGACTTCCTGCGCCACGTCGGACGCCACCGCGGAGTTGCCGATATTCGCGTTGATCTTGACGAGGAAGTTGCGCCCGATCGCCATCGGCTCGGACTCAGGGTGGTTGATGTTGTTGGGGATGATCGCGCGGCCCCGGGCGATTTCGCTGCGCACGAATTCGGGGGTGATCACATCGGGGATCTCCGCGCCCCAGCTCATCCCGTCGCGGATCAGATCGGCAGCGATCTCGCGCCCGAGGTTCTCGCGCTCGGCGACATATTCCATCTCGGGGGTGATGATGCCTTTGCGGGCATAGTGCATCTGGCTGACGTTCATGCCTGCCTTGGCGCGCAAGGGGCGCTTCACCGTGTTCGGGAATTGCGGAACGCCGCCCGAACGGTCGGGGCCGAGCTGGCCGTTGTCCTCGGGCTTCACCTCGCGGCCGTCATAGGCCTCGACGTCGCCGCGCGCCATGATCCACTCGCGGCGCAGCTGCGGCAGGCCTGCGTTGATGTCGATCGTGGCATTGGGATCGGTGTAGGGGCCGGAGGTGTCGTAGACGCGGACGGAAGGCTCCCCGCCCTCAAGATCGATCTCGCGCATCGCGACGCGGATGCCCGAGCCGGTGCGCGCGCCGACGTAGACCTTGCGGCTGCCACGGATCGGCCCGGTGGTGACGCCGATTTCGACGGGGCTGTTGATGTCGGCCATCTTACTTGTCCTTGATCTGGAGATTGATGTTCTTGATCGCCCAGCCGAGCATGTCGACGAGGCGGCGCTCCTGCTTGGCGTAGTCGAATTCGCCATGCGGCCAGTCAGGGTGCGACATTTCCTTGGCGCGCAGCTGCGCAAGGGTGCCGGCAAGCTGCGCGGCAGCGATCAGGATGGCATCGTCGGATGGCTTGAAGTCGTCCATACTGCTCTCTCCTCGAAGGCGGATGGAGCGCGGGCGCATTGGTGCGATGACCAGCCCACTCCCTCCGCCGATGCTAATCGGTTCAGGTTCGACGGGTCGTGGGGTGCTTACACCCACCTCTCAGCGCAAGCGCGCTCCCCGGGGATGGAGTGGGATTAGAAGGATTCGGCAGGGGTGTCGAGAGGCGCGCGCCTATGGCTGGCCCGCCGTGCCCAGCAGCGCCAGAGCGGCGGCAAGCGCGGGGTCCGACCCGTCGCGCGCACTTTCGGCCGAGGCCAGCACCATGCGCGGCTGCCATTCCTCGCGCGGCGTCCCGTCGGCGGCGTGGAGGCTGTCCCATGCGAAGTTCAGCTCGAGGCAGCCATTGGCGGTGGTGTTGGTGTTGAGCGTGCCGAGCAGATCGGCAAGCGACGCGCCGATGGTGGGGACGCCCGCCGTGCGGTCGAACGCCATCGCCAGCGCCTCGCCGACGCTGCCGGTCCAGCGTCCGGCGAGCACGACCACAGGGCGATCCCACCGGGGGCCGCGCGGGAAGACATATTCGGCATATTGCCGGGGCACGCCGAACACCGCATCTTCGAAGGCATTGCGGTGCACCTGATAGATCGCCTGCTCAGCCACGAAGTGCCCGAGGATTGCCCGCGCCACCGTGGTGTTGCCGCCGCCGGGCGTGTCGCGCAGATCGATGATCAGCCCGCGCGCGCCATCGAGACCCGTGAGCGCCGCATCGAAAGCCGCGATCACCCCATTGTCGCCGAGCGAATTGTGGAACCGGATGCGCGCGATCCCGCCATGATCGATCACGCTGAAAGGGCCAGCGGGCCGGGGGGTGAAGCTCTGCTGCGCTGGGGGCAGATCGATCCGCCGTGCACGGCCCGCATTGCTGAAGGCAAAGCGGCGCGCCTCGCCAAGGTGCCCGGTGATCACCACGTTGACGCCATATTCGAGCTGCGCCGCGTCGGGATCAGGCGCCACCGGGCGCAGCGCCTCTCGCGCCAGATCGGCGACCGGGCGGCCATCCATCCCGAGCAGTTCCCAGCCCGGACGAACCCCTTGCCTGAAAGCGGCGCTATCGGGGCGAACGTCGGCAACCACCCATGCCTCGCCCCGGCGAGTGATCCAGAAATCGGATGACGAGGGGATCCACGCGCGCTCCGGCGTGGCGGCCGGGCGGACGTGGAAATGTCCGTCGCGAAAGGCATAGCCGAGCGCCTCGGCGATGGTGCCAAGCTGCGCGGTGCTCGCCGCGTCGCCCGCGCTCGCACCCGCCGCTGCCAGCACCGCATCGGGATCGGCGACCCGGCCGAGATAGGCGTAGTTCTGGCGCAGGATGGTCGCGACCTCGGGCCAGGCCGCATCGCTGGCAGCCCAAGCGTCGCAGGCTGCCTGATCGGTCTGCGCGGCGGCGATTGTCGGGGCGAGTACCAGACTGAGGGCGGTTGCCCGCCATGCGTTTCGCAGTGTCATCGATCTCGCCCCTCGCAAGGCCGGAGCACGATTCCGGCGCCGCGATTTGAGCGCAATCAGTCGTCCTTGGCGAGTCCCAACAGCGCCACCGCCAGCAGCAGCGTCGCCAGCACGCCCGTGCCGCCTGCCAGCGGGACGCCCGCGATAAGGTCGCCGCCCGCCACGATCTTCCCGCCATTGGCGATCATCGCTGCGCCGCCGAACAGCGCGCTCGCTCCGCCCAGCAGCTTGCTGCCGCGTGCGATCAGGCTCAGGCCTGCAACCAGCGCGGCAAAGCCCAGCAGCAGCTTGGCGGCGTTGTAGACGAAGAACGAAAAGTCGACGATCGCGCCCGCGAGCGGGGCGAGCGCCGGGTCGGCCTTGGCGGCATCGCCGAAGGGGCCGAACAGCGTCAGCCCGACGCCGACCTGCACCACGTTGAGCGCGGCGCTGAAGGCGATGGCCGCAAACACCAGCGTCAGATCCCTGGACTTGACCATCGCTGCCCCGGCGAGCGCGGCGAGGATCGCGAACAGCACGCCCTCGCTCCCCCACAAGAGCTGACGCGGCACGTCCAGCTTGGCGATGTAGAGCGCGGTGTAGATGCTCTGCGAAACGGCGGCGATCAGCAGCAGCGCGGCGACGGCACGGATGGTGCCCTGGTGGGTGACAGGCATGAAAAGGTGACCCCTCGTGAACGTGACGGTGTGTGGCGACAGGTTCGCCCCCGCGCGCGATCAGGTTACAGGTGGGGCGGAGCGCGGGATTTCGGATTGTGCGCGCCGCGCGCCCAGCCGCAGGACCCAGCGGTTGGCGGGCTTCTCGAACCGGGCATAGGACAGCCAGCCCGCGGTGCAGGCAACCAGCAGGAAGCCAGCGAAGAATAGCGGGCTCGCGCGCGCCTCGGCGGCGATGCCCAGCCGGTGGAGCACGATCAGCGCGGCGAGCTGCAAGGGCACATGCCACAGGTAGATGCCGTAAGTGCTGTCGCCGATGAAGGCGAGCGCCCGCGCCTTCGCGCCCGCCTTGTGCAGATCGATGATCGCCGCGCAGCCCACCAGCCCGATCGCGACCGGCACCAGCAGGTTGCTCACCCTGAGATCGGCCGAGAGCATCACGAAACCCGCGCCCCCCGCTGCCGCCAGCGCGACCACGATCGCCAGATCGCGCACGGGCCGCGCATGGTGCCCGGCAATCTGGTAGAGCGCGCAGCCGATGAAGAAATACTGGACGCATTGCCAGATCAGGTCCTCGCCCAGCCCCAGCTTGAGCATCACCCCCGCCCCCGCCACCAGCGCGAGCGGGCCCAGCATGCCGCGCTTCAGCAGGTGCGGGGCGACCAGCCAGAACAGCATGTAGACCAGCACCTCGACCGAGACCGACCAGATCGGGCCGTTGAAGGAGAAGCCGCTCTCGAAGCCCCAGTTGGAGGCGAAAAACAGTTGCAGCGCGAAGTGGTAGGGATCGTTGTGCTGGTACACGAGGTTGCTGCCGAGCAGTGCCGTGGCCGCCAGCTGGAGCAGCGCGACGGTCAGCAGCGTCACGAAATGGAGCGGATAGAGCCGCGCGAAGCGGCGCAGCACGAAATCGCGGCCCGCGGTGCGCTGGCCCGCATAGACCTTGGCGAAGACGAAGCCCGAAATCACCCAGAACACTTGCACCGCGCCATTGCCGAACAGGTAGATCGGCCAGAGCAGGTCATAGAAGGGAAACTGGCCGGCAAGCGCCGGCACGTTGATTTCGAAGGTGCCGGGATCGTAGAAGAAGTGCTTGTAGTGATAGACCAGCACCGCAATCGCCGCGATCCCGCGCAGCACGTCGACGGCATGGAAATGCGCGGGCCGAAAGGGCTGCCGGGGAGCGGGTGCCTCGTTCATTGCAGCGATCGCGACGGGACGGTGGCGGAGCCTATTCGATCACCCGTCCGCGCACCATGACGAAGTCGACCTTCTCGAGCACGCTCACATCCTTCAGCGGGTTGCCCTGAACCGCGATGATATCGGCCGAGAAGCCGGGCGCGAGCTTGCCGATCTGGCTCTCCATCCCCAGCACCTTGGCCGCGACCGTGGTGGCGCTGGCGAGCGCCTCGCGGTCGGACATGCCCTGCTTGCGCATCAGCGCCAGTTCCTCGGCATTGCGGCCGTGCTGGTAGACGCCTGCGTCAGTGCCGAAGGCGACAGTGACGCCATATTGGCGCGCGCGGCTGACCAGCGAGGCCATCAGCGGCTGGACCGCGCGGATCTTGTTTTCGACCACCGGGGTATAGACGCCCTTGCCGAGCCCTTCCGAGACGCCCTCCAGCGCCATCAGCGTCGGCACCAGCACCACGCCGCGATCCCGCATCGCCTTCGCCGCCGCCTCGTCGAGATAGGTGCCGTGCTCGATCGTGTCGATCCCGGCCTCGGCCGCCTGCTGGATGCCGCGCGCGCCATGGGCGTGGGCCATGACCTTGAGGCCCAGCGAGTGCGCGGTATCGGCGATGGCCTTCATTTCCTCAGGGGTGAAATGCGCCTCAAGCCCCCGACCCTGCTGGCTGAGGACACCGCCGGTCGCGGTGATCTTGATGATGTCCGCGCCGTTCTGGCTGGCGAGCCGCACCTTGGCCGCGCACTCCACCGCGCCGGTGCAGTTGAAGCCGGTGTCGAGCAGCGCGTTGACCTCGGGGCGGAAGCCGTTGGTGTCGGCGTGGCCGCCGATGATCGAGAGCGCCGGGCCTGCGGCGATGATGCGCGGGCCGGGGATGATGCCCTCGGCGGTGCCGCGCCGCAGCGAGAAGGCGGTCTCCTGCCCGCTCCCCGCCTCGCGCACCGTGGTGAAGCCCGCCAGCG
>JACESM010000173.1 GCA_013911835.1 Porphyrobacter sp. | reverse complement strand
CGCGTTGTTCTGGGTGATGCCCGAGGTTGCAAAGGTGCGGCTGCCCGGGATGTTGTCGATGAAGCCGCCGTCGCGGCGATACCACGCCACGCCACGATGCGCAGCGCGGCCGAATCCGAGATCCGGGCGTTATAGAAGCCTTCGGCCACCCCGCCAAAATCGCCGCGGTTGACACTGTTCAGCTCGAAATCGATCGCGCCGTAGCTGTCCTTGTAGTCGGGCGCGTTGGTGACCAGCTTGATCGTGCCCGCCAACGAACTCGCGCCGTAGAGCGTGCCTTGCGGCCCGGCGAGCGCCTCGACCCGGGCAAGGTCATAGGAATGGATGTCGAGCGCGCCCTGAATGGTCGTGATCGGCATTTCATCAAGATAGATGCCGACCGTGGGCAGCGAGGCCGAGTGATTGGCGTTCTCGCCGCTGGAAACGCCGCGGAAATAGACCTGGGTGAAGCCGGGGCCGAGGGTCTGCACCGTCACCGAGGGCAGAAACTTGGCGACGTCGCGAATTTCGTTGATCTGCAGCTCGTCAAGCGCCTCGGTGCCCAATGCGGTGATCGCAATCGGCACGTCCTGCAGGTTTTGCGAACGCTTCTGCGCGGTGACGATGATGACATTGTCGCTTTCGTCATCGACCGAGTCTTGCGCCATGACCGGCGTTGCCACCGTCATCGCGGTGCCTGCGAGAAGGGTTGCGGTAACAGCCCGCACCCTGGTGGTTTCCTTGAACGTCAACGCTGCCTCCCTGTGGCAATCTGCCAGTCCCCGCGACAGACCGCCACACCACGCGCCGCTTGCCAAGCGGCTGCTTACCTTCAAGGTCTTGATGATGTTGTTTGCTTGCCCACTATGACAAATTTGTCACATAGCTGGGCGCGTCACGCGGGGCGATCGGCGTAGGTTTCCACAAGGTCGCCGAGCGCATCGCGCAAGGGGCCGAGCCACTGCGCATAGGGCTCCCATTGGTCGACGCCGTCGCGGTTGATCGGGCGGCGCACCTGCTCGGATGAAGCCGTCCGCACCGCGCGCGTGTTGCGGTGGAACGCGAGACACGCCTCCTCAAACGGCTGGCCGAGATAGGCAAGCATCGCACGCACTTCGCCTTCGGGATCGTCGAGCAGCCGCTCGTGGATCACCCGGTGGATGCGCCCCGGCAGCACGCGGTCGTAATGATCCATCGCGCGCACGTAATCGGCATAATAGCGGCCGATATGACCCAGCGCGTAGGTAAAGGCCTGCCCCTTGGCGAAATGCTGGCGGAAGTTCGAAAAGCAGCAGTCCATCGGATTGCGCCGCGCGTCGATGATCTTGGCATTGGGCAGGATCAGGTGGATGAGACCGGCGTAGCTCCAGTTGTTGGGCAGCTTGTCGATGTAGAACGGCCGGCCGGTCTTGCGCTGCACCCGGGTACGCTCGAGGAACTCGGCGCCCAGCGCGGCGAACCGCTGCGGTTCCATGGCCGCGACCGCGCCCGGCCAGTCGCGCGGGTCGCCGCCCGCCGCCGCCCCCGCCCACACCTTCGCCTCGCGCATGGCGATGGCGGGGATGTCGGGCAGCTCCATCGTGCCCTCGACAGCGGAATGGCTCGCGAGGATCTGTTCGAGCAGCGTTGAGCCTGCGCGCGGCAGGCCGAGAATGAATACGGGGTCGGGCGCGGGATCGCCGACGCCGTGGCGCTCGGCGAGAAATTCGGGGGTGAGGATTTCGATCACCCGGTCGACCTGCCGGGTGGTCGTGTCCGGATCATAGGCCAGCTCGCGGCTGCGCATGACGTTGCCGGCGGCGTAGTGGCGGAAGCTTGTCTCAGCCGACTTGCGGTCGCCGAAGGCCTTGCCGAGCGCGAAGTGCAGGTGGAAGGCGTCCTCGTCCGAAACCTCTGCCGCCAGCGCCGCCTCCATCGCCGCGATATCGCCGTCATCGAAGGTCACCGTCTTCAAGTTGGCAAGGCTCCACCACACCTCGCCCAGATGCGGCTCCGCCGCCAGCGCACGGCGATAGGCGGCGATGGCATCCTCCAGCCGCCCGACGGTCTTGAGCAGATGCCCGTAGCTCATCCATAGCTTGGCATGATCGGGGAAGCTCTGGGCAAGCTCGCCATAGATCGCGATCGCCTCGTCATAGTCGCCGATCCGGCCGAGCGTGGCCGCCAGCAAATTGCGGCTGCTGGTATTGGCCGGGTCCTGCGCCAGCACCTGTTCCAGCACCTCGCCCGCCTCGGCAAATCGGTTCTGCTTGTAGAGCACCGTCGCAAGGTTGGCCTGCGCCGCGGTGAAGGCGGGGGCGAGCTCGATCGCCCGGCGCAGCAGGTTCTCTGCATCCCGGTAGCGCCCCAGCCGCCCGGCGAGCTCCGCCATCATGCGGATTGCGGCTACGTCGGTCGGCTGGGCCGACAGGCGCTCGCGCAGCCCGGCTTCGGCGGCGGGCAGATCATTGGCCAGCAGCGCCTGCGCAATGGCGATCATCCGCGGATCATGCGCCGCAGCGCGGACCGCGTCCATCTCGGCACGCGCTGCCTCATTGTCGCGGCCCAGCTGGCGCAGCAGGCGGCCGAGCATGCGATGCGCACCGGCGTCGGCCGGGTTGCGCGCCGTGATGACGCGCAGCTCGGCGGCGGCAGCGGCAGGATCGCGCCGCGCCAGTTCGACGATGGGCGACACCTGTCTTGCCTCGCTGTTGCTCATGGACGCCCGCGTAACATGCGGCTGCGCGAGTGGGTAGTGACCTTGCCCTCGCCATCACCAAGCCCTACCCCGCCCACGCTGATTCACCGGAGATTGCCCCCCATGGAGACCCTGTCCGAAACCCGCAGCCACGGCGGCACACAAGGCGTCTACCGCCATGCCAGCGCCGCGACCGGGACCGACATGACCTTTGCGGTCTTCGTCCCCGACCATGCGCCCGGCGCGCGGCTGCCGGTCCTGTGGTATCTCTCGGGCCTGACCTGCACCCATGCCAATGTCATGGAAAAGGGCGAATACCGCGAGGCTTGCGCCGCGCATGGCGTGATCCTTGTCGCCCCCGACACTAGCCCGCGCGGCGACGATGTGCCGGACGCTGCGGAGGAATACGACTTCGGCAAGGGTGCGGGCTTTTATGTCGATGCCACGCAGGAGCCGTGGGCGCGAGCCTACCGGATGCGCAGCTATATCGAGGTCGAGCTGCCCGCGCTGATCGCCGATGCCTTCCCCAACGACATGGCGCAGCAGGGGATCACCGGCCATTCGATGGGCGGCCATGGCGCGCTCACCATTGCCTTGCGCAATCCCGGCCGGTTCCGTTCAGTCAGCGCCTTCGCGCCGATCTGCGCCCCCTCACAGGTGCCGTGGGGCGAGAAGGCGCTCGGCCGTTATCTTGGCGAGGACCGCGCCGCCTGGGCCGATTACGACGCGGTCGCGCTGATCGAAGCCGGCGCGCGCCTGCCCGAGCTGCTGGTCGATCAGGGCAGCGCCGACAATTTCCTCGAAGGCCAGCTGCGCACGCCCCTGCTCGAAGCCGCCTGCACCGCTGCCGGCATCCCAGCGACAATCCGGATGCAGGAGGGCTACGACCACTCCTACTTCTTCATCTCGACCTTCATGGCCGAGCATGTCGCCTGGCACGCCGAGCGGCTGAAGCGCTGACCGCTAACGCTTCACATCCTCCGCAGGCGTGCCGAGCGGGCCGAGCGGACGGGGCTTCAGCGCAGGCACCGGCTCGCGCGCGATCTTGTCTGCAAGCAGGCCGACCGCGGCGGCGAGCTGCGCGTCGGTGCCCTTGAAGGCGGCGTGGGGCAGGTTCTCCACCTCCACATCAGGCGCAACCCCGAGCCCCTCGACGATCCAGCGCCCGTCGATCGCAAATTGCGCGTTCTCGGCGATGCGGGCGACGCCGCGATCGGCGAGCGGCGAGCGGTCTGACAGCCACACCCCCGCGCCCGCCGTGCGCGTGCCGACCAGCGGCGCGATCCCGAGCGACTTGACCGCTGCGGCAAAGGTCTCCCCGTCGGAATAGGTGCGTTCATCGATCAGCACCGCGACATGGCCGCGATAGGCGTTCTGCATGTTGGTGGTAGGAATGCCGGTGCCATCGGGCCGTGCCCAGAAGGCCCAGGCCCGGCGCATCAGCGCAGCAACGATGAAGCTGTCGATATTGCCGCCATTATTGCCGCGCACGTCGATGATCAGCCCCTGCTTGTCGAGCTGCGGGAAGAAATCGCGCGCGAAGCTCGCCAGATCGTCCGGGCCCATCGCGCGCAGATGCAGATAGCCAATCTTCCCGCCCGACAGCCGCTCGGCCTCGGCGCGCTTGCCTTGCACGAAATCGGCATATTGCGCCTGGCGGTGGCCGTCCTGCGTCATCGGCTCGACGATCGCGCTGAGCTTGCGGGTGTCGCGGGTGAGATCGAGCCGCACCTGCTGCCCGGCCTTGGTGGCGAGCGCGGTCTGCAAGTCGGCGAGGCTCGCCACGGCGCGGCCATCGACCAGCCGGATCACGTCGCCCGGTTTCACATCCACGCCGGGGCGGCGCAGCGGCGGGAGCTGGGCGACAAGATCCGCCTCGGCGCGCAGGATTGAGTCGATCCTGAGGCCCTCGGCCACCGGCGACACCTTCGCCCCGAGGAAGGCCATTGCCGGGTTCTCGCGGTCGCCCCGCTGGTCACCACCGTTGATCTGGCTGTGCAGCACGCCCACCTGCGCGGACATTTCGCCGAGCACCGTATCGAGTTCCGCCCGCGTGCCGATCCGCTCGAGGAACGGCTCGCGCGCGGCCCGCACCGCGTTCCAGTCAACGCCGCGCAAGCCGGGATCGTAAAGGAAATCGCGACGCAGGCGCCATGCGTCGATGAACATCTGCCGCCACTCGGCGCGCGGATCGATGGTCAGCCGCCAGTCGCCGAGCCGCACGATGTGAGGCGCGGGCTTTTCAGGCAATTTGCGGTCGGCCGGGACGAGCGAGAGCGCAGGCTTGTCGCGCGAACCGCCAAGCACCAGCGCGGTCTGGCGGTCGTCGGACAGTTCCATATCGATCCCGCCGGGCGCAAAGACCTCCTCGCGCGGGTCCTTCTTGTCGATCGCGATCGAGACCAGATCATCGCCGCGGCGGGTGTAGAGGAATTTCTCCGAAGCCAGCAGCAGGCTCTCGACCCCCGGCTTGACCGGCAGCTTGTAGAGCCGCGCGGCGACGCCATCGAGCACGATCACCGGCTTGGGCGCGGAGCCTGCACCCTTCTTGCCCTTGGGATCGTCTTTCTTTTCGGGCGCAGCATCGCCTGCGGGCGTGTTCTCGCCCTTGCCGGCATTCGCTGCCCGCGTCAGCTCGTTGTCGGCGCGCAGCCGGAAAGGCGCTGCGGGATCGAGCTGGAGCGCATAGAGCTCGCCCCGGTCGGGGAAGGCGGCCCCCATGTTGCGATCGCCCCAGGGGTTGCCGGGATCGGGCGCGAAGTTGCGGTCGGAAATGAAATAGAGCCACGCGCCGTCATGCGCGAAGGCGGGGGCATAGTTGTTGTACTTGCCCGATGTCGCCTGCACCCGCGCGCCGGTGGCAAGGTTCTGGATCATGATGTCGGCGGTGTTGCCGCCATTGGTCAGCGCGGTCTCGGCATAGGCGATGTGGCTCGAATCCGGCGAGAAGGCGAGGTCGAAGAAGGCATCATCCGAACCGCTGGCATTGCGCGCGAGCAGGGTCGTGCGGCCCGTGGCGATATCGACCTTCTGGAGCCGCGCCTGCTTGTCCCACACCACCAGCGTCTTGCCATCGGGCGCGAGCGCGAAGGACCAGATATAGGCATCATAGCCCTTGGTCACTGCGACCGGCGTGCCGGTGCCATCGGCGGGCATGCGGACAATATCGCCGCGCTCGCCCTGATCGAGGATCGCGAACACCTCCTTGCCGCCCGGCGCCTGCACCGCCTGCCGCGCGCGGGCGGCGAGCGGCACGGGCAGCTCGATCCGGCGTAGATCGCCCGGCGCAGCCAGCGCGGCGCGGCCACGGGCGGTGACTGCCACCGCCTCGCCCGAAGGGGAAATCCGCGCGCCCTCGAACCAGCGCATCGGATCGTCGATCGCGCGCACGCGGGTCTGCTCGCGGTCGGTGACGAGATCGATGGCGAGCTTGGTCAGCGTGCTTGCCGCGATGTTGAAGACATGGATATCGGCGCCGTTCTGGAGGAACACCTCGCCGCCATCAATATTGGCCTGGAGCACGGGGAAAGGCAGTTCGGGCGAGACCCGACGGACATCGCTGCCGTCCTCGGCCACCGACCAGACCGCGTCCTTGCCGCTCTTGTCGGAGATGAACCAGATCCGCCCGCTTGCCGCCATCGGCATGCGGATCGGCG
>JACESM010000172.1 GCA_013911835.1 Porphyrobacter sp. | reverse complement strand
CGAGGAATTTCGGGAGATCGGCGATTCCGCAGCCGCCCTTCTGCGGCTCGTCGCCGATATTGACCTGCACGAAGCACGGCACCTGCCGCCCGGCCTTGTCCATCGCTTTTGCCAGCGCGGTCAGCAGGCTCGGGCGGTCGAGTGCATGGATGGTATCGAACAACGCCACCGCTTCGTCCGCCTTGTTCGACTGCAGCTGGCCGATGAGATGGAGCGCGATGTCGGGATGGGCCTCGCGCAAGGCGGGCCACTTGCCTTGCGCCTCCTGCACCCGGTTCTCGCCGAACACGCGCTGGCCAGCGCCCAACAGCGGCAGTATCGCGGCGGCATCGTGGGTCTTGCTCACCGCGATCAGCGTAACCGAAGACGGCTCGCGGCGGGCGGGCTTGCAGACGCGGGCGATGTTGGCGTTGACTTCGGCGAGGCGGGTGGCTGCGTTTTCCATTGGGCGGCTCTATAACGGAGCCGTGCCCCGCGCAAAGACCCTCCCCGCCCTGTGGCTGATCTCGGACGCCCGCAATGATGCGGTGCTCGAGCGGGCCCTCGCCGCGCTGCCGCGCGGCTCGGGCTTGATCTATCGGCATTATCATCTGGACGGGCCGGAGCGCCTCGCGCGCTTCCACACGCTGCGGCGGGTGGCGAAGGCGCGCGGGCACAAGATCGTGCTCGCCGATTCGGCGCTGACCGCGCGCGAGTGGGGGGCGGACGGGATCTATGGCGCACCGCGCGCGCTGTGGCCGCGCCGGGCCGGCCTCATCCACCTTGCGACCGCGCACGACCTCGCCGAACTGGGCCTCGCGGCGCGGCTCGGGGCGGATGCGGCACTGCTCTCTCCGGTGTTCGCCACCCGCTCGCATCCGGGCGGCAGGACGCTGGGCGCGGTGCGCTTCCGGCTGCTGGCGCGGCAGGCGGGGCTGCCCGTGATCGCGCTGGGCGGGATGACGGCGGTGCGGGCACGGGCGCTCAAATGGGCAAAGTGGGCCGCGATCGACGGGCTGAGCTGACCTGCGGCGCAGCCGGTTTTATCCACACAAAGGCACAAAGACACAAAGGGCGAGGAACGGCAGAGCAGCGCCTGCCGCCGGGCGCGGCATCTTTGTGTCTTTGTGCCATTGTGTGATCGAATGCGACGCAGGCAGCGCCGTCAGAGAGCAAGGGCGACTACGCGCGCTGTCGCTCTTTCCTTGACCGGAGTCCCCTGAGGATTCATGATGTGTTCCACGCAGGAGAATCCCCCATGGCCAGCCGCGCGGCAACCCCCGCCAAACCCGTTCGTCAGACCGATGCAGAATGGCGCGCCGGCTTGCGCCGCAGCCTGCGCCGCATCGCGCAGATGACCGGCGCGGGGCTGCTGCTGGGCATGGCCGTGTTCCTCGCGCTTGCGCTCGCCAGCTACACCCAGACCGATCCCAGCCCCTCGACCGCCGCCGATCCGGGCGAGGTTGCCAACTGGATGGGCCGCGCCGGGGCCTGGGCGGCGGACCGCGTGCTGCTGGTGTTCGGCCTGCCCGGTGTGCTACTGCTGCCGCTGCTCTATGTCAGCGCCCGCAAGCTGTGGCGCGATGTCGAGAATGGCGATGCGCCCGAAACCACCGCGTGGTGGATGCCCGCCGCGCTGCTGTTCATCGCCATGGCCCTGATTGCCACCGTCCTCAGCCTCGTCTTCGAAGGGCCGGGCGGCACGCTCCCGGCGCAATCGGGGGGCCTTGCAGGCCTGCTCGGCGCTGGCGCGATCCGCGCGGTGGCGGCGCGCTTCGGTGAGGCGGCGGAGGGCTGGGTGATCCTCGGCCTTGCGCTGACCTGCCTCGGCGTGGGCGTCGCGCTGCTGACGCGGATCTTCGCGATCGACTGGCGGGTGCTGATGAGCCTGCCCGAATTCCTCGGCGGGGGCTCGCTCGCAGGGCTGATGCGCCGCCTGCCGCTGCCGGGCCGCAAGCAGAACGCCCTCGCTTTTGCCGACGGGTTCGATGCGGATGACGAGGACGAAGACGCCCCCGCCCGCCCGCGCCGCGCCGCCAAGGGCGATACCGCACCCGCACCCATCGCCGAGGAACGCCCGCGCCGCGCGCCTGAGATCAGCGACCCCTCCGCCCCGCCCAAGCGCGCCGCCACCGGCAAGACCGCGCAGGGCGACATGTTCGCGCCCTTCACTCTCCCGAGCCTCGACCTGCTGGCCGAGCCTCCGGTCGACAAGGGCCCCAAGCTCGACAAGCTGGCGCTGGAACGCAACGCGCGGCTGCTCGAGAACGTGCTCGACGATTTCAATGTAAAGGGCGAGATCACCGCGGTGCGCACCGGCCCGGTGGTGACGATGTACGAGCTCGAACCGGCGCCGGGCATCAAGGCCAGCCGTGTGGTGGGCCTTGCCGAAGACATCGCCCGCAACATGAGCGCGATCTCCGCGCGCGTCTCGCCGATCCCGGGGCGCACGGTGATGGGCATCGAGCTGCCCAATCAGGACCGTCAGGTGGTGATGCTCAAGGAGCTCGCCGCGGCCGCCGCCTTCGCCGATGCCAAGGGCAACCTGCCGGTGATCCTCGGCAAGGATATCGCGGGCGAACCGATCATCGCCGACCTTGCCGCGATGCCGCACCTGCTGGTGGCGGGGACGACCGGCTCGGGCAAGTCGGTCGGGCTCAACGTCATTCTGCTGAGCCTGCTCTACCGCTTCACCCCGGCCGAACTGCGGTTGATCCTGATCGATCCCAAGGTGCTCGAACTCAGCGTCTATGACGACATCCCGCACCTGCTCTCCCCCGTGGTGACCGAGCCTGCCAAGTCGGTGCGCGCGCTGAAATGGGCGGTCGAGGAGATGGAGCGGCGCTACCGGATGATGAGCGCGATCTCTTCGCGCAACATCAACTCCTTCAACGAGAAGGTCTCGGCCGCGATCGCCAAGGGCAAACCGCTCGGGCGCCGGGTGCAGACCGGCTTCGACCCCGAAACCGGCGAGCAGCTGTTCGAGGAAGAACAGCTCGATTACCAGCCGCTGCCGCAGATCGTGCTGATCGTCGACGAGCTGGCCGACCTGATGGTCACGGTGGGCAAGGAGATCGAAGTGCTGATCCAGCGCCTCTCGCAGAAATCGCGCGCGGCGGGCATCCACCTCATCATGGCGACCCAGCGCCCTTCGGTCGACGTCATCACCGGGGTCATCAAGGCGAACCTGCCGACCCGCATCAGCTTCAAGGTCACCAGCCGGATCGACAGCCGCACGATCCTTGGCGAACAGGGCGCCGAACAGCTGCTGGGCAAGGGCGACATGCTCTACAAGCCCAACACCGGCGCGATGGTGCGCGTCCACGGGCCCTTCGTCTCGGACGAGGAGGTCGAGGCGGTCGCCGTGCATTGGCGCGGGCAAGGCGCGCCCGCCTATGTCGATGCCGTCACCGAAGAGCCGGAGGACAGCTTCGGCGGCTTCGGTTTCGACGACGACCTCACCGCCTCGGACAACCCCGAGGAGCGCAAGTACCGCCAGGCCTGCCAGATCGTGTTCGAGAACCAGAAGGCGAGCGGTTCGTGGCTCCAGCGCCAGATGGGCGTGGGCTACAACACCGCCGCCAAGTGGATCGAGCGGATGGAGGAAGACGGCTTCGTCGGCCCGGCCAACCATGTCGGCCGTCGGGAGATCTTCCGCGATTCCGACGGCAACCCGATCTGATTTTTCACGCGGAAGACCTGCGGCGTAGCGCGTAGTCCCTCCCCGTTCGCACCGCGGATGGGGAGGTGGGCGAGGCCGCAGGCCTCGGTCGGAGGGGTCTGCCCCTTGCCGCTTCCCCCTCCGTCACGCGCCTGAGGCGCGCGCCACCTCCCCATTGCTGCGCAACGGGGAGGGACTCATGCCCCGCAAGAAGATGCAAATTTGCAACGCCCCGAAACTGTAAATCCCCCGTCACGCAGCCTTCATTGCTGCGTCGCAGCAACGTCACCATGCGGTGTCACGGGCAAGGCCTCTCTCCACCGATAAGGGCCTTCCCCTATGCTTCGCACCCGCTTCACGCGCGCTTCGCTGATCGCGCTCGCCACGACCCTTGCCGCTGCGCCGCAGGTGGCCTTCGCGCAGGATGATACCGCCGCCGCCGAGGACGATACCACCTCGGGCAACGAAATCATCGTCACCACCCAGAAGATCGAGCAGCGCGCGCTCGACGTGCCGATCACCATCTCGGCCGTGGCCGGCGAGCGCATCCGCGAGCTCGGCGTGACCGATCTTGACGAGCTGTCCTACTACACCCCCGGCCTGCTGATTCAGGAGCAGAGCGCCAACAACCCCGGCGTCGTGATCCGCGGCATCACTTCGGACAGCGGCTCGGCGCAGGAAGGCCCGCGCGTCACACTCTATTACAACGGCGTCGACATCTCGCGCTCGCGCGGCTCGTATCAGGCGATCTACGATCTCGAGCGCGTCGAAGTGATCAAGGGGCCGCAGGCCACCCTGTTCGGCACGGCGAGCGCTGTCGGCGCGATCAGCCTCGTCTCGGCCAAGCCGCGCCCCGGCTTCTCGGCCGAAGTGCGCGGCGGCTACGGCAATTTCAACCAGACGCTGGTCGGCGGCTACGTCAACATCGGCAATGACACCATCGCCGCGCGCATCGCGGGCGAGTGGCGCACGCGCGACGGCTATGTCGAGAACCTCAACCCCAATCAGGAAGAGGAACTCTACGCGCAGGACCAGCTCGGCCTGCGCGCCTCGCTGCGCTTCACCCCGTCGGACGCCTTCACGCTCGACATCATCGGCACCTATGACCAGCAGCGCAACGGCGGCACGCCGTTCATTTCGGGCACCTTCCCGGCCTTTGCCGGGGCACCGGGCGGCGCGGCCAACGCGTTCGAGAACGCCAATCTCGGCGGCTTTCCGGCGGGTGCAGCGGCGCTGGGCGATGACCAGCTGGGCCTGAACCGCGAGGTCTATGACCTCAACATCACCGCCGAATACCAGTTCGCCGATGACTGGAGCTTCACCACCGTCAACGGCTACCGCGAATTCGACAGCCGCGAGGTGTTCGATGCTGACGGCAGCGCCGCGCCGTTCCTCGAATTCACCGAACTGGCGCAGGGCTGGCAGTTCAGCCACGAAGGCCGCTTCGCCTATGCCAGCGACACGCTGCGGGCCAGCGCGGGCTGGAACCTGTTCATCGAGGACGGCCTCCAGAACGTGCCCTTCGCGACCGAGGAAGGCGTGTTCCTGACCTGCCTCGGCGGCCTGTTCGCGAGCCCGCGCCAGCTGTGTGTGGCCCCTGACGGCAGCGTGCCTGCGCTGGGCGCCACCAACATCCCCTACAGCGCGCTCCTGTTCGAAAACCGGGGTCGCAACGAGGCCTATTCGGTGTTCTTCGATGCAACCTGGATCCCGACCGAGTCGCTTGAACTGACCGCCGGTGTCCGCTTCCTCGACGAATATCGCCGGTCCAGTTTCTCCAACAATATTCCGAACAGCGTGCTGACCGGTGCGCCCCTGATCCCGGGCGGGATCAATACCGGCGGCCGTGTCCTGTCCGGCGATGACGAATTCCAGGCGGTGCTGCCGCGCTTCAACGCGCTCTACCGGATCACCGACGATGTGAATGTCTTCGCCACCATCTCCAAGGGCCGCCGTTCGCCGGTGGTGCAGATCAACGCCGCTCGCGACGGAGCCGCAGTGATCGCCAACCGCCTCGACGTGGCCGAGGAAATCGTCTGGAACTACGAAGGCGGGATCAAGCTTTCGACCGGCCCGGTCTCGGCGGCGCTGGGCGTCTACTACCAGGTCTATGACAACTTCCAGGTGTCCGTCCCCGATCCGGACCGTCCGGGCTTCTTCATCACCGCCAGCGCGGGCAGCGCGAAGAACCTCGGGGTCGAGGGCGAACTGGCGGTCGATCTGGCCGACTGGCTGAACGTGTTCGGCAACTTCAACTATATCGATGCCCAGATCGACAATGATCCGGGCAACGGCAACCTTGCCGGATCGCGCTTCCGCCTGCAGCCCGAATGGCAGGCCTCGGGCGGGTTCACGGTCGATTACGACTTCGGCGGAGCGCGCTTCTTCGCGACGCCGACGATCACCCACCGCAGCACGATCTTCTTCCAGGTGCCCAGCACCGCGCAGCTCAGCCAGGGGCCGGTGACGCTGGTCAACGCGCGCGCCGGGGTAAGCTTTGCCGAGGACCGCTATGAGATCGCCGGCTTCATCCGCAACGCCTTCAGTGAAGACTTCCTGCTCGACGCGGGCAACACCGGCGGGGCCTTCGGCGTCCCGACCTTCATCCCCGGCGAACCGCGCTTCTACGGGGTGGAAGTGACCGCCAAGTTCTGATCGCACGCCCTTCGGGCACATGGCGGCGGGAGACCCTCGGGTTTCCCGCCGCTTTGCTTTTCAAGGGGATG
>JACESM010000171.1 GCA_013911835.1 Porphyrobacter sp. | reverse complement strand
GCGCGGGTTCTACTGGCACCAGATGCCGGGGCTCGCCGATGCCAACGAATTGGGCGCAGATCGCCCGCTGCCGGAGTTCTTCTGGACCGGCCAGACCGACATGCGCTGCCTTGCCGACTGCATCCGCACCACCCGCGAGGATGCCCACGCCCACCACATCCAGCGGCTGATGGTGCTCGGCAATTTCTGCCTGATCGCCGGGATCGATCCGCGCCAAGTCGCCGACTGGTATCTCGCGGTCTATGCCGATGCCTTCGAGTGGGTCGAGCTGCCCAATGTGGCGGGCATGGTGCTCTATGCCGACGGCGGCAGGCTCGCGACCAAGCCCTATGCGGCGAGCGGCAATTACATCAACAAGATGTCCGATTACTGCAAAGGCTGCCGCTACAAGGTCGCCGAGAAGACCGGGCCCAAGGCATGCCCCTTCAACCCGCTCTACTGGCACTTCATGGAGCGGAACCGCGCGCGGCTGGAGAGCAACCACCGCATCGGACGGATCTATGCCACGTGGGACAAGATGGGCGAGGCCAAGCAGCGCGAATATCTCGAAACGGCCGAAAAATTCCTCGACAGCCTCACCCCGGCGCGCAAAGGCTGGGCCAAGAACGCCAAAGCCAACTGAGGGGGAGCGAGCCATGTTGACCATCCACCACCTGCGCCTGTCGCAATCCGAACGCATCGTCTGGCTCGCGGAGGAGCTGGGGATCGAATACGACCTGAAGCTCTACAACCGCCGCACCGACAACCGCCTCGCGCCCGACGAATACAAGGCGCTCCACCCGATGGGCATCGCCCCGGTCATTACCGACGGCGACTTCGTGCTTGGCGAGAGCGGGGCGATCATGGACTACATCGTGGCGAAATACGCCCCCGGCACGCCGCTGGTGCCGGGCGCGGACCACCCGGACTATGCCGACCACCTGTTCTACTACCACTGGGCCAACGCGACCTTCATGACCAACGGCATGATGGCGCTGGTGGCGCAGTTCATGGGCGCGACCGAGCTTCCCGCCTTCGTTGCGGACCGCGTGGCGAAGGGCTGGGCGATCGTGGAAAAGCGTCTGGGCGAGGCGGACTATTTCGGCGGTTCGCAGCTCACTACCGCCGACATCATGATGGGCTTCCAGCTCACCACCAGCCGCGCAATGAGCGGGATGGGGATCGACCACCTGCCCAATCTCAAGGCATACCTGAAGCGCATCGGCGAGCGCCCGGCGTATCAGCGCGCCATGGCCAAGTGCGAGCCTGGGATGCCGCCTAAGCTGGATTGAGGACAGGCATGGGGTGGAAACGGCAAGGCAAGCAGGCCGAACCCGGGGCGAAAATGCCTCCGGGCCACCCCTTCTTCGCTCTCATCGCGGAAGCCTACCGCGTCTTCGAAAGACCCAAGCCTCAGGACGTCGACGTCTGCACCGAATGCTGCATGCCCAAGGCGATGGCGGCGGATTTCTTCCGGCCGGATATTGCCGAACTTCCCCTCGCATATCTCAGCACATGGTTCGGTTCGGCTTTCCCGCAAGGCGGCGTCAACCAGCATATCTGGTCCTACCTCCTACCCCGCACTCTCGAAGTGATCGCCTTGGGCGAGGAGCCCTATGTCGTCGGCATCGAGTTGTCCCTTTCGCCGTTCGATACCGGCAACCCCGGGCATTGGTCTGCGGCGCAATGGAGCGTGCTCGACCGGTTCCAGCGCCATTTCCTGAACACGGTCACGTCGCGTCATCACTCGCTTGACGATACCCTGTGCATGTTCCGGCGCGGTGGCTGGCAGCTGAGTGATCTGCAGACGCAGGTGCTCGCGATGCCTGACGAAGAAATCGTCGGGCGTTTGTGGCAGGATTGGTGCGACGGGTATGACGCATATGGTTACGTCTGGACGACCGCCTTCTGGAAGAAGGACGACGAAGCGAGCGTCTCGGAATTCTACAAATCCGACGCCTTGCGCGACCGCATTGAAGCGATCGCGTTGAGCGACAGCATTGATACTGATCTGGCGAAAAAGGCCTCCGACCTCTTCAATGTGATCGAACGACGCGCATGACGCACTTTGGCGCATTACGTCTGCCCGCCTTCATCATGTAACTCACGCCCTCTCCCGCCGCAGCAACTCCGCCTTGATCGCCAGCCCATAGGCATAGCCCCCCAGCGTCCCGTCGCTGGCGATCACGCGGTGGCAGGGGATCAGCACCGCAATGTTGTTCGCCCCGTTGGCCCCGCCTACCGCACGGCTGGCTTTGGGGTTACCCAGAGCCGCCGCCAGCTCGCCGTAGCTGCGCGTCTCGCCGTGGGGGATGCGACGCAGTTCTTCCCATACGCGCTGCTGGAAGGCGGTTCCGTGGACGTCGAGCGGGATGGCGGCGCTGCCCGGGCCGGGTTGCTCGACCGCTTGCACCACCTGCTCAAACAGCGCGCGGAAATCCTCGCCAGCAGGCACGATCTCGGCCCGCGGGAACCTTGCCCGCAATTCCGCTTCGCCCTCGCCGAAAGCAAGGCAGCACACCCCCACCTCGGTCGCGGCCACCAGCATGTCGCCGAGCGAGGTCGCCAGCACCGCCCAGTGGATCACGCGGCCCGCCCCGCCCCTTGTCCAATCGCTCGGGCGCATGCCCAGCCTGCCTTTCGTTTCGGTGTAGAATTGCTCCGGCCCAGCGTAGCCTGCCAGCGCGAGGGCGTCGGTCACCCGTTGCCCACTCGTCAGCGCCTCGTGCACACGTTGTTGTCGCAGCGCGCGCGCGTATTGCGTCGGTGATAGCCCGGTTGTGCGCTTGAACAGGCGTTGAAAATGGGTGGGAGTATAACCGGTAAGATCGGCCAATTCGTCGAGCGTCATTGCCCCCCGATCCCGAATCGCGGCAATTGCAGCCAGCACGCAGGCTTCCTCCGCGCTTTGCGTGTTCGGCGAGCAGCGCTTGCAGGGTCGTAGCCCGGCCGTCGCCGCCTCTTCGGGGGTGCGATAGAAGCGCACGTTCTTGCGATGCGGCGCGCGCGCGGGGCACGAGGGGCGGCAGTAGATCCCGGTCGAATGGACACCCGTGACGAAGGCCCCGTCGAAGCGCCGGTCCTTGGCGAGCATCGCCTGCCAGCGCTCCTCGTCGGAGATGTTCTCTAAATGTTTCACGTGAAACATTGCTTGCTCCCTTGCATGACCTTGCAGGGAAAGAGCTACACCGCGCGCCCGCCCGCCGCAGCCTGCGGCCTTGCGCTCAATGTCGCAAGCCCGCTCAGGCTCCGGCGATCGAGAGCGCGATTTCGCGCACCCGGGCCTTGAGCTGCGCCTCGGTGGTGCCCCTGCCCTCGATCGCATAGGCGTTGACGTTCATGAATTCGGCCCCCACCACCGTCATGCAGATGACCCCGCGGATCTTGATGGCGCCCTGCGCGCCGACCACGTCGCTGACCAGCGCCATATAGGCGCACATGTCGTCCTGCCCGACAAAGCGCGGCACGGCGTTGTCGAGCTGGATCTCGTTGTTCGTGCCCTTGGCGACGTCGCGCCCGGCGTTCTCGATCGCCTGATCGACAAGCTGCTGGCCGGCAGTGGTCTGGAGCTCGCGCGCGATCAGGCCGAGGAACTGCGCGCGGGGCATCGTCACGGGCTGCGACTTGCGCGGCGACTTGATGTGCACGTAATCCTCGCCAAAGGTGCCGCAGCGGTCGAGATTGGCGTGGGTGAGGTTCATCGTGTCGAGCGAGGCGATCTTCTCGGCCAGCGCCACCGTGGCGCCCGAGGGCAGGCAGTAGCCCTGCGGCACGGGAATGGTGAAGGCCTTGCCGCCCACCGTGAAGCGGTGCTGCGGCTTGCTCTGCGGCCTGTTCTGCGCCGTCGCCCCGCCCGGCATCACCGCCAGCGCCAGCGCCGCGAGCGCCAGTGTCAGATAACGCATGCCGAACATTGCTGCCCCCGTTTGCTTTGGTTAGATCACCTCTCCGGCCGCTGTCATTGCAGCTATTCCTCCCTGTTCAAGGATTTTCTGGTGATGCACCCTGCCCGCCTGCGGATCACCCCCCGCCTCCGGCTGATCGCCGTGCTGCTGTGCGCGATTGCGGTGCTGCTCGGGGTGCTGCGGAGCGGCCCGCTCGCCGCCGATCCGGGCGATGTCGATGCGGCCTCGCGCGGCGTGGTGCGGGTGGTGATCATCGGCGAGGCCAGAGGCGCAAATGGCGGCGAGCCCGTCCCCGTCAGCCACGGTACCGGCTTTGCCGTCTCGGCGACGCGGATCGTCACCAATGCGCATGTCGTGGCCGAGGCGGTGCAGGACGATACGCTGCGGATCGGGATCGTCCCCTCCGAAGGCGCGGGCGGTGCCTTCGCGCGGGTGGTGGCGGTGAGCCCGCGCAACGACCTCGCCCTGCTAGAAATCGCGAGCGGATCGCTGCGCCTGCCCCCGCTGGCGCTGGCGGGGGGCAACACCGGCAATCTCGGCGAGGTTTCGGCGGTGGGCTATCCGATGAATGTCGATCTCGCGCAAGGCCTTGATATATCAGACATCTTCCGCGCCCAGCCGCCGGTCAAGTCGCGCGGCTTCCTGTCGGGCGAGCGCCCATCGCGCCAGTTCGACACGATCCTCCACACCGCCCCCATCGCGCGCGGCAATTCGGGCGGGCCGCTGCTCGATCCATGCGGGCGGGTGATCGGGGTCAACTCCTTCAGCGCCGATGCCGAGAGCGGCGACGGCGAGTTCTATTTCGCGGTCTCCTTGCGCGAATTGCTGCCCTTCCTGCGCAGCAACAAGGTCGAGCCGGTGGTCAACGCCCTCCCCTGCCGCTCGATCGACGAATTGAACGCCGAGGAACGCCAGCGCCTCGAAGCCGAGCAGAGCAAGGCACGCGCCGCGCTCGAGGAGCGTTCGGAAACCTTGCGCGAAGTGCGCGAGACCGCCCGCCTCACCGCGCAGATGGAGGTGATCGAGGCGCGCGAGAACCGCGTGGCGCTGGCGCTGATCGCGCTGCTCGCCTGCATCGGCGCGGGCTATGCCGCCTTCGTGTGGCGCGGGGACGAGGCCCGGCGCACCCATGTGCGGACCCTTGGCGCGGTGTCGGCGGGGGCCCTCGCTGCGGCGCTGCTGCTGTGGTTCACCCGCCCGGGCCTCGCCGAGATCGAGGACCGGGTCGCAGCAGCGGTTGAACAGGCCGGGGGCGGCAGCGGCAAGCCTGACGGCGCGGGCAAGACCTCGGACGCGGCCGAGGGCGCGTTGATCTGCACCCTCGTCCCCGAACGCAGCCGCGTCACTGCCGCGCGCACCGATGACGTCGCCTTCGAATGGTCGGCCGATGGTTGCGTCAACGGGCGCACGCAATATGGCCTCGGCAAGGGCGGCGAATGGGCGCGCGTCTTCGCCGCCGCGGATGACGCTGCGGTGGCGGTCAACACCTATGATCCGGCCACCCGCACCTTGCGCACCGACCGCTATCTGCTCGGCCAGGAAGCGCTCGCCGCCGCGCGCACCGCGCGGGGCGCCTACACACCGCCGGCCTGCGGGGTGAGCGAGGCGGCACGCACCTTGGGCGAGCAGCAGTCCACCCTGATCGCAGGCCTGCCCGAGCGGCCCAACGAACGGCTGGTCTATAGCTGCACGGCAAAGAGCGCGGGGAAGTGAGCCGAAAGCGGTGGATCGCAATGATCGTGAGCGTGTTGGCCTTACTGACCGGCGGCTGGGCATTTTTGGGCTATTCCTTCAGGCCGGAGCCCGCAGTACCGCCGCCGGTTGCCAGCCGGGCAGATGCCGCCCGGCTTCAGGCTCTCGCTTCCAATGCTTGCCTATGCACCCGCGCAAAAGGCGAAAGCGCTGAGGCTGGGTGCTGGAAGGAATTCAGGGCCGCCACAACAGGCCCCTCGATTGGCGGGGATGCCACCGCTTGCGCGCCCGTCTCCACCGAAACCGAGTGTTTCCGCACCAAGTCCGGCGAAATCTGCGTCGTGACAGGATATCATGCCAACGGGGTCAGCGATCCAACACTCGACACCCGCCTGTGCACCGCCACCGAAGCGCAGGCGGTCGAACAGGCCTCGCATGACGCCTGGCTCGGACCGGACGGGAAGACTCCCGATCCCGACAACGCCGCCGACTGGGACGCCTCCGGCAAGCGCACCAGCGCGGCGATCAACCAGATCGTGCGCAGGATAATGAGCGGGGAGACCGTCACTTCAGCTGGCCCGGTTTCGGGCGGCTGCACCGGATAAGGCCCCCTCCCCGCTTCGCACCTGCACAATTCCCCCCCCTCGTGGCTTGCAGGAACCAGAATCAATTGCTAGGCGCGCGCCAACCTTAGCGGGGCACCCTTGTGCGTGCGCCGATCCCGAGGCCCAAGCATACTTCCTTATGAAGCTTCGCAAGAGGATTGCACGCGCGTGGACATTTCCGCCGGTATCAAGGCTAGCCTG
>JACESM010000170.1 GCA_013911835.1 Porphyrobacter sp. | reverse complement strand
GCTTGTCGGGCCCGGCCAATGTGCTGATCATGCCGGGGCTGCAATCGGCGAACCTCTCGGCCAAGCTGCTGCGCGAGCTGGGGAGCAACGCCACCATCGGGCCGATGATGATCGGGGTGGAAAAGCCGGTCCAGATCGTGCCGATGACCGCGAGCGTTCCCGATGTGCTGACGCTGGCAGTGCTGGCGGGCGCGGGGGTTGTGGGGTGAGTATTCCCCGCGCGCGCCGCATCCCGGCGACGCGCGCTCAGTCTCTGCGCAGTCTGCGACCGAATTTGTCCCGTTTCAGCACCTTATCACGCCCCCACAAGGCACCAAACAGAACGGCACCGCCGAGCAGTGTGAAAGCGCTGCCAAGGAAACCGTAGATCAGGCTGGCAAGACGGCGTTCGGAGAAGCTGTCGATCACCGCGTCGGCAGGGTTGGCGGGATCAAAGATCACCGGGACGCGCTGCCCGATGTGATGGCCGGGAGAGCGGGTGGCCGCAGCGCTGGTGAACCGCTGCCGATTGCCCGCCTGATCCGGAAATTCTATGATCGACCGGTACCTGATCCTGCCCTTAGTGATTCTGAACCTCCCGAGCTCGACCACAGTGCCTTCCGCGCGAGCCCCTTTTGCTGCCAAAGCGTGATCCGTATCGACCTGATCCCATGCAGCGCCCAAACAACCGAGGCCAGCCAGCAGGAACAGCGCCGCGATGATCATACCGACCTTGTTCATGCTTGCTCCCCTCTCGCTCAGTTTGTGTCGTTACCGCCGCCGAAACCGGAAGTACCACACCTCATGCCCATACACGGTCCGCGCCTTGTGTTCGTAGCGCGTCTCGGGCCAGCCTGACGGCCTCACCTGCCAGTCTGAAGGCTTCTCCACCACCCACTCGAACAGGTCTGTGTGGCGCTGCATCACCATCAGCGCGTGGCGCAGGTAGACCGCGTGGTCGGTGCCGAAGCGGAACTCGGCCCCCGGTTTCAGCTTCTGCGCGAACAGCCGCACCGGGCCGTCGTTCATCATCCGGCGCTTGGCGTGGCGGGCCTTGGGCCAGGGGTCGGGGTGGAGCAGGTAGAGCATCGTTAGCGCTCCATCGGGCACGCGGGCCAGCACTTCGAGCGCGTCGCCATGATGCAGGCGGATATTGGCGAGCCGCTGGTCGGCCACATGCGTCAGCGCCTGCGCCACCCCGTTGACGAAGGGCTCGGCACCGATGAAGCCGTGATCGGGGAGGAGGTCGGCGCGGTAGGCGAGATGTTCGCCCCCGCCGAAGCCGATCTCGAAATGCATCGGGCGGTCATCGCCGAACAGCCTCTCGGAGGTCACCGGCCCCTCGGCAGGCACGGCGATCTGCGGCAGGAGGTTGTCGACCAGCCCCTGCTGATAGGTGCGCAGCTTCTTGCCGACCGAGCGACCATAGAGCCGCGCGATGGTGGTCGGGTCGCCTTCCTTGAATGCCGTCATAGGGCGCCCATAGAAAAACGCCCGGGGCATGACCACCCCGAGCGTCCAATTTCACTTCATTGCGGCGACCCGGCCCGAAGGGCCGCGAGCGCACAGCGCGAGCCGCAGGTGCCCGAGCCCGAAGGGCTCGGATCAGCACCGAGGACGAGGGCGCGGAGGCGCCCTCGCAACGAATTACGCCGCTTCGACCTCGGTCTCGCTGTCGCGCAGCACGTAGCCGCGGCCCCAGACGGTCTCGATGTAGTTGTCCCCGCCGCAGGCCAGCGACAGCTTCTTGCGCAGCTTGCAGATGAACACGTCGATGATCTTGAGCTCGGGCTCGTCCATCCCGCCATAGAGGTGGTTGAGGAACATTTCCTTGGTGAGCGTGGTGCCCTTGCGAAGCGAGAGCAGCTCGAGCATCGCATATTCCTTGCCGGTGAGGTGCACGCGGCTGCCGTCGACTTCGACCGTCTTGGCGTCGAGGTTCACGGCGAGCTTGCCGGTGCGGATGACCGACTGCGAGTGGCCCTTCGAACGGCGCACCACGGCATAGATGCGGGCGACCAGTTCTTCGCGGTGGAACGGCTTGGTGACGTAATCGTCAGCGCCGAAGCCGAAGCTGCGGATCTTCGAATCCATTTCGCTGATGCCCGAAAGGATCAGCACCGGGGTCTGCACCTTGGCGACGCGCAGCTTCTTGAGCACGTCATAGCCATGCATGTCGGGCAGGTTCAAATCGAGCAGGATGATGTCGTAATCATAGAGCTTGCCGAGGTCCAAACCCTCTTCGCCGAGGTCGGTCGAATAGACGTTGAAGCCCTCGGTCGTGAGCATCAGCTCGATCGCCTTGGCAGTGGTCGGTTCGTCTTCGATCAGCAGAACACGCATCTTAGTCCCCTGTCTTACCCCTGGTAACCCCTGCTTAGGAGAGGTTGTCGCCTGTTAACCACGCCACTTCTCACCAAAAAAGGTTAATAAGAAGTTTAGGTCGTTAACTTTTTGAGGTGAGTCTTTCGAGTCACACCCCGGACGGGCGCGAAATCGAAGCGAGGCTAGGGGTTTAGGATTAGCCCGTCGCCTGAGGGAAAATGCTAAGAAGCCCCCGCGAGCTTCTTGGCCCGCCGCCTTTCCGCGCTCGATCCCAGACCGATAGCCTCGCGGTATTTGGCCACGGTGCGCCGGGCGAGATCGAAGCCCTCTTTCTGGAGCATTTCGGCAAGCTGCTGGTCGGAGAGGATGTTCTTCGCCGTCTCGGCGTCGATCAGCGCCTTGATCCGGGCCTTGATCGCCGCGCTCGAGGCGCCCTCGCCGTCCGCCGAGGCCACGCCGCTGGTGAAGAAGTATTTCAGCTCGAACGTCCCGCGCGCGCAGGCGAGATATTTGTTGCTGGTGACGCGGCTGACGGTGCTTTCGTGCATGCCGATCTGCTCGGCGACCTCGCGCAAGGTGAGCGGTCGCAGTTCGGCAACGCCGCGGCGGAAGAAGCCGTCCTGTTGCTTCACGATTTCCGCGGCGGTCTTGAGGATGGTCTTCTGCCGCTGGTCGAGCGCGCGGATCAGCCAGTGCGCATCGGCCAGCTTCTCCTTGAGCCAGCCTTGCGATTCCTTGTTGGTCGCGCCCGCATTGAGTTCGACATAATAGCCGCGGTTGACGATCAGCTTGGGCAGGGTTTCCTCGTTGATCGCAATGTCCCAGCCACCGCCCGCGTTGGCAGCTACCAGAACATCGGGCACCACCGTGCCGGTCTCGGCAGGTGCGAAAGCGAGGCCGGGGCGCGGGTTGTAGCTGCGCAGCTCGCGCAGCATGTCGGCGAAATCCTCGTCATCTACGCGGCACAGGCGCTTCAATCGCTCGACTTCCCCGCGCGCCACCAGATCGAGATTGTCGATCAGCGCCTTCATGCACGGGTCATAGCGGTCCGCCTCGCGCGCCTGGATGGCGATGCACTCCGCCAGATTGCGCGCGCCCACGCCCGAGGGGTCGAGCGATTGCACCAGCCGCAATCCCGCCTTGGCGTCGAAGATGTCGACCCCGAGATCATCGGCCACTTCCTCCAGTGGGATGGTGAGATAGCCCGCCTCGTCGAGCAGGCCGATGATGTGGCGCGCGATGAAGGCGGTCTGCGGATCGCTGGCAACGGCGCCGATCTGGCCTTCGAGGTGTTCGGCAAGCGTGATGTCGGCGGCGCGCAGCTGCTCCCAGTCGGGCATGTCGTCGAAGTCGCCGCCCGAGCCGCTGGCGGCCGCGCCCCATTCGGCATCGCGCATCGATGGCCCCGCGCCGTCGCCGGTGTCGAAATCGCGGTCGACCGATCCGAGATCGAGCGGCGCATCGCCCTCACCCCCTCCTGCGAGCATCAACTGATCGGCGGTCGCGCCTTCGCCTGCGGGGGCGGCGATTTCGATGCGCTCAGGCTCGCCCGGATCGGAAGGCCCGCCGGTGTCGAGCAACGGGTTGGCTTCAAGCGCCTCGGATATAAAGGTCTCTATCTCGAGGTTGGAGGCCGCCAGCAGCTTGATCGCCTGCTGCAATTGCGGCGTCATCACCAGCGATTGCGACTGCCTCAGATCAAGGCGTGGGCCTAGCGCCATTGTTAGAGCGTGAAGCTCTCGCCGAGATAGAGCCGCCGCACGTTTTCGTCGGCGACCAGTTCCTGCGGGCTGCCGGCGAACAGCACCTGCCCGCCATAGATGATGCAGGCGCGGTCGACGATGTCGAGCGTCTCGCGCACGTTGTGATCGGTGATCAGCACCCCGATGCCGCGCTGCTTCAGGTCCTTCACCAGATCGCGGATATCGCTGATCGAGAGCGGGTCGATGCCTGCGAAAGGCTCGTCAAGCAGCATGATCGAGGGCTTGGCGGCGAGCGCGCGGGCGATCTCGCAGCGGCGGCGTTCCCCGCCCGACAATGCCATCGCCGGGCTTTCGCGCAGGCGGGTGAGGCCGAATTCGTCAAGCAGGCGCTCCAGTTCGCTGGCGCGCGTGGCCTTGTCGGGCTCGACCAGTTCGAGCACGCAGGCGATGTTCTGTTCCACCGTCATGCCGCGGAAGATGCTGGTTTCCTGCGGCAGATAGCCAAGGCCGAGGATCGCGCGGCGATACATCGGCAGCTTGGTCACATCCTCGCCGTCCATCAGGATGCGGCCCGAATCCGGCTTCACCAGGCCCATGATCGAATAGAAGCAGGTGGTCTTGCCCGCCCCGTTCGGCCCGAGCAGCCCGAGTACCTCGCCCTTGGCGACGCTCAATGAGATGTCGGTCAGCACGGAGCGCTTGTCATAGCTCTTGGCGATCGAGATGACCTCGAGCCCGCTGCCGGTCGGCTGGATTGGGGCGGTCTCGCCCGGGGCGTCGGAGAGGGTTGTGGTGCTCATATGCCCTGAGTCTTTAGCACCATGGCGGCGACAGGAAAGTGGCGCAGTGCGTTTGGCAGGATTTTTGCTTAGCCGCGCGGCAATCGGGTGTCAGGCCGAAGAACCCCGCGCGATTAGAGCGGCTTGCCCCGCCCCTCTTGCGCGCTGCGCAACAATCCTGCGTCGTCGCGCGGCTTATTGCAACTTCGGGACACCTTTGCGATACTGCGACCATAACTAGGGGCCACTGGGGAGCGGCGCGCATGGTGAAATCGGACAAGCAAGCCGCGGCAGTGCCCGCCCTGCGCAAGCGCGACTGGCGCAAGGCGATGAGCGACCATGTCGCCTACGGCCTGCTGGCCTACACCTCGCTCCAGATCTTCGTGACGGTCAAGGCGCTGTCCGAGGGCTCCTCGACCGCGCTGCCCTATCTGGCACTGGTCGTGCTGGTCGCCGGGATCATCCCGGTGTGCCGCTGGTACGAAAAGCGCTGGGCGGTGCTCAGCGATGCCGAAGCGGCCGACCCGGCGCTGGCGGGCGAATTCCGCCGCGATGTGACTGCGCTGTGGGCGATGGCGATCGGCCTGCCCTTCGGCCTGGCGCTGATCTTCAAGATGTTGCTGGAAGTGTTTTGATGAAAGGCCCTCCCCGTTCCGAAGGAATGGGGAGGTGTCGCCGCGTAGCGGTGACGGAGGGGTAAATTCCTGCCCTCCGCGCCGGACCCCTCCGTCAGCGGCTGAAGCCGCTGCCACCTCCCCATCCTTTCAGGACGGGGAGGGACTTCGAGGCCAAGACCTTACTTCCCCGCCTCGTATCTCTCGATCGCCTCAATGGTGATCTGCCGCGCTTCGGCGGCATTGCCCCACTTGCCGACGCGCACCCACTTCTCGGCTTCGAGATCCTTGTAGTGGGTGAAGAAGTGCTCGATCTGCTGGAAGATGATACTCGGCAGATCGCTCGTCTCGATCACGTCGGCGTAATAGGGGAAGGTCTCGTTGACCGGCACGCAGACCAGCTTCTCGTCCCCGCCCTGCTCGTCTTCGAGGTTGAGCACGCCGATCGGGCGCGCGCGCACCACGCAGCCCGGAATGAACGGCGAGCGCGAGATCACCAGCGCATCGAGCGGGTCGCCATCGGGGCTGAGCGTGTGCGGCACGAAGCCGTAATTGGCGGGATAGCGCATCGGGGTGTGGAGGATGCGGTCGACGAACAGCGCGCCGCTCTCCTTGTCGAATTCGTACTTCACCGGCTCGCCCCCGGTGGGCACTTCGATGATCACATTGAGATCGTCGGGCGGGTTCACGCCGGTGGGGATCTTGTCGATGCGCATGGCTGTTCTCTTTGTTGGGTGCGTGTGAGAGGTAACGCGCGCGCCTTTAATCGGTGCCGCAGGATTGCGAAAGGGGCTGCGTGGGCCTAATCGCGCGCCCATGAGCAAGAAGACCCCGCAAGCCATCCGCGGCACCCAGGACATCTTCGGCGCCGATGCCGAGGCCTTCGCCTTCGTGGTCGAAACCTTCGAGCGCGTGCGGAGACTTTACCGCTTCCGCCGGGTGGAAATGCCGGTGTTCGAGAAGACCGAGGTGTTCGCGCGCAGCCTCGGCGA
>JACESM010000017.1 GCA_013911835.1 Porphyrobacter sp. | reverse complement strand
TTGATCTGCAACGTCTCGTGATCGAAGGGCTTCATCACATATTCGTCCGCCCCGGCCTGGATCGCCTGGCGGATGTGGGCGACGTCGTTCTCGGTGGTGCAGAACACCACCTTGGGCTTGTCGCCGCCGGGGCGCTGGCGCAGTGCGACGAGGAATTCGATCCCCGTCATCACCGGCATGTTCCAGTCGAGCAGCACCACATCGGGCATCGCCGCATCACAGGAGTCCAATGCCAGCTTGCCGTTCTCGGCTTCCTCTACGGCGAATCCGAGCGTTTCGAGGATATGCCTCGAAACCTTGCGGATGACGCGGGAATCATCGACGATGAGGCACGTTTTCATGGGGCGATCCTGCGGTTGCACCCGGCAACCTATGGTGGATTTGGTAAGGATTGGATTAAACTGCGGCCTCGATTTCGGTCCGATGCGCTTCGGGCCCGGCCAGCAGAGCGGGCAGATCGATCAGCAGCGCGGGGCCGGCCATGGTCTCGATCATGCCCAGCGCGATGCGTGACCATTCCGCGCCGAAGCCGCCGGGCACCTGCCCGGCCTCGCCCGCGGCGGTGGTGATGTCCTCGATCCCGTCGACCAGCAGCGCGTAGGAATGGCCGCCTTCGCTGACCACGGCGGCGCGGTGATCAGTGGGCCAGTCGCCCGTCAGTCCCAGCGCACGGCGGCAGTCGATCACGGTCAGCGCCTGGCTGCGCAACGCGGTGATCCCGGCGATCCATGATGGCGCGCGCGGAATCGGGGTGACCGCGCCGGTCTCGATGACGGAGCGAACGTCCAAGGCCGACAGGGCGCAGCGGCGGCCCGCGATCTGGAGAATGACGAGCAGCTTTTCGGTCATGCGGCCTCTCCGGCAGGGGCACGCGCGGCGGCGGCGAGTGCGGCGAGCAGGCCCTCGCGGTCGTAGCGGTAGATGGTCTCGGCGCCCGCGGGCGCATCGGGCTGGTCGCGCAGGCGGATGACGCGTGACGGCAGCGGGCCGCCGAGCGTCTCGGCAACTTCGTAGACGTCCTCGAACAGGATCCCGATCGCAGCCTCGCCAGCCTCGGCGGGATCGACGATGTCGTAGCCCGCGCTCGCGACCAGTGGGGCGAGGATCGTGCGCGCCCATTCGCCATCGGGCAGCGTGCAACGCGGGCGCTCGGCGGCCTGCGGCGCTTCGCCGTGGCGGGCGAAGAGTTCGTGCGCGTCGATCAGGGTGACGGGCGTGCCGCCGATAAGGGTGATCGCCTCGGCCAGCGGGTCCTCGGGGACGGGGGCGAGCGTGTCGGTGAGTTCCACCGCATCCTCGACCTCGCGCACCGCATAGAGCAGCTCGCAGGCGCCGTCCGACAGGCGCAGCAGGCGCACGCGGGTCTGGGTGAGCGGGGTGTCGGGCAGGCCGATGAGGGGGAGGATCAGCCCGTCGATGACAACGCGCGGGCGCGCGGCGGAACGGTCGATCGCGGCGACCGGGGCGGTTTCGATGCGCTGAACGAGCTCGAGCCGCACTGCCGAGCGCCGCCCGGCAAAGTCGGTGAACAGCATCGCGCGGGCCGCCGCGTCGGCGACCTCCGCGGCTTCATCGGCGAGCGGGCCGAGCACGCGGGTGCGGGTGTCGGAGACCAGATGATGCCGAGCGGCGATATTGGCGACGTCGAGCAGCAGCACCGGAGTGCCGTCGTCGAGCAGGGTCGATCCGGCGTAAAGCCCCGACTTCATCACCGCAGGCGCAAGCGGTTTGACCACCAGATCGCCGTGATTGTGGATCCCCTCGACCGCGAGCGCGAACAGGTCGCCGCTGGCAAGGCGGAGCATCACCAGCGTCGGCTCCTTGGCCGCTTCGTCGTCCGCCAGCCCGAGCACCTCGCCCAGCATCAGGCAGGGCACGCGCACGCCCCGGAAGGTGACCAGTGCGGTCTCGCCCAGCCGGGTAAGGTCGAGCGCGCGGGCCGTGCCCTGCACGATTTCCTCGACATAGCTCTGCGGGATCGCGAAACGCTGCCCGCCCGCCTCGACCGTCAGCCCGGCGATGATGCTGAGCGTCAGCGGGATCTGGAGCGTGAAGGTGGTGCCCTCGCCGGGGACGCTCGCGACCTTGATCGAGCCGCCGACTTTCTCGAGGTTCTGGCGCACCACATCAAGACCCACGCCGCGCCCGGAGACGTTGCTGACGGTCTCGGCGGTGGAGAATCCGGGTTCGAAGATGAGGTTCAAGATCTTGTCGCGCGGCATGGCGGCGCGCTCGGCGGCGGTGACGAGGCCGGTGGCGACGGCCTTGGCGGCGATCCGTTCCTCGTCCAGCCCGCGCCCGTCGTCGGCGAGCACGATCGAGATCGTATTGCCCGATTGCCGCGCGGCAATCGCCAGCAGTCCGATCTCGCGCTTGCCCTGCTCCAGGCGCGCGTGCGGCGTTTCGATCCCGTGGTCGATGGCATTGCGGATGATGTGGGTGAGCGGATCGCGGATCGTCTCGATCATCTCGCGGTCGAGTTCGACATCGCCGCCGTCAAGATCGACCATCACCTGCTTGCCGAGTTCGGCGCTGAGGTCGCGCACCAACCGGGGGAGGGCGCCGAACAGCGTCTCGATCCGCTGCATCCGCATCCGCGTGATCGCGTCGCGCACGTCGGAGAGGATGGTGGTGAGGCGCTCGAACGGCCCGTCAATTGTCGGCTGGTTGCCCGCCTGACGCAGCCGGTGGGCAAGATCGTTGCGGGCGAGCACCATGTCGGAGACGCCGCTCATCACGCGGTCGAGCAGTTCCACGGGCAGGCGGATGGTGCGCTGGGCGGCAGCATCGGCGCGCCGCGTCGGCGTGGCGGTTTCCTCGCCCGTGCCCGTTTCGAGCAGCGTTTTGGCGGGGGCGTGCAAGGGGTGCGCAGCCGCGATGTCATCGCCATCCCGTTGCGGGTCCGTTGCCATGTCGTTGGCTGTTTCACGTGAAACATCAAGGCCTGCGATCAACGCCTCGTCACCGCCTTCAGGAAACTCCTCGCCCGCCTCGATCGCGTCGATCATCACCGCGATCCGGTCGATGATCGCGAGCACGCCGGTCACCAGCGCTGCATCGGCCTCACGGCGTCCGGCGCGGCAATCGGCGAGCGCGTCCTCGGCGGCGTGACTGAGGCTGGCGAGGCGGGGGAAATCGAAGAAGCCGCAATTGCCCTTCACAGTGTGGACGAAGCGGAAGATCGCATCCAGGCGCGCCCGGTCGGCCGGATCGGCCTCCCACGCGACGAGTTCGCCGCCGGTGGCCTCCAGCATCTCGCGGGTCTCGGCGATGAATTCCGCCAGCAGGTCGTCCATCGGTAAGCGCGCCCTCGTTTCCCTTTCGGGCCGAGGCTATGCGGCACGGTTGGTTAACAACGCCCTAGCGCCGAGCTTCTCGCATACGCGCGTGGCGCGCGAAGACGTAGCGCACCAGCACCAGCGCCGACACCGCCCCGAACAGGTTGGCGGCCAGTTCGGCGGTGTAGATCGCCGCCGATCCCATGCCCGGCTGGAGCACCAGCGCGACCGGCAGCATCACCAGAAACACCCGCGCCACCGATTGCCCGAGCGCAAAGCTCGCCCGGTCGACCGCGTTCATGATCCCGTTGCCGACGATCAGCAGGCCAAAGCCCGCATAGCCCCAGGCCGCGATCTTGAGGTAGAGATCGAACTCGGCGACCACGGCGGGATCATCGGTGAACACCCGCCCCAGGCTCGCGCCTGCCGCCATCATCGCGCCCGCCACGATCAGCCCCCAGACGATGCAGAAGCCGAAGGCATAGCGCACCGCCTCGGCCGCGCGGTCGTCACGCCCTGCGCCCCAGTTCTGCCCGACAATCGCCCCGATTGCGCCCGACAGGCCCAGCAGCGGGACGAGCACAAGGCTCTGCAAGCGCCCCGCCGCGCCGAAGCCCGCCACCGCCGCCTCGCCCTCCAAGGCGACCAGCGCGGTCAGCACGGCAAGGCCCAAAGGGTTGATCGCGTTGGAGAAGGCCGCAGGCAATCCGACCTTGATGATCGCGCGGGCATTGTCCAGAAGATCGCAGTTGCGCAGCAGCGCAAGGTTCAGCGGCAGCGGCGTGCCGCGCAGCAGCCAGAGGGCGCATCCCACACCCACCGCCCAGCCGATGCCGGTCGCATAGGCCGATCCCGCGATGCCGAAGCCCTTGAAGCCCAAAGCGCCGGTGATCAGGATCGGGTTCAACACCCAGTTCGCGGCGGCATAGGCGATCGAGATCGTGCTGGTGCGCCGCGCCTCGCCCTGTCCGCGCAAGACCCCGTTGAAGCCCATGATCGCAAGGCTCAGCGGAAAGCTGATCGCGTAAGGCGTCATGTAGGCGCGGATCAGCGGCATGAGGTGTTGGGGCGCGTTCATGGCGGCGAAGATCGGATCGATCAGCAGCCACAGCGCGAAGCCCATCGCCACCCCGCAGACGCAGGCGAAGACGATCCCGAAATTCGCCCGGCGCGCGGCCCTGTCGGAATCGCCTTCGCCCAGCGCGCGGGCAACCACCGAGTTGATCCCAACCATCACGCCCACGCCGAGCGAGGTGCAGGCGACCGAGACCGGGAAGATGAAGCTGATCGCGGCGAGCGGCGCGGGGCCCAACTGGCCGATGAAATAGGCGTCGATGATCCCGACCGACATGATCGCCGCGACCCCGACCACCGCCGGGAGCGTCTGCGACACGAGGTGCCCGGGGATGCTGCCGGTGACCAGACGGGCGGTTGAGGGGGAGGGCGACGACATGCTCGCAAAGGGCCTAGCGGGGCGGCTCGCGCCTTGCAAAGCATTCCCTCCGCGTGCGATAGCTTGGCCAAAGCAAGTACGGAGAGGAACCGCGCCATGGCAACCCAGCTCAAGCCCAATATCGAATGCAGCCCCGAGGAATGGCAGGCGCGGCTCGACCTTGCAGCCTGCTACCGCATCTTCGATCACCTCGGCTGGTCGGAATCGATCTACAACCACATCTCGCTGAAGGTGCCGGGGGAGAAGGACACATTCCTGATCAACCCGTTCGGGCTGCTCTATTCCGAAGTGACCGCCAGCAACCTCGTCAAGATCGATGTCGAGGGCAATAATGTCGGCGGCTCGCCCTACATGGTGAACAAGGCCGGCTTCACCCAGCACGCCTATTTCCACAAGCATCTGGGCGGGCGTGCCGACGCAATCTGCCACGTCCACACCACCGCGACCATGGCCGTGGCGAGCCACAAGGACGGGCTGCTGCCGACCAATTTCTACGCCTGCAACTTCCAGGGCCAGATCGGCTATCACGATTTCGAGGGCGTCACCGTGCGCGCCGAAGAGGGCGAGCGGCTGGTGCAGAACCTCGGCAACCACACCATCCTGATGCTGCGCAATCACGGCCCGGTGGTGATGGACCGCACCATTCAAGGCATGTTCGTCAAGATGTGGGCCTTGCAGCGCGCCTGCGAGATTCAGGTGGCGACGCTCTCCATGGGCGAGCCGGTGCTGGTGCCGCAATCGGTGGTCGACGTGCACCAGCGTGACCTTGCCGTGATGAGCGGGCAGGGCGGCGCGGGGCTGTTCGATTTCGAGGCGTGGAAGCGCCGGATCGACAAGATCGACGACAGTTGGCGCAGCTGAGCACTTAAGGCCTGCCCATGTCCCGCATGACCGTCAACGAGCGGCCGGTGCAGTTCGACCTCGATCCGAGGATGCCGCTGCTCTACGCGCTGCGCGAGGCGATGAACCTCACCGGCACCAAGGCCTGCGGGGGCGGAACGGACTGCTCGGGCGCGTGCATGGTGCTGGTCGACGGGGTGGCGCTGCGTTCCTGCGCGATCACGCTGGCCGAAGCCGAAGGGCGGCTGATCACAACGATCGAGGGGCTGAGCCGCGATCGCTCGCACCCGGTGCAGCAGGCGATGGTGGCGCAAGGGGCGATTCAGTGCGGATACTGCACGCCGGGAATGGTGATCTCGCTCGCCGCGCTGCTCCAGCGCAATCCCGCGCCGACGCAGTCCGATATCGAGCAGGCGGTGCCCAATCTGTGCCGCTGCGGGGTCTATCCGCGCCTCGTCAAGGTGATCGAGCAGGCGGGCCGCGTGGCGGCGCGGCAGGAGCGGGTGAGTGCCGCGCCTGCGCCGGGGATCGCGCCCGAGGATGCCGCCAAGGCGGTGCCTGCGCTGCGGGTGCCGGGGGAAGGGGAGTGATATGGCCAAGCTGAAGGCGACAATCTGGCACAACCCGGCTTGCGGCACGTCGAGAAAGACGCTGGCGATCCTCGAGAGCCTCTCGGGCGTCGAACTGACGGTGGTCGAATACCTGAAGACACCGCCCTCGGCGGAGAAGCTCGCACAGCTCTACCGCGATGCCGGGCTGACACCGCAAGCGGGCCTGCGGCTGCGCGGCACGGACGCGGCGGAGCGGGGCTTGCCGCAAGCAGACGATGCGACGGTGCTGGCGGCGATGATCGCAGAACCGATCCTGATCGAGCGACCCTTGGTGGAGACGGACAAGGGGGTGCGTTTGTGTCGCCCCCAGGATGTGGTGCTGGAGATATTGTAGGTTTGTGTGCCCGCCTCCGCGGGCACGTCCTCGGTGCTGTTCACTCCGCTTCGCTACGGGGCACCTGCGGGCGGGCGTTCGCCCTTGCGGCGGCTGCGCCGCCGAGCACCGCTTCAGGGCGAAGGTCGGTCCTTGGTTAGGTCCCGGTCTGCCTGCAGCTTGAACCACCCATGCACCAGCACCACGGCGCACAGGGCGACGATCAGGCCGAAGCCGAGCCAGTCGGAGGTGCCGTAGAGCCAGACGCCGAGCGCCGGGGCGTAGATGTAGGAAGCGCCTGCGAGGCTGGCGACGATGCCGGAGGCCTGTCCCTGCTCGGCGCGGGTCACGGCGAGCGAGGTGCCGGCGGTGGTGCCCGGTCGGAACAGGCCGAAGCCCAGCGAGGCGACGGCATAGCCGAGGGCAATGAGGTGGAGGTCGCCCGCAACGCCGAGGATGGCGGTGCCGATGGCGGCGGCGGTGATGCCCCACAGCGTCGCAGCGCGCGGGCCGAGGTCGAAGCGCGGGATCAGGCCCCACTGCGCCAGCAGGGTCGCGATCGCCCCGCTCATCAGGACGAGGCCGATCGGCCCCGCGCCTGCGTCTGGCGTGTCGCGCAGGGCGAGGCGGTCGAGCACGAGGAAGCCGGCGATGCCCTGCACCATCGCTTGTGCATGGCCGCCGACAAGGCCCGCGAAGACCCAGGGGCGAAGGCGCGGGTCGCGCCAGGTGAGACGCGGGGGCTCGGTATCGGCGGCAGCGGCGGCGTCCTCCGCCTCGCTCGTCTCGCCCGGATCTGCGGGGGCACCCGAGGCACTGGCATAGGGCGCGGCCTGTCCCCGTGCGGCGAAGCGCGGCTCGTCATCGGGCAGGCGCAGGCGCAGCAGGACAAGCGCGACGACGCCGATGGCTGCAAAGGCGAGGAACGGCCCGGTCAGGCCAAGGCCGAGGAAGGGCACCACCATCAGCGGGGCCAGCGCCGGGCCAATGACGGTGCCGAGCCCGAAGCTAGAGGCGATCAGCGAGAGCGCCTGCGTGCGATCGCTGCGCGGCGTGCGCGAGGCGACATAGGCCTGCACCGCGGGGGGCGCGGCGCTCCCGAAAAAGCCGTAGAGGCTGCGCGCGGCGGCGAACAGCACCAGCGTCCAGAAGGCGGTGAGCCAGCCCGACAGCCCCGCCCACAAGGCCGCACCGCACAGCACGAAGCTGGTGATGAAGCCCGCCAGCCCCAGCGCCATCATCGCCTTCCTGCCCCGCTTGTCCGACCGCCGCGCCCAGTACGGGGCGCACACCACCCACAAAAGCGCCGACCACGAATAGGCAAGGCTGATCCACACATCCGCGACCTTCAGCGCGGTGCCGATCGAGGGCATCACCGATTGCATTGCGGTGTTGCCGGCGGCCGTCACCAGCATCACCATGAACAGCAGCGCCATGCGCGACGGCGGGATTGCGCTGGCGCTGGCGCTGGCGGCGGCGGGTGCCTCGGTGTGGGTCAGGGCTGGATCGGTCTCGGCCATCGCTCGCGCGCGGGCTCCCTATTCGAACAGCTCGGCGTCCCGTTCGGCGGGGGCCTGCGAGAGCTGGCGGTAGATCGCCACCGTGAGTGCATAGGCGATGGTGTAGAACACCGTCATCAGCAGCGCATAGAAGGCCGCGTTGCCGAACAGCGCCACCCGCTCGCCGAGCGCGGCAAACACCAGCCCCAGCACGAGGCTGACGATCAGCCCGATCACCAGCCCCAGAAACACCAGCACCGCGAAGAAGGCGAACAGCCGGAACGAATTCGCCCTGGTCAGCCGCCACGAGCGGCGCATCGCCTCGATCGGATTGCGCTGCCCGCCGAGCACGATCACCGCGATCGCGAGCGAGAACTTGACCGTGAGGTACAGCGTCACCGGCAGGATGACGAGGCTCACCGCCGCCTCGGCCAGCTCGGGCAGCAGGCGGGCGAGCAGCGAGGGCAGCTGGGTCAGAACCCCCACCATCAGCTGGGTGCCGAGCACCGTCAGCGCCAGGCGCGGCAGGCGGGCGAGCGCTTCGCGCACCGTCGGCCGCCCGGGATCGCCCAGCAGCGCGAGGATCGCGATCGACGCGCAGATCTGGCCCAGCCCGACCAGCAGCAGCGCCCACCAGTTGGCGAACAACAGCGCGTTGATCTGCTCGGTGATCTTCTCGGGATCGGGATCGGCGCCCTCGGGTCCGAAATCGATGCCGCTCCCCAGAAGCGCGGTCAGCAGCACGAACAGCGGCAGGAACAGGAATACCCCCGCCAGCACGCTGACAAGATCGCGGTTGGCGCCGACCATGCCCGTCGCGTGGGTCCATGCCCTGCCCATGTCGAGCTTGTTGTGATGCATCGGGATCCCTTTCATCGCGGGGGCGCGCAGGTCTGGCGCATTCCCCTCTTGATCTCGCCGCTCAATGCCCCCACCGCTGCGCCATGGCAAGCATTGCTCCCGCCGCTGGCGGCGCATTCCCGATCGAATGGCGGCGCGAGACCGCGCAGGTGCCCTATGCCGCCGCGCTGGCGGAGATGGAGGCGCGCAATGCCGCCGTGTTCGAGGGGCGCGCGGCGGAACTGGTGTGGCTGCTCGAGCATCCCCCCGTCTACACCGCCGGCACCAGCGCCGACCCGGCCGAACTTGTCGATCCGCGCTTCGAGGTGGTCGAGGCCGGGCGCGGCGGGCGCTATACCTATCATGGGCCGGGCCAGCGGATTGGCTATCTGGTGCTGAACCTTGCGACACGCGGCAAGGACGTGCGCTGCTTCGTCCACGCGATCGAGGGCTGGGTGATCGCCACGCTCGCCACGTTCGGCGTCGAGAGCTGGCGGGCCGAGGGCCGCGTCGGCATCTGGACGCGGGACATCGACGGCAGCGAGGCCAAGATCGGCGCGATCGGCGTGCGGGTGCGGCGCTGGGTGACGATGCACGGCTTCTCGGTGAACCTCGACCCGGACCTTGCCCATTTCGGCGGGATCGTGCCCTGCGGCATCGCCGAATATGGCGTGACCAGTCTGGCGCGGTTGGGCTTGCAGGTGTCCGCCGAAGAGTGGGACGCAGCGCTGATCGGAACCTCGGCGGATTTCCTTGACGCGCTGGACGCCGCCGCCAAAAGGGCGTGCCGATGAAACGCGCTCTTCTCCTCGCCCTGCCTCTGGCGCTCGCCGCGTGCGAGCAGCAGGCCGCTGCCCCTGCCGAACAGGGCGGCGCGGCCTCGGGCGAGGTGCTCCCCGGATCGATCTCTGACGCGATGATCCCGCTCGAACAACTCGATTCGCAGGCCCCGCTCGCCCCGCGTCAGGTGCGCACCGTGGGCGAGGATATCGACGCCGAGCAGCCGGAAGTCACCCCGGTTGAGGGCATCGAGGGCGTGCCTGCCGAGGCCCCTGCAGAGACCGCCGCCCCGGCTGGCGATCAGCCGCAGGAATAGCCTGCCCTGTCGGGCCAGCCAGCGCCGCAGCGTGTGCCGGCAGCTAGCAAGCGTCAGGCGCCGAACGGTGCAGCGTGAACGGCGGCACACGGGCGGTTTTCGGGAAGGCGGCTCAAGCTGGCGAGAATGGCGTTGTCAGCGAAGGATCCGGCGTTAATCATCTGCTTCGGCATTGGAAAATGTCGCTCGAATTGCTGGAACACCCTTGCGCTCTGCTCTTGTCAAACACGATGCCGCGATAGCTTTGTCTGCCTTGCGGGCGCTGCGGAGGCGGGTGAGCGACGGGTTGACGCTTCTAGTTCTTGTGCCGCTGCTTGCTCTTTTCGCGCGCGCCTGGCTTGCCGCGCTGCCGGATGACCTGCGCGAGCTGGTCGTCTTCGGTGCCACGTCGCTGTTTGCCACCCTCCTTGCCAAGGCACTGATCGAACGCTTGTGGTTCCATCGCACCGATGGCGTTCTCGCCCGTGATGCCCAGCGGGCCGACGACGGGATCGCATATCTTGTTCCACTCGCGCTTGCCGGAACCGCCTTGGGGTTGAGCGTGCTTGCCGTGCTTGGCCTCGTCGATCCGCCCGGAATGGTGCTGGGGGTGTGCAGCGGGCTGCCCGCAGGTGTGCTGTTCCCCTTCCTGCGCGAGCATGTGCACAGATGGTGGCGCCGCTTTGCGCCCACAGGCCTTCGCTCTCTGGCCCATACCCGACTTTCGCTGACCAAAGCGGCGGCCCTGTCCGTGATGGTCGGCATGGTGAGCCTGGCTTTGCCGTCCGCGCATTACCTCGATGCCGTTTTCATTGGGGTGTATGGATTGGGCGTCATCCTGCTGACGGCGCAGGTCGATGCGCGGGTCGTGCGCTACATGACACTGGTGGGGCATGAGGGTGCATCGCTGCTGCGCCATTGGCTGCCGCTCCAGTTTTGCTTGCTGGGCCCTCTCGCAATCGTGCTGCTGTTGGGGCAGGAGCCGGTGTCTGCCACAGTCGCAGCGATCATCGCTGCGGCGCTGCCGGTGGTGACGGCCTTGCGCATCTTCGCCTATCGTGCCGTCAGCCGGTTGATCGCTGACTGGGCCGTGGCCCTTGTGATCCTCGCTGCCGTCTATGCCGGCCTTACCGCGCCGCCACTCGGGCCGGTGGTGATTGTCGCAGCCATCATCTGGTTTGCCCGGCGTGGGGCTGGCTTCAGGTGGCTCCTGGCATGACCGCGGCGCTCGCCATCACCGCTCTGAACGTCAACCGCGGCGGGCTGCCGATCGTGCAGGATGTCAGCGCAGCCGTCATGCCTGCCAGCTGGTTCGGAGTGATCGGTGCCAACGGGTCGGGCAAGACAACGCTGCTGCGGGCAATCGCCGGGCGGCTACCGATCGCGCAGGGGAGCTGCGCAGTCTTCGGCGAGGAGTGCGCGCAGAATCGCGGTGCGCGGGCGCAGGCCATCGGTTTTGCTCCCCCGATCGAGCACTTTCCAGCATCCTTGCGCCTGCGCCAATTGCTCGAATTGGCGGGCGATCCGATCGAGGTTCAGCATGAGCGGAACGGGGACTTGTGGGAGGCGCTGGGGCTGAAGGAGCTGCTCGCCATTCCCGCTGGCGAATGCTCGTCTGGCATGCGCCAGCGTGCGGCCATTGCGCTCGCCTTCGCCAAGCCGTGCCCGATCGTCATTCTTGATGAGCCGTTCAACTGGCTTGATCCGGTCGCGGCCTTCGATGTCCGCGCCGTGCTCGCCCGGTTGGTGGCAGAAGGGCTGGCGCTGATCACCGCGCTTCACGATCTGACCACGCTTTGCGGGTTCTGCGACAGCGGCATCGTGATGGCCAAAGGGCGCGTCAGCCTCACGCTCGATACCGACAGGCTGCGTGCCGGACGCAAAGACCCTGTGCGCTTCGAGAGCGATCTCGTGGCGGCGCTGCGATGACAGCTGTGGCCCCGGCAGCGCCCGAAACGGACGCTGCCGAGGTGCCAATTCACTCCGCCGCTTCGGCCTGTTCCTCTTCCAGCGTCGGGTAGTCGACATAGCCTTCGGGGATCGGGAAGTACCAGCTCTTGGGCACGTCCTTGTTGGGGTTCCAGTGCGCGCCCGCCGCGATCCGCTTGTCGAGATCGGGGTTGGAGATATAGGGCCGCCCGAAGCTCACCGCGTCGCACTTGCCGCTCTCGATATCGGCGACCGCTTCCTCGGCGGTGTAGTCCGAATTGAGGATCAGCGTGCCGGTGTAGATCTGGCGGATCAGCGGGCTCTGCTTGGGCACATCGGTGCGGCCGAAGGTGCCCTCCGGCCCGGGCTCGCGCAGTTCGACGAAGGCAAGGCCGAGTTCTTCGCACACCTTTGCCGCCGCGCCGAAGGTCGCTGCCGGGTTGCTGTCATCGGTGCCTTGCGAATCGCCATTGGGCGAGAGGCGGATGCCGACGCGGTCGGCGCCCCACACGTCGATCAGCGCTTCGAGCACTTCGCGCATGAAGCGGGTGCGGTTTTCGGGGGTGCCGCCGTATTCGTCGGTGCGCAGGTTGGTGCCATCGCGCAGGAACTGGTCGACGAGATAGCCATTGGCGCTGTGGAGCTGCACCCCGTCGAAGCCGGCTTTCTTGGCGTTTTCGGCAGCGCGGCGGTAGTCGGCGATGGTGCGCTTGATGTCCTCATGATTCATTTCGCGCGCCTCAGCATAGGGCGACTTGCCGGTGGGCGTGTGCGCTTCGCCCGGAGCGGTGGTGGCGCTCGCCGAGAAGGGCGGCTCGCCATCGAGAAAATAGGGATGCACGATGCGGCCCATGTGCCACAGCTGCATGACGATGAGGCCGCCCTCTTCGTGCACCGCCTTGGTGGTGGCCTTCCATGCTTCGGTCTGCTCGTCGCTCCAGATGCCCGGCGCGCTCGGCCAGCCGAGGCCCTCACGGCTGATGCCGGTCGCCTCGGTCAGGATCATGCCCGCGCCTGCGCGCTGGCGGTAATAGGTCGCCATCAGTTCGTTGGGGACGAACATCGGCTCGGCCGCCCGCCCGCGGGTGAGCGGGGCCATGTGAATGCGGTTCTTGGGCTTGAGCGCGCCCATCTGGAGCGGCTGGAACAAGGCATCATGCATATCTGAAGATATCCTCTCGAACAGGTTTCGATTGGCTATCCACTTGGCGACGAGGTGGCTAGGGCGCAAGCATGGAAAATGAGGGTGAGGGCCAAGAAGAAGTTGTTCCAGAGGGCGCGCGCCCCGCGGCGTGGCTGCTGCTGTTCGCGCTGTTCGGGGGCAACGTGGCGCTCGCGATCGGGCCGTGGTTCGTGCGGGTGGCGGATACCGGCCCGGTCGCGGCGGGGTTCTGGCGGCTGTTCCTCGCGCTGCCCTTCCTTGTGCTGCTGGCGCGGGCGAACGGCCAGCGGCTGACAGGAATGGGGGCGAAGACCCTCGCGCTAGTGGCCTTGGGCGCGGTGACCTTCGCCTTGGACCTCGCCAGCTGGCACATCGGCATCGGCATGACGCGGCTCGGCAATGCGACGCTGTTCGGCAATGCCGGGTCGATCGTGCTCTTGTTCTGGGGCTTCATCGTCCACCGGGTGCTGCCCGGGCGGCTGGAGTGGCTGGCGATTGTCTTCGCGCTTGGCGGCGCGGCGATCCTGATGGGGCGAAGCCTCGAGATTTCGAACGAGACGCTGGTGGGCGACCTGTTCAGCGTCGCTGCGGGGCTGCTCTATGCGGTGTACCTGCTGACCTTGCAGGGCGCACGCGGAGCTTTCGGATCGTGGAGCCTGCTCGTCTGGGTGAGCCTGTTCGGCGCGCCGGTGCTGCTGGGAATCGCCCTCGCGCTGGGCGAGCCAGTGTGGCCGCAGGCGTGGGGGCCGGTGGTGGGGCTGTTCGTGCTCAGCCAGCTGGTCGGGCAGGGGCTGATGGTGTTTGCGCTCAAATACTTCCCGCCGCTGGTGGTGGGCCTCGCGCTGCTGACCCAGCCCGCGGTCGCCTCGATCTACGGCTGGCTGGCGTTTGGCGAGGTGCTTTCGGGGCTGGATATTGCCGGGATGGTGCTGGTAGGGGCGGCTTTGGCTGTGAGCAGGGGGCGGGCTTAGGCCGCTTCCGTCTGCACCGCACTCCAACCCTTGCAGGCGAGCAGGATCGCCTTGGGCACGGGCTGCGAGCCATTGGAGTAATTGGCCACGGTCCGCCGTGAGATGCCAAGTTCTTCCGCCGCGCGCGACAGCGACAGGCCATGCGCCATTCGCCATTCGAGGAAAGCGCGCGAGTCCTGCCGACCGATTGCATCGAGCGTCGCCAGCCACAGCGCGTCTGCGCCCATCTCCCTCCCGTCAGGCCAGACCAGCGAGTGGCCCCAATCGCCGATGGTGGGGACGTCGCGCACGCCCGCAAGCGCAACCTCTGCCGCCGTTCCATCCGACCACAACAGAAAAACACGCCCGTCACCGCGCGCTTCGGCCGATGTGATAGTGCGCATCCAATCAGTGTTCATGGATTGAGTTCCTCCCACTTGGCCTGCAATTCGCTCTGATGCGCCAGCGCCCACGCGAGCGCAGCGACCAGCACCCGGCGCGGCACTGAGCCGACGATCACCTCCAGCGTCGCAATCGCCACCGAGGCGCGAAATCCCGGCCCCTCGATATGGAAATGCGGCACGCCGTGGTCACCGGCATAGACCGCGATCTTCCAGTTCAGCCCGCGATGGAGGGTGACCATAGGGTGAGGTATAGTGCAATGGTTGCACTAGGGCAAGGTGGGAGAGGAGTTGGTGGCGGCGGCTTTGGCGGTGTCCCCGGCGCGGGCGATCTAACAGCGAGACATAGGCCGTGCGCCTGAACCGCCGACGCGTATCCGAGCTAAGGCTAACCGGTAGATGCAGAGCACATCTTCGAGCCGAAATGCGCCAAGTGCTGCTAAGGCTTGAGGAAAAAGGTCCAGCGGAATCGCTTTCGCTCTCCCATCCAAACCGAGGCTGTCCGCACCAATTCGAGTGCCTCGGTGCATAAAGACTGCCTTGGGCTCAAACCTGCGAAAAACGCCGATCCGCTGTGCAATGTCGTAAACCAGCATCTCACCAGCACCCGGCAGATGGAGGACGGTGCTCTCGACAAGTTCGAAAAGTTCTTCGAAGTCGCTGCACGATGCGATCTCATCTTGCCTTGCGAGAAGATGCTGCTTCGTTTCGGCCAGAACGGCCTGTGGCAGTCGAGTCTGGTGTGAGTGACGCACAAGGCGACCACCTCTTCCGGACGGAATTCTGCTTAAGGCCGCGCGCTCAATGGCTTCGGCAAGCGACTTTGGGCGCTTGCCGAACCAATCTTCCTCCTTCTCGAGTGAATGCCCCCATCTGCGGAGAAAATCGTCAGCTACGTCTTCGAACGAGCGCAGTTCTAGATTGTCCGGCTCTGCCAAAACCTCAATCCCCGCTAGACCGCACCTTCCCCAAGTCCCCCATCCCCACAGTCCCGCTCGCCATGTCCAGCATCCGGTCGAGGCTGCGCTTGGCCTTCAGGCGGATGCCTTCCTCGATTTCGATCTGGGGGGAGAGGTCGCGCAGGGCGGTGTACATCTTTTCCATCGTGTTCAGCGCCATGTAGGGGCAGATGTTGCACGAGCAGTTCCCGTCCGCGCCGGGCGCGCCGATGAAGTGCTTCTCGGGCAGCGCCTTCTGCATCTGGTGGATGATGTGCGGCTCGGTCGCGACGATCAGGGTGTCGCCTTCGAATTCTTGGGCAAATCTTAGGATGCCGCTGGTCGAGCCGACATAGTCCGCGTGGTCGATGATGGTCGGCGGGCATTCGGGGTGCGCGGCTATCGGCGCGCCGGGGTATTGCTCCTTGAGCTTGAGCAGCTCGGTCTCGCTGAAGGCCTCGTGGACGATGCAGACGCCGGGCCACAGCAGCATTTCGCGGCCCAACTTGCGGGCGAGATAGCCGCCCAGGTGCCGGTCAGGGCCGAAGATGATCTTCTGCTCGGGCGGGATCTGGGCGAGGATCGTCTCGGCGCTGGAGCTGGTGACGATCACGTCCGAGAGCGCCTTCACTTCCGTGGAGCAGTTGATGTAGGTCAGCGCGATGTGATCGGGGTGGGCTTCGCGGAAGGCGCGGAACTTCTCGGGGGGGCAGCTGTCTTCAAGGCTGCATCCGGCGTCCATGTCGGGCAGAATCACGGTCTTCTGCGGGCTCAGGATCTTGGCGGTGTCGGCCATGAACTTGACCCCGCAGAACAGGATCACGTCCGCATCGGTCGCCGCCGCCTTGCGCGACAATTCGAGGCTGTCGCCCACGAAGTCGGCAATGTCCTGAATATCCGGCGTCTGGTAATAATGCGCGAGGATCACCGCATTGCGCTCCTTGCGCAGGCGATCAATCTCGGCGAGCAGGTCGGCGCCGGTGGGGTTGCGGGTCAGCAGGCTCATTGGTCAATCCCCGTAATCTCAGGAACCGCCGATATAGGGCTTGGCCTGCGATTTTCGAGCGAAAAGGGTGCGCGCCCTACATCGCAAAGCCCGGCGGCAGGAACGGCCCCATCGGCCGATCAGCCCCCGGCGTGCCAGCGATCACCGCCTCGGTGATGGCATAGCCCAGCGGCGAATAGGCCAGCACCATCGAGGCGAGGAAGCCTCCGACATTGATCCCCATGCCCCACCAATAGGCCGGATGCACCCGGCCATTGCTGCGCCAATCGACTGCAATCGCGATTCCCCCGAACACGAAGCTCGCCGAAACCGCGATCGGCCAGGCGTAGGGGATCAGCAGCGGCATCGGCAGCAGGCGGCCAAGGCCCGGCCCGGTCAGCGCGCTCATCGCCACCAGCATCAGCCGCCGGTGCCAGCCGGAGTAGCGCCGCGCCCGCAAGGCCCACAGCGCCAGCACGCCGAACACCACCAGTCCGGCCAAGTTGCTGATCAGGAATTCGTTCTGGGCAAAGAAGAACGGCCCGCCGCTGCCGCGCACCGAAACGAGGATGATCATCGCCCCGGCTGCGATCATGGCGGGGATCCAGAGATAGGCCAGCCTGCCAAGCTGTCGGTGGAGCGCGATATGGCCGCTGGCGATGGTCACCACTTGCGCCAGCGCCAGCCCCAGCCAGCCCATGAAGATCAGCCCATGCACATGGAAGGCGAGCGGTGCGGCAAAGCTCGACCGGCCCATCGCCAGATTGAGCGAGAACCCGGCGATGATGACGCTCGCCATCGCAAACATCATGATCACGAAAAAGCGCGTGCCCTGTATCGGCGTGCGCTGCGGCTGTGCTGCCGTGGTAGCCATTGGCTTGATCTCCCCCAAAAGAAACAAGCGCCCTGTGAACAGGGGTACCCGGCAAGCCCAGTCTGCGTCAATCTGTCCGGTGGATTGTCAGGTGACGATTATCTGGCTTTCGTCGGCCTCTTCAACTCGTGGGCAGGCCGTTCTGAAGTCGCCCATCGAGCCTTGCCATTGCTCGACTGCCAGGCGGACCTTTGTGGCGGTTTCGGCCAGCGGCAAGGGGTCGAGCCTGTAGGCCAAGACGATGCGGTTCGGGCCGGGGGCGTTGGGAACACTGTTCGGCGTGAATTTGCGCCGCACAACGCGCGTCTCGTAAACCGTCAGCACCTTGGCCCCATGGCCCCATGCCACCAGATCACGCAGCGGCACGCGCAAGCCTGATGAATAACCAGACATAAGAGGACTCGCCAAAGACAATTGGGAGGCCAGGAAGATGAAGCGCTGGCCCTCGATTTCGCGAACGATCAACCGATCGTCGCGATCGATCAGGACCTGCCACCAAGGCTCCTTCCGCTCCAGCTTCCTGTCGTAGCGTTCTCTGCCGCCGTAAAGGGTCAGGCCCACATCGGGGTTGTCCCAATCGAGCCGGGTCGCTTGCGGGTAGCCTTGGTTCGGCCACGTTAGCGTCGCGCCGCCATCCAGTTTGGCGCCATACAAAGGCGTGACGCCGCGATTGCCGCCAAAGCGCGGGTCGTCGTTGATCGTGCCATACCAGTCGACCCGCATTCGCAGGATCGATCCGTCTTCTGCGAAGTCCATGCTCGCGTCCAGCGCGCCCCCGGCTTCGGCCACTGAGCCTAAGTGCTTGTTGCAGTGATAGTAGATTCGCCCGGGGACATTTTGGGTACCCTTGAGCTCGATTTGCGCGCTTGCAACTCCGGGCACTCCCAGAGCGGCGATCAGAACAGCGGCGAAGCGACAGTTCAGTTCAACGCCCATATATTATCTCTCCGCGTCGCCATTCCGCGTTGTTCGAGGTCGATGAGGTGCGCTGCGACGATCATATCTGACGCCGGGATCAGCCCTTTGTCCAGCCCGCTTGTCCAGTTCCGCCGCTCAGTAGCGGCACAAGCCCTCGCAGGTGGTGTCCGCCAGCGCCGTCTTGAGCAGCTCGGTGGTCGCCAGCACCTCGGCGTCCTGCGTCGGCGGCAGGTTGGCGAGCGCGGCTGCAAGCTCGGCGCGCATTGGCGGCGTCAGGACGGCAGCCAGCGGCGCGGCCACCTCGGCGACATAGGCATTGAGCCGCGCCTTGTTGGCCTGACTGGTGGTGGGATCGCGCAGCGAGATCATGAAGCCCACCAGTGCCTGCGTGCCGCCGCGCCGCATCCCGTCGGCGCCCTTGAGGCGGGTGGGCGTGAGCTCGGCTTCGGGCAGATCGGCGACGAAGGCGGTCAGCGCCGGAAGGTGCTTGACCATGCAGCGCATCACCCCGCCCGAGAGCACGGTTATTTCATCCGGATAGCGCGCGGCATTGCGCAATTGCAGCACCTGCACCTTGCCCATCAACACGCTCATTTCTTCGGGCGTCGGCGGCGGGGAACCGGGTGGGCGGGCCATGGCGGAAAGCCCGTCTAGCCCGTGGCGCACCGAGAGGCGGTTGACGGGCTCGCACACGCTTTCAAAGGTTGCGAACCCGTCGAGCGGGAAGGCGGGGGTGCCGAGCATGCCGAGCGACTGCTCGATCACCGCAAGGTCGGCGGCATTGGCGGCGGCATCGGTGGTCTCGATGTCCGGCCCGGTCTCGATCGTGCCGAGCCGTTCGGTCAGTGAGGCGAGCGCCTTGGCGAAGGCCGTCGGGGTTGAGTCCTGCGCCAGCCCCGGCGCAGTGGCCGAGGCGACCAGCGCCGCGGCAAGCACTGCCTTGGCGACCCGTGCGATCATCACGCTTGCGCTCCAATCTGCCAGACGGCCCCGGACAGCCGCGCGAGGCCGCGCTTCTCGAGGTCGATGAGGTGCGCGGTCACGCTCATCTCCGCCGCCGGGATCAGGCGCGGGTCGAGGCCCTTGTACATCTCGGGGATGAAGCCGCTGACCGGGCGGGCGGCCTCGCCCAGCAGGCGCAGGATCTGCGCCTCGCGCTGGCGGCGGTGGCCGATCATGCCACGCACCAGCTGCTGCGGCTTCTCGATTGCTGCGCCGTGGGCCGAGTGGTACCGCACGTCATCGCGCGCCATCAGCTTGTCGAGGCTCGCCATGTAATCGCCCATGTCGCCATCGGGCGGGATGACGACGCTGGTCGACCAGCCCATGACATGATCGCCGGTGAACAGGGCGCCGCTCTCCTCCAGCGCGAAGCACAGGTGGTTGGAGGTGTGCCCCGGGGTGGCGACGGCAGTCAGAGTCCAGCCGGTGCCGCGCATCGCCTCGCCATCCGCAAGCACGCGGTCGGGGGCATAGGTGGGATCGAAGGCCTCGTCCGAGCGCGGGCCGGCCACTTGCAGCATCAGCGGCGCGCAGCCGACGATGGGCGCGCCGGTCGCTGCGGCTAGCGGCGCGGCGGCGGGCGAGTGGTCACGGTGGGTATGGGTGCACATGATCGCGAGAATCTTGCGCGAACCCACGGCGGCGAGGATCGCCGCGATATGCTCGGCCTCGTCCGGGCCGGGATCGATCACCGCGCAATCCGGCCCGTCGGCTGTGCCAACCACATAGGTCTGGGTGCCGGTGAAGGTATAGGGCGAGGGGTTGGGCGCGAGCACGCGCTTGACCAGCGGCTCGACGTCCTCGGCAAGGCCGGTCGGCCATGGTTGTGGGGGGATGGTGACCATGCCCTTGCATATGGCGGGCGCCATGGCAGATGTCACGCAAGAGAGAGGAGAGGGTACCGATGGGGGCGCAGTCAGCGCAGACAGGCAAGACATGGCTCAGCCAGTTCTGGGCTGGCCATTTCGCAAGCGACGCGGCGTTCGAGGCGTTCGTGAAGGAAAACCACGAAGCCTATTACTCCGACGCCAATGACGAAGGCGATGGCCCGCTGCCACTGTCGCAATTCGCCGGGTCGCAAGGGCAACGCTGGTACGATCACGATTTCATGGAGGTCGGCAAAGTCGGCACGAGCGCTGTGCCGAACAAAGCGATTTGCGCCTCCTACAGCGAGCAATGGGCTGAGGAATTTGTCCGCCGCGCCGCTGCTGCTGCAATCACTCCGACCCATTTCATCATGGTCGGCGTCGACCGCCCGACGGGCGGACCGAAGTACCGACAATTTTCGCAGCCCGCATCTTTCACCGGCCCAGACTTCGCGCTGATCTATCTCGGTGAGATCGAGTACGAGGATTACCAATGAGCGATTACATCCTGGTGCTCGATGAAGGCACGACCTCCACCCGCGCGATGCTGTTTGCCTCCGACGGGGTGCTGGTCGCCAGCGCGCAGGAGCCGCTGACGCAGCATTACCCGCAAAGCGGCTGGGTCGAGCATGATCCGCGCGAGATCTGGGACAAGACGCTGGCCTGTGCGCAAGGTCTGGTCCCCAAGGCGGGCGGGGCGGCGATGATTGCCTGCATCGGCATCACCAACCAGCGCGAGACCGTGGTGGCGTGGGACCGCCAGACGGGCGAGCCGCTGACCAATGCCATCGTCTGGCAGGACCGGCGCACCGAGCCGTTCTGCATGGCGCTGCGCGAGGCGGGCCATGAGGCGGGCGTGCAGGAGCGCACCGGGCTGCTGCTGGACCCCTATTTCTCGGGCACCAAGATGCGCTGGATGCTCGACAATGTGCCGGAAGTGCGCGCGGCGGCTGACAAGGGCACGCTCGCCTTCGGGACGGTGGAGAGCTGGCTCACCTACAAGCTGACCGGCGGGGCGGCGCATATCTCGGACGCGACCAACGCCAGCCGCACGCTGTTGATGGGGCTGGAGGACACGCAGTTCGACGAGGGGCTGTGCGATCTTCTCGGCGTGCCGCTGGCGGCGCTGCCGGGGGTGGTCGACACCTCCGGCCCGCTCGCCATGACCGCGCCCGACCTGTTCGGCCGCGCCATCCCGATTACCGGCCTTGCAGGCGACCAGCAGGCCGCGACCGTGGGGCAGGGGTGCCTCGCCCCCGGCCAGACCAAGGCGACCTATGGCACCGGGGCTTTCGTTCTGACCTGTCAGGGCAGCCGCATCCCGCGCTCGACCAACCGTCTGCTCGGCACGGTGCTGACCCAGCTGGAGGGCCAGCGCACCTATGCCATCGAAGGCTCGGTCTTCGTCGCAGGGAGCCTCGTGCAGTGGCTGCGCGATTCCCTCGGGATCGTCGAGGTCGCTTCGGAGACCGAGGCGCTCGCGCGCTCGATCCCCGACAGCGGCGGTGTGGTGATCGTGCCCGCGCTGGCAGGCCTCGGCGCGCCGCACTGGCGGGCCGAGGCGCGGGGCGTGGTCGCGGGGCTCTCCTTCGCGAGCGGCAAGGCCGAGCTCGCCCGCGCGGCGCTGGAGGCGATGGCGCACCAGACCCACGACCTTTGCGCCGCCTTCACCGCCGACGGCGCGCCGTGGCAGACGCTCCGGATCGATGGCGGGATGTCCGCCAATGACTGGATGGCGCAGGACCTCGCCGACGTGCTGGGGGTGACGGTCGAGCGCCCCGGTTTTGTCGAGACCACGGCGCTCGGTGCGGCGATGCTGGCGGCGGCGGGGGCAGGGATCTATCCCGACCTTGCGGCAGCCTGCGCGGCGATGCGCGGGCGGCTGGCGACCTTCGAGCCGGCGATGGCGGATGAGGTCAGGGACGCGCGGCTGGCGGCGTGGCGCAAGGCCCTCGCGGCCTCGTAACCGTTAGCCGAACCTTCCGAGCTCGCGCCCGATGCGGTCCTGAAAGGCGCGCGCGGGTGAGTCCATTTCGAAATGCCCGCGCCATGCCTCGTCCAGCCGGGCGATGCGGCGGTGCAGCTTCTCGGTATCGGCGATCAGCTCGCGGGTCTCGGGCTCGAGCAGCGCGAGCTGCGCCTCGTCCGAAGCGCGGTCGGGCGGCAGGGCGCCGTGGAGCCGCACCTGATTCTCGCTCAGCTCGCCCGAGAACAGCGCGCGCTGGTTCAGGAGCCAGGCGAGGATGTGCATCATCCGCGTCGTGGTCTTGAGGCCCTCGGTCGAGAGCGCGAGGCGCATGTAGGCGTCCTCCCCCGCCAGCGGCTCGCGCACGCCGGCAGCGAACACCGCGCGCACGTCGTCCGCCAGAACGAGCGCTTCGGTGTAGAGCGCCTCGATGATCGGGCGCGAGAGGTTGGTGGTGCGAGCCATGGGGCACTGGTCTACGCCTGCACGGGGCAGGCCGCCATATGACTATGGTTACTTTCCAAGCAATTTTTGTCTCTCGTCCCGCCCGTGGACAGAATTAGCGGTGTGTTAGGTATGGTGCGGCTTGAAGTCCCTCCCCGTCCCGCAGGGATGGGGAGGTGGCAGCCCGCAGGGCTGACGGAGGGGTAAGCGGCAAGCAAGTGACCCCTCCGTCACCGCTTCGCGGTGCCACCTCCCCATTCGTTCCGAACGGGGAGGGACGGGAACTCTTACGCGATGATATCGGGCAGCAGCGTGTCCTCGATGATCGCGATCTGGTCCTTCAGGCGCAGCTTGCGCTTCTTGAGCCGCGCGATCTGGAGCATGTCGGCCGTCGCCGATCCGCGCGCCGCCTCGGTCAGGGCGGCGATCGCCGCGTCGAGATCGCGGTGCTCGGTCTTGAGCAATTCGAGCTTTTTCCTGAGCTCCTGCTCGGTCATCTGTAGCCCCTGATCCTTGCGCGGCGCCGCGCAAGGATCAGGGGCTACAGATGACCGAGCAGGAGCTCAGGAAAAAGCTCGAATTGCTCAAGACCGAGCACCGCGATCT
>JACESM010000169.1 GCA_013911835.1 Porphyrobacter sp. | reverse complement strand
AAGCCGATCACAAGGCCGGGGCGCTGCGTGCCGGCGGACAGGTTGATGAGAATGTCGGGGTTCTCGGTCAGCATCAGCACGGGCGGCGCGGATTCGCGCTTCTTGATCTTGCGGTTGCGATAGTCGCGCGGGCGCCAGTCGGCGACCGCGGCGACCATCACCGCGACATCGGCAGGCAGCGAGCGTCGCACGGCCTGCTGCATGTCATGTGCGCTCTCGACATCGATGCGGTTGACGCCTGCCGGGGTCTTGAGTGAAACCGGCCCGGCAACCAGCGTCACCCGCGCGCCCAGCGCCGCGGCGGCGGCGGCGATCGCGAAGCCCTGCTTGCCGCTCGACCGGTTGGCGATGTAGCGCACCGGATCGATCGCCTCCCAGGTCGGCCCGGCGGTGACGAGCACATGGCGGCCAAGGAGCGGGCGGTGTGTGGGCGCGTGTCCGAAGTCCGCGCCATCGGGCACTTCGCCAAGCACCGTCTCGATCTCGTCGGGCACCGCGGGCGCTCCGGGCAAGGGAGGCGCCTTGCGCGGGTCGATCAGGTGATTGAGCGCGCCCGTATCCATCGGCGGCGCGGCCCCGGCGCTGCCCTTGCGCGCGAGCAGCGGCCCGCCGAAATCGGGCTTGAATTCGGGCACGGGCTCTTCCGGCGGGAAATCCTCAGGCAGGAAGTCTTCGGGCAATTCCTCGGGCAGGTCTTCGTATTCCGCCTCGATCTCTTCATGGGTGCGCTTGGGAGTCGAGCGCGGGATGATCCGCGAGAAGAAACCGCTGAGGCCGCCTTCGGGCATGGCGGCGGCGGCGTCATCCTCTTCCTCGGGCTCGAGCGCTTCGACCTCGATCCCGCGCACGGGTGCGGCGACCTGGACTTCAGGCACCACCACGCCGAAATGCGCGGCGATCTCGCGCCAGATCACTTCGGGTTCGGGCAGGCGGCCATAGCCGAACTCGCCGCAGGCCATCGCGCCCTTGTCGGGGTGCAGCACGGATACGCCCGCGGCCTTGAGCACCCCGATATTGCGCTGGGTCGCCTCGTGCTCCCACATCCGCACGTTCATCGCGGGCACCGCCATCACCGGCTTGTCGGTGGCCAGTATCAAGGTCGTCGCGAGGTCATCGGCAATTCCTGCCGCCATCTTCGCGAGCAGATCCGCGGTCGCCGGGCACACCACCACAAGATCGGCCTCGCGGGAAAGCTGGATATGCCCCATCTCCGCCTCGTTCTTGAGGTCGAAGAGATTGGTGTAAACTTGGTTCTCGCTCAATGCGGCCAGCGACATCGGCGTCACGAATTGCTGCCCGCCTCTGGTGAGCACGCAGGTGACATCCCCGCCGCCCTTGCGGATCAGGCGCACCAGTTCGCAGGCCTTATAGGCCGCGATCCCGCCGCCCACGACCAGCAGGATGCGCGGGGCAAAGCCCGCTGCCGCTGCCCCCCCTGTCGCTGCCTCGCTCATCTCGCCTTATTGCCTCTCGCACCTCTGTCCGGGGTCTTGCGCACATAGTGCACCTGCCAGCAATCGCAAAGTTTGGTTAAATTTGCTTTGAAGCGCGAACGGCCAGCTGCCGGGCCAGTTCCGCGATCGCGCGCGGGGCGAAGGCGAGGCCGATCGCGTAGGCTGGCAGGGCGAGTTCGGCCCAGTAGTAATTGGCAGGCCGCGCGAAGAGCGCCATCCCCGTGGCAAGGCCGGTGAACCAGAGGAGCGCGAACAGCCCCGTGCGCCCGCCCAGTCCTGCCCAGCCGATCAGCGGCAGCACGGCCAGCGGCGCGGCGATCAGCGGTGGGAGGTGGCGCAGGCCGGTCAGCTCGCAGAGCCCCGCAAGCGGCACACCGTACCCCGCCAGCGCGCCCCACCCCTGCGAGGCAAGGTCGCCCGGCAGCCGCAGCGCATCCACCGCTGAAGCGTGCGCGGCAAGGCCAACCAAGAACAGTGCCAGCACGGCGGCGAGCGCGAGCGCCTCTGCCCTGCGGCGCGCGGCAAGGGCGACCGCCAGCCACAGCACCACGAAGGGCGCGGCAAGCTCGCGCACCGCCAGCGCGGCAGCGGCGGCGAGCAAGGCAGGCCACCAGCGATCCGGGCGGTAGGCGAGCAGGGCGAAGCTCAGCAGCACCCCGGCGATGAAGTCGTGGTCATAGCCCGCCAGCGGCGAAAGCGCCGCGCCGCCGCCTGCCGCAAGCAGCGCGGCGGCAATGATCCGCTCCTCGATGCTGACCGGCAGGGGCGAGCGCCGGAACAGGGCAGCGATTGCGCCCCCCGCCAGCGCCAGCGCCAGCCAGCGCACGCCGTCCACGCCAACGGCCGCCTGCGCCCAGGCCAGCGTCGGCAGGCGGATGGTGACGAAGGGGCGGGTCGGGTAGCCGCTCGCGCGGTGCTCGGCGAGCGCGGCGGCGTAGTAGCCCTCGCCAGCGGCAACGCGCGTGGCGACGCGTGAATAGAGCGCCATGTCGCCCTTGGCGCGCGCGGATGCGGGAGGGGTGGCGGGTCGGACAGCTTCGGCGCCGCGTTCCGGCCCACCCGCCGCGCTCGGGGCGACGACGGAAGCGGCTCCCAGACCCATGGCCAGCGCCGCTGCGAGCACCAGCGCCGCCCCCCAGCGGGGCAGATGCGGGAAGGGTCGGCCCAGGGCCTCCCACCACTCGAAGAGCGATGGCCGCGCGGGGCCCCTCATCCGATCCAGCCGAGCGCCTGTGCTCCCAACAGCGCGCCCGCGCCCGCGAGCCCTGCGACGAAGTAGCCCAGCAGCCCGCGCCCCTCGCGCTTGTCGGTTATCAGCGGGATAGGCGGCAGCGGCGGCGGCTCGGGCGCGCCGCCCTTGGGCGGGAACATTTCCTCCACCCGGCGGATCAGGCCGGGCAGGCGCAGCAGGGTTTCGGCATCGGTCTTGAGGCGGTCTGCCAGCGCCGCCTCCGGCCCCAACTCGTCACGGATCCACTCGCGCACATAGGGCGCAGCCGTGTCCCACATGTTGATATCGGGATTGAGCTGGGTGGCGATGCCTTCGACCATCACCATCGTCTTTTGCAGCAGCAGCAGGTGCGGCTGGGTCTGCATGTCGAAATCGCGGGTGATCGCGAACAGCCCGTCGAGCATCTGGCCGACGCTGAGTTCCTTGACCGGCTTGCCGCGCATCGGCTCACCCACCGCGCGCAGCGCGGTCGCGAATTCGCCGACCGAGTGGTAGGAGGGCACATATTGCGCCTCGAAATGGATTTCGGCGACGCGCTGGTAGTTGCCGGTGGTCAGCCCGTAGAGGATTTCCGCCAACCATTGCCGCGCGCGCCGGTCGATCCGGCCCATGATCCCGAAATCGATCGCGACGATGGTGCCGTCATCCTCCACGAACAGGTTGCCCTGGTGCATGTCGGCATGGAAGAACCCGGCGCTGATCGCCTGGGTCAGGAAGCTGATGACGAGCTTTTCCGACAGCGCGGCAAGGTCATGCCCGCGCGCGCGCAGTTCCTCGATGCGGCTGATCTTGACTCCGTCGATCCATTCGATGGTCAGCACCCGGCCGTTGGTGCGGTCCCAGTCGATGGTCGGGATGCGGTAGCCCGGGACGCCCGCCATCTGCTCGGCAAGTTCGGAAGCCGAGGCCGCCTCGCGCCTGAGGTCGAGTTCGGAATTGGTCCAGCGCTTGAAGTTGGCGATCGTGAGGCGCGGGCGCAGGCGGCTGGCCTCCCCGCCCATCGCCTCGACATGCGCGGCGGCCCATTCATAGGTCTGGATGTCGCGCGCGAATTTCTCGCGGATGCCGGGGCGCAGCACCTTGATCGCGACCTTGCGGCCATCGGCGGTGACACCCTTGTGGACCTGCGCGATGCTCGCCGCGCCGACCGGCTCGGGGTCGATTTCGCTGAAGAGGTTTTCGAGCGGCTGGCCGAAGCTGCTCTCGATCGCCGCCCTGATCTGGGAGAACGGCACAGGCGGGAGCGAATCCTGCAAGCTCAGCAGATTGTTCGCCGCCTCCTCGCCGACCAGATCGGGCCGGGTTGCCAGCGACTGCCCAAGCTTGATCGCCGCCGGGCCAATCGCGCGGAAGGCGCCCGCGTAATCGGGCTTGCCGGCCTTGCCGGTCAGCGTCGCCAGCCGCGCGAGGCGCACGAACTGGCGCACCGGCATCGGCGCGTTGGGATCATTCTCGATCCCCACCAGCGCGCGCCTTCGGGCGAGCGTCACGCCCCAGCGCGCGAGGCGGGAAAGGTGGACGACGGACGCGGTCACGTGCCTAGATCTTCCACCCCGAGTGGATCGCCACCGCGCCGCCGAGGATGATCTCGGCCTTGGTATTCGCGAACCCGGCCGCGCGGATCATGTTCTCGAACTCGCCAGCGCGCGGGAACTTGCGGATCGATTCCGCCAGATAGCGATAGCTGTCCGCATCCCCCGCAATGACCTGCCCCATGCGCGGCATGATGTGCATCGAATAGAGGTCGTAGATCTCGCGGAAGCCCGACCAGTCGGTGACCGAGAATTCCATGCAGAAGAACCGCCCGCCGGGCCGCAGCACGCGGTAGGCCTCGGCCAGCGCCTTGTCCTTGAAGGTGACATTCCGGATGCCGAAAACGATGGTGTAGGCATCGAAGGTGTTGGCGGCGAAGGTCACGCTTTCGGCGTTCTGGTGCGAGAAGACGAGGCTGCCCGCCCCTTCGGCCTCGTCACGCTCCATCGCCCGCTCGGCGCCGACATCGAGCATGTCCTGATTGATGTCGGCCACGGTGACGTTCGCGCCGCGATCCGCCATCCGGAAAGCTATGTCGCCGGTGCCGCCCGCCATGTCGAGAATGTTCTCGCCCGCCCTCGGCTTCACGCGCCTGACGAAGCGATCCTTCCACCCGCGATGCATGCCAAAGCTCATCGCGTCGTTCATGATGTCGTATTTCTTCGCGACGCTGGAGAAGACCTCACCCACACGGCGGGTTTTTTCCTCGGGCGTGACATTTTCGAAGCCGAAGGAGACGGTGTCGTCAGTGCTTTGTGTCATGGGGCGTTCCCTAGAGGGAATTGAGCACAGCGCAAAGGGTGTTACAGGGCATCCCATGTGCGAAGTTTGCAATGCCTGAGCTGCCGGAAGTCGAAACCACCGTCCGGGGCCTCGCCGCTTTCCTCGAAGGCGAGCGGATTACCCGCGTCCAGCTGAACCGCGCCGACTTGCGCCGTCCCTTCCCCGCCGATCTGGTGCAGGTGATGACGGGTGCGACCGTCAGCGCGCTCGGCCGCCGTGCGAAATATGGCCTGATGCATCTCGACCGCGGGGCGACGATGATCTTCCATCTCGGCATGAGCGGGCGCTGGCGGATCGATCCGGAGAGCCCCGACACCCACGATCACCTGCTGCTGGAGACCGCGCGCCACCGCTTCGCGCTGTGCGATCCGCGCCGGTTCGGCTCGGTCGATCTGGTGGGGACCGACACGCTCGAGGCATGGCCGCAATTCGCCGCGCTCGGGCCGGAGCCGCTGGGGCCGGGACTGTCGGCTGCGCATCTCAAGGCGGCGCTCAAGGGCAAGACGCAGTCGGTCAAGCTTTGCCTGCTCGACCAGCGGATCGTGGCGGGGCTCGGCAATATCTATGTCTGCGAGGCGCTGTGGCGCGCAGGGATCCGGCCGACCAAGCCCGCGGGCAAGGTGACGGGGCCGCAGCTTTCGCGGCTTGTCCCCGCAATCATCGAGGTGCTCGAAGCCGCAATCCGTGACGGCGGCTCGACCTTGCGCGACTATGCGCGGCCCGACGGCGAACTGGGCTATTTCGCCAGCAGCTTCGATGTCTACGGACGCGAGGGGCAGGCGTGCCAGCGGGAGGATGGCGGGGTGATAGAGCGCATCGCACAGGGCGGGCGCAGCACATGGTTCTGCCCGGTCTGCCAGGGGTAGGCGAGAATCGTTGACCTTCGGGGCAGTTCTGACTATGCGCGCTGCTTTCCGGCGGTTGGGCCATGCGTCCGCTCGCCCCTTTTCGAGCAACCGCCACCAATTTCCCGGTCGCCCCAAGCGGCCTGAAGCAAACGCGAGACAGACACGAATATGGCCAATACGCCGCAAGCCAAGAAGCGCATCATCCGCAACGCCAACCGCGCCGCCATCAACGGCGCGCGCGTGAGCCGCATCCGCAGCTTCATCAAGAAGGTCGAAGCAGCCTGCGAAGCGGGTGACAAGGAAGCTGCGGCTGCCGCGCTCAAGGCAGCCCAGCCGGAAATGGCCCGCGGCGTTGCCCGCGGCGTGCTCCACAAGAACACCGTGGCGCGCAAGATGTCGCGGCTGACCAAGCGAGTCGCCACGCTCTGATTCGAATCGCCTGCGATCCCGTCTAGCGCATTTTACGCGCGAATACGGGATTGGTCGGCCTCAGCGAACCAACGGGCCGCGCTCGATGAGCGCGGCCCGTTTGTTTTGCGACAATTGCGACAAGCGCATCCCCCCTAAACGTCAGGATTCACCGCGATTCGC
>JACESM010000168.1 GCA_013911835.1 Porphyrobacter sp. | reverse complement strand
GATCCACGGCTGGAAGCGCAACGGCTGGGTCAATGCCAGCAAGAAACCGGTCAAGAACGCCGATTTGTGGCACGAACTGATCGAAGCCGCGCGGCCGCATCAGGTGACATGGCACTGGGTGAAGGGCCACGCGGGACACCCCGAAAACGAGCGCGTCGATGCCCTGGCGAGCGCCGAGGCGGACAGGATCGCGGCGGGGGAGTAGCGCCTTTGTTGTCGGCCACCTGCGGTGGCGCAGACCCCCCGCCCCACCTCCCCGCCCGGCCACCATACCGTATTGGTATTCTTGGTGGCCGGGCGGGGGGGCTGCGTCGCGCGTCAGCGCGGCGCGAAATCAGGAATTGTCTTCGACCTCAGCGCCGGGGCCGTTCTTCTTGATCGAATCGATCGCGTTCTGCGCGCTCGCCTTGCTCGAATAGCCCTGGGTCGAGAACATCACTTCCGAATTGTACTTGAAACGCACCCGGAACTCGCCGGCGTTATCCTTGTAGATCTCGAACTTGTGAGCCATCAGTATTCCCTCCTGAGGTGGTTAATCCACATCCGGGAAATGGCAGAAGGCGAAGGACTTGCCTAGACCGATTGTAGCGCTTCAGCGAAGCGCACCGGGCTGTAGGCAGCCGCATCGATCCCGGCGGTCATCGCGTCCGCGCCCTGCCCTAACAGCAGCTGCGCCCCGAGTCGCGCGGCGGCGGGGGCCGTCTGGATGCCGAATCCGCCCTGTCCGGCAAACCAGAAGAACTCCTTCGCGGCAGGATCAAAGCCATACACGGGCAGGCGGTCGGGCGCGAAGCTGCGGAGGCCGGCCCAGCGCCGCTCGACTGCCGCGATCCGCCAGTCGGTGACGTGTTGGAAGCGGTCGATGGCGATGGCGACATCGATCTCCTCGGGCGCGGCGTCGCAGGGCTCTGAGGGGATCTCGTCATGCGGCGAAAGCCACAGGCGGCCCGCATCGGGCTTGAAGTAGAAACCGCCATTGATGTCGAGCACCAGCGGCAGATCGGCGGGTGCCGATGGCTCGACGCGCAGCACCGCCACGGTCCGGCGCAAGGGCGCGATGCCGATCGGCTGCACCCCTGCGAGCCGCGCCACCTCGTCCGCCCAGGCCCCGGCGGCATTGACGATGGTTGCGGCACGCCAGATCTCGCCGCGCGCGCCGGTGATCGTCCATGCGCCGTCCGCGCGCGCCAGCCCTGCCACGCGTGCGCGGGTCACGATCTCAACCCCGTGCCGCCGCGCCAGCGCGAGATAATGCTGATGCAGCCCCGCCACGTCGATATCCGCGCAGGCCGGCTGGTGCAGCGCCTCGCTCCATTCGGGGCGGATCTGCGGGATCAGAGCTTCCAGCGATGCAGCTGGGAGGCGCTCGATCTGCACCCCGGTTCCGTGATAGCTCGCGCGGAATTCCGCCATCGCCGCGGCATCCTCGGCGCGCCCGATATAGAGCGCCCCGCGCGGGGTGAGGAAGCCCTGCTCGGCGAGGTAAGCGCCCGAGGCACGGGTCAGCGGCACCACGCCCGGCCCGCCGTAACATTCCTCCCAGAACGCTGCTGAACGCCCGGTGGCGTGGTAGCCGGGCGCATCTTCGGCCTCCAGCAGCAGTACGCGCGCGTGGGGGGCAAGCTCGGCAGCAAGGCTCGCGCCCGCCATCCCGGCGCCGATCACGGCGATGTCGTGGATCATCGTTGCGGAGCTGTCCGGTCGAGGAAATCGGCAATTGTCGCCATGATCCCGGCGCGCACGGCGTCGGTTTCGCGCAGCACCTCGTGATGCGCTTCCTCGCCCAGCGCGTGAAGCTCGCCCTTGGGCAGGCGCGCGGCAGCGCGGACATTGGCGGGGTGGCTGACCAGCTTGTCGATCGCGGTCGAGACAATCAGCACCGGCGCACCGATCCCCTCGAGCGCGCCGGGGGCTTCCAGCATGATCCACGAGGCATAGGCGCGCTCGACCCAGCGCCAGCTGGCCGGGCCCATCACCAGCTCGGGGCGATGTTCACGCCACCACATCTCGTCGGCATAGCGATCAGGGTCGTGGGTGAGAAGATTGACTCGCTTTGACGGCGCCTCGCCCGGCTTCTCGCTCCACTTCCACGCCTGCCGCATCGGATCGCCGACCGCGCACATCACTCCCGCGACGCGGTGGAGCATGGCGAGCGGCAGCGGCGGGCCGTTGACCCCGGTCATCGGCGCGCTCAGCACCACGGCCTGCGGGGCAACGCGCTTTTCGACGAGCGCCCGCAGCACGATATGTCCGCCCATCGAATGCGCGGCGAGCACATGCGGCCCCGGCGTCTCGGCAGTCCAGCGCTCCCACAGCAGCGCCAGATCGTCGATCCAGATGCCGAAATCCTCGATGTGCCCCGTGACATCATCCTTGCCGAGCCGCCCCGATCCGGCCTGCCCGCGCCAGTCGGACGCGGTGACCCGCCACCCGGCGCGGTGCCATTCCTCAAGCGTTTCGAGATATTTTTCGTAGAAATCGCCGCGTCCCGGGAGAAACAGGATCGAGCCCCGCACCGGCGAAGCGGCACCGGGCCAGTCGATCCGGCGGACCTCGTGACCGTCGGCAGCGCGCCACGTGCTCTCGGTGGCAGCGGGCGGAATCGCACGGCGATCAATCGCGGAGGCGAGAACCTGCGCGCTCATGCTGCGCCGGCTTCTTGCGCAGCGCGCAAATCGGAAATCGTGGTTACTATTTGGTAAGTCATAACCTGTAGCACGTGTCCCATTGAAGGACGGTCTGCGCACGGCGCACGGCCATGCTCCGGGGGCAACGCAAGATGAATACCATTTCCTACGGTCTGCTGATCGGCTTGGCAATTGCGCTGGTCATCGCGGCCTTCACCGACATGCGGCGGCGCCAGATCGACAATTGGCTGAACGCTTTGATCGCGCTGACCGCGCCTGCCTTCTGGTGGGCGAGCGGGCTCGATCTGTGGCCGGGCGTCGCGACCCAGCTGGGCGTGGCAACGGCGGCGTTCTTCATCCTCGCCGGACTGTTCGCGATGAAGGTGATGGGCGGCGGCGACGTCAAGCTGCTCACCGCCCTTGCGCTGTGGGTGCCGCCCTTCGTTTTCATGCAGCTGCTGCTGATCATGTCGCTCGCCGGCGGCGCGCTGACGATCGTGCTGGCGGGCTGGCACATTATTCGCGGCGAGCGCGACAAGATCAAGATTCCCTACGGAATCGCCATCGCTTTCGGCGGGCTGTGGGTGCTGTGGGCCAACTATTTGCCCGGCGTCTCCTTCGCCGCGCAGTCAGCATAACCCGATTTTAACCAGTGCGGCCTTACCCACTGCAACCATACCTGCCCGCTAACCAACCCACGGGCCTTTACGAGGGGGCTAATTGAGCCATGGATAGGAAGAAACTGGTTCTGCTGCTTGGTGCGCTGATCATCGCGATCGGTACCGCCTTTGCTGCGCGCAGCATGTTCGCCGGAGGCGCTGCCCCTGATGCAGAGGCTGCCGCCGTGCCCACCGGGCCGCGCGTGCTGGTCGCCAAGCGGGCACTGACTGCGGGCACGATCATTACCGCCGACGCTCTGGGCTTCCAGCCCTGGCCCAAGGAACTGGTGCAGGATGCCTACTTCATCGACGGCGAAGCCGACATGAACAAGCTTCTGGGCACCGTGGTTCGCTTCCCGATCACTGCGGGCGAGCCGGTCACGCAGGGCGCGCTGGTCGCGCCGGGCGACCGCGGCTTCCTTGCTGCCGCGCTTGCTCCGGGCATGCGTGCTGTCACCGTGCCGGTGTCGGCCACCACCGGGGTTGCCGGCTTCGTCTTCGCCGGCGACCGGGTCGACCTGGTGCTGACCCAGACGATCGATGGCGAGAACGGCACCCAGCCGCTCAAGGCCGCCGAAACCGTGCTGCGCAACCTGCGGGTGCTCGCCACCGACCAGACGGTCGAGAAGACCGTCGACGAGAACGGCAAGACCGAGGTCACCGAATTCCGCACGGTCACGCTCGAAGTCACTCCCAAGATCGCCGAGAAGATCGCCGTGGCGCAGACCATCGGCACGATCAGCCTCGCGCTGCGCTCGATCTCGGACAGCCAGTCGGAACTCGAACGGGCGGTCGCTTCGGGCGATGTCCAGATCCCGGCCGGCGCCACGCCCGAGCAGGAAGAGCGCATCCTCAAGGCCGCCATGGCGCGCCCGGTGGACAAGGGCACGACCTTCTCGACCGGTGGCGATGTGTCGCGCTTCCAGCGCACCACCGTGCCGCCCAAGAACGGCGGTGGCCAGCAGCAGGCTGCGCCCTCCGCTCCGCCGCCCGCGCCGCGCCGCTCGACCGCGAGCGACAGCAGCGCCCCGGCCCCGGTCTATCGCGGCCCGAGCGTTCGCGTCACCCGCGGCAAGGAAACCACCGAGGAAAGCGTCCGCTCCGGCACTGGCGCGGTCATCTCCAGCCAATCCAGCGGCGTGAAGCGTGCCGGGCAGGTCCTGCCCAGCGCCGGTGCGACCGTGGTCTTCTGAGGACCCGAGAAATGTCGATCAAACCCGAGGGGGGTCAACCCATGACACGCAAGTTCAAGCTCAAGCTGCTGGTAGCCGCGATGGCTGCGGTGCCGATGGCAGCGATGCCCGCCACCACCGGACACGCACAGCAGGTCGTCCGCCCTTCGCAGGAAATCGTCCTGTCGATCGGCAAGGGCGAGCTGGTGACGGTGCCCGGCACGATGGCCGACGTGTTCGTCGCCAACGAAGAGGTCGCCGACGTCCAGGTGAAGTCGCAGCGCCAGCTCTATGTGTTCGGCAAGTCGGGCGGCGAGACCACCATCTATGCCAGCAACGAACGCGGCGACGTGATCTTTTCGGCCAACATCCGGGTCGGATCGAACATCGGCAGCATCAGCCAGATGCTCACGTTGGCGATGCCCGATGCCAAGGTCAGCGTGTCGACCATGGGCACCGATACCGTGCTGCTGACCGGCACCGTGGGCGCCCCCGAGGATGCCGCAGAGGCCGAGCGCCTGGTGCAGGCCTTCCTTGGTGAAAAGGCCAATGTCATCAGCCGCCTGCGCACCGCGACCCCGCTTCAGGTCAACCTCCAGGTGAAGATCGCCGAAGTCAACCGATCGCTGCTTCGCACCATTGGCGGCAACCTCCAGACCTTCGACACCACCGGCGGCTTCCGCTTTGGTGTGGGGACCGGCGGGCGCTCGATCGTGTCCGGCGAATACGGCCTTGGCGGCCCCTTCGCCACGGGTAACAACATCCTCAACCCGACCATCACCGTGCCGGTCTTCGGTGCCAACGGCCTGCCGGTGTTCAACGCCGACGGCACGCCGGTGACGCAGGAAATCCTCGGCACCGCGGTCAACAGCAACAACGGCACGACCCTTTCGGGTCTCGGCCGCCTGTTCGGCCTCGACATGCTGGGCGCGCTCGACCTGTCTGAGCGTCTGGGTCTGGTCTCGACCATCACCGAACCCAACCTCACCGCGCTCTCGGGCGAAACCGCAACCTTCCTTGCGGGCGGCGAGTTCCCGGTGCCGATCTCGCAGGGCCTCGGCCAGGTGTCGGTCGAGTTCCGCCAGTTCGGCGTCAGCCTCGCCTATACCCCGACCGTGCTTTCGAACGGCCGCATCTCGATGCGCGTGCGTCCGGAGGTCTCCGAGCTGTCGACCCAGGGGTCGGTCACGCTCAACGGCTTCCAGGTGCCGGCGCTGACCACCCGCCGCACCGAAACCACGGTCGAGCTGGGCTCGGGCCAGAGCTTCATGATCGCCGGCCTGATGAGCGCCAACTCGCAGAACGCGCTCGACAAGGCGCCGGGCTTGGGTGACGTGCCGATCCTCGGCAACCTGTTCCGCAGCCGGCAGTTCCGCAAGGGCGAGACCGAGCTGGTGATCATCGTCACCCCCTATCTGGTCAAGCCGGTCGACGCCAAGGACATCAAGCTGCCGACCGACGGCTTCCATTCGGCCAAGGAACTCGATCAGCTGATCGGCTACCGTGAGAACGGGGGCGTTTCGGGCGAAGTGCGCCCCGGTCCGACTGCGGCCCAGCCCGATGCGCCGGCCCCGAAGGTGAGCGAAGCCGATCCGGTCGGGCTTGTCCCGACCGGCGAGGAAAAGCCCCGCCGTGCCGACAAGAAGGCCCGCCGCCCGGAGCGTGCCGCCAAGGCCGATGCTTCCGCCGCCACCCCTGGCTTCAGCCTCTAACGCGAGAAAGGTGCCACAATGCCGAATGCACGATTGAACCGGCTGGCCCGCGTGCCCGCCCCCAAGCTCAAGCTCGCTCTCGTGGCTGCGCTGGGCCTCGGCCTTGCCGGTTGCGGCGGGATGTCCGAGAACACCTCGCTCTACAGCCTCAAGCAACCGGTGGTCGAACGCACCAACATGGTGCTTGATGTCACCACCAATGCCTCGGGTCTGCCGCTGTCCGAACAGCAGCGCCTCAATGGCTGGTTCGAGACGATGGACCTGCGCTACGGTGACCG
>JACESM010000167.1 GCA_013911835.1 Porphyrobacter sp. | reverse complement strand
CGGACCGGATCTGGCGCTTCGATTCGAATTTCCGCGAGAGCAATCCCGCGCTGCACAAGAAGCTTGCCGCCGCCGTCGCACGCTTTGGCGTGTCGAGTGGCAGCGATGTCGCGGGCGGGGGCGCGGACCTCAACATCGTGCGCGATCAGAAGGGCGCGTTGATCGACTTGCAGCAGGACGGCACCCGCTATTTCGACCTCCACCACACCCCGGACGACACGCTCGACAAGATCGATCCCGCACAGCTGCGCCAGAACGTGGCGGTGTGGACGCAGGTCGTCGGCATTCTCGCTAACGAGACCACATCGATCCAGACCGGCAGTCCGATCCCCTCGGCCCCGCCGATCATGGAAGGCAAATAGCTCAGGCCGCGCGGCTCAGTGGCGGCGCGAGCGCGCGCTCCTGCCGCCGGAAGCGGGAAATCTGGTTGGTCAGGTCTTCGGCGCTGCGCAGCAGTTCGACCGAGGCGGCGCTGGTCTGTTCGGCCATGGCCGCGTTCTGCTGCATGCCCTGGTCGAGCAGGCTCATCGCCGCATTGATCCGGCGGATCGCCTCGAGCGAGCCTTCCGAGCCTTGCGCGATTGTGTCGACCTGCCCGGCAATGTCCGAGAAGCGCGCCACCAGCGAGGCGAGCAGGGTGACGAGTTGCTGTACGCGGGCAACCCCGACGGCAACCTCGTCCTTCGAGGTGGCGACCAGCGCCTTGATCGCGGTTGCCGATTGGGCCGAGCGCTGGGCGAGCTCGCGCACCTCGCCCGCGACGACCGCGAAGCCCTTGCCCGCTTCTCCCGCGCGTGCGGCCTCGACGCCCGCATTGAGGGCGAGCAGGTTGGTCTGGAAGGCAATGGTATCGATAAAGCCGATCATCTCGCCGATCTCGGCCGATGATGCCTCGATCCGGGTGATCGCTTCGGCGGCGGCGGCGATTTCCCTGGTGCCGCGGTCGGCATCGCTCTTGGCTTCGAGCGCGGTCGTGCGGGTTGCAGCCCACAGGCCCGCCTGCGTCTCGATCTCCTTGAGCAGATCGCCTGCGGTGCGCACAGCACCTTCGATTGCAGCGGTTTGCTGTTCGGTTTTGCTGGCCAGTTCGGACGAGGCTTCGCGCAACTCATGCGCACCGGTCGCCACCTGATCGGAGGTTTGCGCCACAGCGCCGACCAACTGGTCGAGTTCGCCGCAGGAGGTGTTGAGCAAGGATCGGGCGCGGTCATATTCGCCGGGAAAGGGGGTATCGAGCCGGCTCGACAGGTCGCCCGCGGCCAGCAGGCGGAGCCTTTCGGACAGGCCCGAAAGCACCAGCTGCTGCTCCCGCGCGAGACGCTCGCGTTCGTCCTTGCGCTCAGCCTCGAGTGCGGCTTCGGCGTGGCGCGCTTCCATGAGGTTTCGAACCAGCGCCTCGAACTGGCGGCACAGCACGATCAGCACCGCCGCCTCGACCAGCACGATTGCGGCATGGAACGCCACCCGTAGCAGGTCCGCGCCATTGGGAAAGACGAGCGCGGGGGCGATGAAGTTGAGCGCGAGGTGGTGGAGCGCGGTCACCACGGAGCCGATCACGATCACGCGCCAGTCGACCAGCGCGGCGAGCACCGCGAGGAAGACGAAGAACACCATGTGCATGTCGATCAGCCAGCCCGTGCTGCTTGCCATCGCCAGCAGCAGCGCGGCAAACAGCGGGTAGGTGACGCTCATCAAGGCGCGCGCCAGGGGGTCTGCTCGGCGGGTCTTTGCGAACCACAGCGGGGGCCCGGTCAGCACAGCGGCAGCCGCCGCAACCAGCGGTGCGCCGCCGACCAGCGCCCAGGTCACCAGCACCGCCCCGACAAGCCCGGCCAGCCACCCGGTGAGGCGAATTCCGGCTTCACGCAGCACGAGGATTTCATCTACGGGCATGGCTTTACCTCCTCACATCGGTGCCGCAGCCCGGGGCCCGCACCGCAAGCGGCAGAATGCCCTCGCCGAGTGCGCGCAGCAGGCCGGCATTGCCGGTGATGCGGGCGATCACGCGCCCGCGGGTGGTGTCGAGCGCGAGCAGCGGGGCCTCCTCGCGCGCTGCCCAGGCGATCACGCTGCGTGTGTCGCTGAGCAGCGCCGCCTGCCTGGGGCGCGGCCACACCAGCGCTGCGACCAGCGCCAGCATGACGCCCGCTCCGTGAAGGCCAAGAAGTAACAGGTCAGCGCGCATCGATCTGTTCCAGCGCGTGGCGCAGTTCGCCCAGCCGGATCGCGGCGACCGCGGCCTCGGGATTCGCGGCGCTGAGCACATTGGCCATTTCGCGCAGGGACTGCGCAAGCCGGTCGATCTGCTGGAGCTGCACGAGGTAGCGCGTGGCGACGTCACAGTCGCTGCAAAGGACGATGCCGAAGGCCTCGGCATCCTCGGCGAAGGTGCCAAGGCGCGCGGCAATTCCGGCCAGCAATGCAGGCGAGTGAGGCGCGCCTGCGCGCGTTCGCGCGGCGGCGGGTTGGGGGCGGCTCATGCTCAAGCCGCCAATTCGATCGGCTCGTCGGCCATCAGCCGTGCCAGATCGAGCACCATCACCATGTCATCGCCCAAGGGGGCGATCCCCTCGAGGAAATGGGTGATCGTCTCGTGCCCGACCGCGTCTGGCTGCTGGAGCGTGCCGGCCTCGATCGAGACGATGTCGGCGACGTCGTGGACGATAAGCCCGCGCATCTGGCCCTCGTGCTCGATGACGATGATCGGGTTGCGCGGGGTCGCCTCGGTCGGCGTCCAGCCGAGCCGCGCGGCAAGATCGATCACCGGCAGCACCGCGCCGCGCAGGTTGACCACGCCCGCGACATAATCGGGCACGCGCGGCAGACGGGTGACGGGCGACCAGGCGCGGATCTCGCGCACGGTCATGATATCGATGCCGAAGCGCTGGTTGGCGATACCGAAGGTGATGAGTTCGTGGCGCATGGAGCGGCTCCTCAGTGGATCACGCGGCGCAGCGCGGCGGTGAGCTTGTCGGCGTCGAAGGGCTTGACGATCCACCCGGTCGCCCCGGCATTGCGGGCGCGCTGCTTCTTCTCGTCGGAGCTTTCGGTGGTGAGCACCAGAATCGGACGCTCGGCGTGGAGCGCGCTGGTGCGCAGCTTCTCGATCAGCCCGAAGCCGTCGAGCCGCGGCATGTTGATATCCGTGATGATCACGTCGACCTCGTTGGAGGCGAGCCATTCGAGCGCCTCCTGCCCGTCTTCGCATTGTTCGACCGCAAAGCCGCGCGAAGTCAGCGCCCCCAGCAGGAGCGCGCGCATGGAGGCACTGTCGTCGACCGTGAGGACACGGATCGGTGTCGATTGGGTGTGCATGATGGTCTCCGTTTGGTCCTAGAATAGCTCGACCGTCCCAAGCGCCGATTGCGGCCGCCCCAGTGGTTTTTCCGTAGGGGCGACGTCAGAGGGCACGAGGCGCGCGCGGACCTGGCCGCTGGCGGGACGGAACTGGATGCGGCGCGCCTGGGTGCCCTCGAGATCCTCGAACACGCAGGGGATCTTCTCGCGCTCGAGGAACTGGCGGGCAAAGGCGGCATTGGCGGTGCCGATGGGCGAGAGGTCGGGGTTAAGGTTCGCGCCGCCATAAAGCCGCGCGCGCAGCCGGCTCTTGATCGCGCCGATCCCCAGCATCTCGTTGATCAGCAGCTCCATCAGGAACAGGCCGTAGTCGCTGTCAAACGCCTGATTGCGGACGTGGGCGGGGGGCTCGGCGAGGAGGAAGTGGTTCATGCCCCCCACCCGCGAGACGGGGTCGAACAGGCAGGTGGCGACGCAACTGCCGAGGATCGTGCTCATCTCGACGCGCGCATCCTTGCTCGCCTTGGCCTCACCCTGAACGATGGTGACGCGCAGGATTTCGGGCGCGGCGCTTTGGAGGAAAGGGGTCATGTCGCTCATGACAGCACCGCGCGGGCCGGAGTGAAGATTTCGGAGGCGATGCGGTCGAGCGGCAGCACCTCCTGCGCGGCGCCCAGCTCAATCGCGGCGCGCGGCATGCCGAACACCACGCAGCTCGCCCGATCCTGCGCGATGGTGCGCGCGCCGATGCTGGCGAGCTGGGCCATGCCCTGCGCGCCGTCCTGCCCCATGCCGGTCAGCAGGATTCCCAGACCGCGCGCCCCTTTCGGGCCGCCGAGGGTGGAAGCGAGCGAGGCAAACAGACGGTCGACGCTGGGGCGGTGACCGGTGACCGGCTCGCCCTCGCGCAGCACGCAGCGCAGGCCGCGCGATCCGGCGGTGGCGACCTGCAGGTGGCGGTCATTGCCCGGCGCCAGCAGCACCGTGCCGCGTTCCAGCGGCATGTCGCTCTCCGCCAGCATCACCCGCGGGCGCACAGCGCGGTCGAAGGACTGGGCTATCGCGCCGGCAAAGTGGCCGTTGATGTGCTGGACCACCAGCGTTGGCGGACAATCTGCGGGGAAGCCCGAAAGCACGGTGTGAAGCGCCTCGACGCCTCCGGTCGATGCCCCGATCACGATGATCTCGGGCAGGGATGAGGGGGCAGATGCCGTCGATGGGGCCGCCGCGGCGCGGTGGACAGGGCGAGCCGGATGGGGGTGGAGGTGGGCGCGTGCCGCCTCGCGCACCATCTCGACCAGCGGGCAATCATCGACGACGTCGCTCGTCTGAACGCGCAGTTGCGATTTGGCGATGCAGCCGACCGCGCCCAATTGCAGCCCGCGCGCGGTCGCGCTCGCTCCCGCTTCGGTCGCGCCCGAGACGAGGATCACCGGGGTGGGGCGCAGCTGCATGATCTTCTCGAGGAAGCTGAGGCCATCCATCCCCGGCATCTCGATATCGAGCGTCACCACGTCGGGGTCCAATGCCTTGATCATCGCTCGCGCCTCGACGGCATCGGCCGCGGTGCCGATCACGGTGATGTCGCTCTCGCGCGCGAGCCGGTGCTGGAGCAGCGCGCGCATCAGCTGGCTGTCGTCGACAATCAGCACCCGGATAGTCATGCATGACCCTTTCGCCGATAGATGGTCGGCCCGACCGGTTCGAGCAGCGCGGTGGCAGGCCCGCTGACGCGTTCGGAATGGCCGATGTAGAGATAGCCGCCCGGCACAAGCTGGCGGGCGAAACGCTCGATCAGCCGTTCCTTGGTCGGAATGTCGAAATAGATCATGACGTTGCGGCAAAAGATCACGTCGAACGGACGGTTCATCGGCCACTCGCCCATCAGGTTCAGCTCGCGGAACCGCACCAGCGCCTGCACCTCCGGGGCGATTGCGAGCTGCGGCTCGCCCGGGGCGCTGGCAGGCACGCACCATGCGCGGCGCAGCGGTTCGGGCAGGGCCTCAAGCGCGCTCGCCGGATAGTGCGCGGCGCGCGCGCCTGCGAGCGCGTTGATCGAGATGTCGCTGGCGAGCGCGATCAGCTTGCCCCGCGCAAGCTTCAGCCCTGCCATGCGGTCGCGCCCGAGCAGCACCATCATCAGCGTCCAGATTTCCTCGCCGGTCGAACAGCCCGCCGACCAGATCCGCACATCCGCGCCGCTGTTCGCGCGGCGCAACAGCTCGGGCCGCAAGACAGTCTCGAAATGCTCGAAATGGTGCGGCTCGCGGTGGAAATAGGTGTGGTTGGTGGTGAGCGCGGCGACCACCTCGGTCATGGTGCGCGGGTCGCCCCCGAGCGTGTCGAGAAAGGCGCTGAAGCTCGCCAGCCCGCTGCGCCGCACCAGCGGGGCGAGGCGCGAATAGGCGAGCATCTTCTTGCGCTCGGACAGGACGATCCCGGTCTCGGCGTGGATCAAATCCGCGATCCGGCGGAAATCGGCCTCGCCATAGATCGCCGGGCTGATCCCGGGGACCATAGGCTGGCTGTCTGACGGAGCGACCGACGAGTGCATCGTCAGGCGGCCGCGGCGAGCGGCACGGTGCCGACAAGATTGCGCGCGGCGTTGCTGGCGATGAAATCGACATCGACGATCAGCGCAACCTTGCCGTTGCCGAGGATCGTCGCCCCCGCCACAGAATCGATCTGGCGATAGTGCGCATCGAGCGCCTTGATCACGAACTGGCGCTGGTCGGTGATGGCATCGACCAGCAGCGCGACCCGGCCGTGACCCTCGGTCTCGACCAGCACCAGCACCCCCGCGCAGGGGTTGGAAACGGCCCCGCCCGCGCCAGTCAGCACGCCCAAGGGCACGATCGGCACGAAGCTGCCGCGCGCGTTGAGCATCTGCGCGCGGGTGCCCATGCTCTTGACGTCGGCAGGGGTGGGCCGGAGGCTCTCGATCACATGGGTGAGCGGGATCACCAGCGACTGGTCGCCGACCTGCACGATCATCCCGTCCGAAATCGCCAGCGTCAGCGGCAGGGCGAGGCTGAAGGTGGTGCCCTTGCCCGGAGTGCTCTCGATGGTGATGCGCCCGCCCAGCTCCTTCACGTTCTGCTTGACGACGTCCATGCCCACGCCGCGGCCCGAGATGCTCGAGACCTGCGCGGCGGTGGAGAAGCCGGGGG
>JACESM010000166.1 GCA_013911835.1 Porphyrobacter sp. | reverse complement strand
GACCCGAGGCGCTGCCATCCCTTCCCGCGTGGGAACCCGTAAGCGGGCTGTATATCCTTGCCACCCCGATTGGCAATCTTGGCGACATTACTCTGCGCGCGCTCGCTGTGTTGCAAGGCGCCAGCCTGATCGCCTGCGAGGACACCCGGGTCACCGGCAAGCTTCTGAAACATTACGGTATCAAGGCAAGGCTCCAGCGCCTCGACGACCACGCTGGCCCGGAGATCCGCGCGCGGGTGATCGACGAGGCGAGGCATTCGCCGGTCGTGCTGGTGTCGGATGCGGGCACGCCGCTGATCTCCGACCCCGGCTACCGACTGGTTCGGGAGGCGCGCGCGGCGGGCGTGATGGTGACGAGCATTCCGGGGGCCTGCGCGGCCGTTGCGGCGCTCGCCATTACGGGCCTGCCGAGCGACCGTTTCCTGTTTGCAGGCTTCCTGCCGGTGAAGGACAAGGCGCGTGGCGAGGCGCTCGAAGGCTTGGCAGCCGTCGATGCGACACTGGTGTTCTACGAAACCGCCCCTCGGCTCGAAAAGTCGCTGCTCGCGATTGCCGAGATGTGGCCCGAGCGCGAGGTGGCGGTCGCGCGCGAGCTTACCAAGCTGCACGAGGAATGCCGCACCGGCACTGCGGAGGCGCTGGCCGCCCATTACGCCGCGCACCCGCCCAAGGGCGAGATCGTGCTGCTGATCGGCCCGCCTGCTCAGAGCGAGGCTCCGGTGCTCGATACCGACGCGCTGCTGCGCGCGGCGCTCGCCGAGGCGGGGCCGGGCAAGGCCGCCGGGGTCGTGGCCAAGGCGACCGGCATCGACCGCACCACGCTCTATGCCCGCGCGCTGGAGCTCAAGGGCTCATGACAACCCGCCGCACCCCCGAGCAGCGCCACGAGGCCGATGCCCGCGGGCGCGAGGGCGAGGCGGAGGCCGCAATGTGGCTTGGCCAGCAGGGCTGGCAGATCGTCGCCGAGCGCGTGAAGACCAAGGCGGGCGAGATCGATCTCATCGCCCGCAAACCCGGCCTCGTCGCTTTTGTCGAGGTCAAGTGGCGTGCCCGCGCCGCCGCGCTCGCCGATGCCATCGACGAACGCCGCCTCGCGCGCGTCGCCAACGCGGTCGAGATGGTGTGGCAGGACTATGCGACGGACGGCGAGGACATCCGCATCGACGTCATCCTGCTTGCACCCGGCCGCAAGCCCACCCACATCGAAAACGCCTGGATGCCCTTCGGCTGATCCCCCACGGAGTTGCTCATGAATTTGCGCATCGCGGTCCAGATGGACCCCATCGACAGTATCAAGATCGCCGGCGACAGCTCCTTTGCGCTGATGCTGGCAGCACAGGCGCGGGGGCACACGCTTTACGAATACCACGTCGAGAGCCTGACGCTCGACGAGGATGATCGCCTGTTCGCCCACGCCTATCCGGTCACGGTCCAGCGGGTCGAGGGCGACCACTTCCGCCGGGCCGAGCAGGTACGGCTCGATCTCGGCAAGGATGTCGATGTCGTGCTGATGCGGCAGGACCCGCCGTTCCACATGGGCTACATTACCGCCACTCACCTGCTCGAGCGGATCGGGCACGAGACGCTGGTGGTCAATGATCCGGCCAACGTCCGCAACAGCCCCGAAAAGGTGATGGTGCTCAACTACCGCCGCTTCATGCCGCCGACGCTGGTGACGCGCTCGGTGGACGAGGTGCGGCGCTTCATGGCGAAGCACGGCGCGATCGTGGTCAAGCCGATCCACGGCAATGGCGGCAAGGCGATCTTCCGCATCGGCGAGAACGCCGAAAACCTCACCGCGCTGTTCGAGGTGTTCAACCAGACCTGGCCCGAGCCGCACATGGTCCAGCCCTTCCTCCCCGAGGTCGCCCAGGGCGACAAGCGGATCGTCCTGATCGACGGCGAGGTCGCCGGCGCGATCAACCGGGTGCCGGGGGAGGGCGAGTTCCGCTCGAACCTGGCGATGGGCGGCTCAGCGCAGCCGACGCAGCTGACGGAGCGTGAACAGGAGATTTGCGATGCGCTCGGCCCGGACCTCAAGCGCCTTGGCCTCACTTTCGTGGGCATCGACGTGATCGGCGGCAAGTGGCTGACCGAGATCAACGTGACCTCCCCCACGGGCATCGTGGCGATTGACCGCTTCAACAACACTGATACGGCGGGCATGATCTGGGACGCGATCGAACGGCGCCTCGCGGCACGCCGCGCAGCCGCCTGACGCTCCCCCACCGCATGACTGGGACCACATGACCGACTTCCTCCTCGAACTGCTCAACCAGGGCGGCTACATCGGCATTTTCCTGCTGATGGCGGCCGAGAACATCTTCCCGCCAATCCCCTCCGAGGTGATCATGGGCGGGGCCGGGCTGCTGGTCGCCAAGGGCGAGATGACCTTCTGGGCGGTGTGGATCGTCGCCACGCTTGGCACGGTTGCGGGCAACCTGTTCTGGTACTGGATCGGCGTGCGCTGGACCGAGGAGCAACTGAAGGCGATCATCGATCGCTGGGGCCGGTGGCTGACCTTCGAGTGGGACGAGTTCACCAAGGCGCGCGATATCTTCCGCAAATATGGCGACTGGATCGTGTTCCTGCTGCGCTTCTCGCCGATCCTGCGCACCATCGTGTCGCTGCCCGCGGGGCTTGCAGGGATGAAGCTCTGGCGCTTCTGCCTGTTCACGGCGCTGGGCTCGGGCGTGTGGAACGCGATCCTGATCTTCGGCGGCCAGACGGCTGCCCCGCTGGTCGAGCGCTTCGAGAAACTCGCGGGCTATGGGGTGGTGCTCTTCGTGCTCGCCGGGGTCGCCTTCTACATCTACCGCGTGGTGACGTGGAAGCCAGTCAAGGCGCACGAACAGGGCGAATGATCTCGCTTCACCCGCGAGGATGCGCCTTGCGGTAATTCTCCAGCAGGGCGGCGGCATCGACGCGGGTGTAGATCTGGGTCGACCCCAAGGATGCGTGGCCGAGCAGTTCCTGCAAGCTGCGCAAGTCCGCGCCGGCACTCAGCAAATGCGTTGCAAAGGAGTGCCTGAGCGCGTGCGGCGTCGCCGTGTCGGGCAGGCCGAGCGCGCGGCGCGCCTGCGCCATCGCGCGCTGCACCATCCCGGGCGAGAGCGGCCCGCCCTTCGCTCCGCAGAACAGGGGATCCGACGGGGAAAGCGGCCAGGGGCACGCCCGCACATATTCGGCCACCGCAGCCCGCGTGACCGGCAGCACCGGCACCACCCGCTGCTTGCCGCCCTTGCCGGTCACCTGCAGCACCTCGCCCATGCTGGCATCCCGGCCGGTGAGCGTCAGGGCCTCGGCGATCCGCAGGCCTGATCCGTAGAGGAGCAGCAGCACCGCCCGGTCGCGCGCGCCGATCCAGTCGGTCGCGGCGAAGTCCTCGACATGGGAGGCAAGGTTCTCGGCCTCGTCGGGGGTGACAGGGCGGGGGAGGCCCTTTTTGAGCCGCGGTCCGCCCAGGCGGGGCGCGGCGGGATCGGGGTCTCCAGACTGCGCACGGGCAAAGACGATGAAGGCCTTGCACGCCGAAAGCTCGCGCGCGGTGCTGGCATTGCCGAGGCCTTCGCCGCGCCGCGCCGCGAGATGCGCGCGCAGGTGATGCGCCTCGGTCGCCGCGACCGCCGCCCAGTCCCCGGCTTCCCGCGCCGCCAGCAGCCGCGCAGCGGCCGCGACATAGGCGCGAACGGTATGGGGCGAGCGGCGGCGATTATCCGCCAGATGCGCGCGCCACGCTTCGAGAACCTCGGCCGCGCTCATGCGGCAACCAGCGTGTCGGCGACCACCTCGGCGAGCAGCGCATCGAGAACGCCGCGTCCCTCCGGGGCAACCCCGATCCGCGTATCGGCGACCCACATTAGCCCGAGGCCCGCGAGCCGTGCGAGCGCGCCCTCGTCGATCAGCCCCGCGCGCGGCAGGCCGAACCGCGCGCCGAGCGCGGCAAGGTCCACCCCCTCGACAAGGCGCAGGCCCATCAGCAGCGCTTCGGCTGCCTGTTCGGGCACCGCCAGCGCGCGAGCCTCGGCGATGCCATCACCCTGCCGCGCGACAGCGGCGAGGAAGTTCTCCGGCTTCTTGTGCCGCACTGTCGCGAAGCCGCCGCGCCGCCCGTGCGCGCCCGGGCCGATCCCGGCGTAATCCTGATAGCGCCAATAGGCGAGGTTGTGGCGGCTCTCCTCGCCCGGGCGGGCATGGTTGCTGGTCTCGTAGGCGGGCAGCCCTTCCGCACTCGTGAGCGCCTGCGTAATGTCGAACAGCTCCGCCGCTTCGTCATCGTCCAGCGGCACCAACCGCCCGCGCCGCACGTCGCTGGCAAAGCGCGTGCCCGGCTCGATGGTCAGCTGGTAGAGCGACATGTGCCCGGTGCCGAACCCCAGCGCGCGGGTCAGGCGGTCTTCCCATAATGCGGGCGTATGGCCGGGCAGGGCGTAGATCATGTCGAAGCTCACCCGCGCGAAATGCGCCTGCGCGGTTTCGAGCGCCCGCAAGGCCTCCTCGGCGCCGTGCAGCCTTCCGAGGAAGCGCAATTCGGCATCGTCGAGCGACTGCATCCCGAGCGACACGCGGTTGATTCCAGCCCCCGCCAGCGCGGCAAAATTGGCTGCCTCGACCGAGGAGGGATTGGCCTCGAGCGTGATCTCGATGCCTTGGGCAAAGCCCCAAAGGCGTTCGGCCTCGGCGAGCAGCGCGGCGACGAGGGCAGGGGGCATCAGAGAGGGCGTGCCGCCGCCGAAGAAGATCGAGGTCAGAGGCTCGCCCCCCGCGACCGCCGCCTCGGCCCTTATGTCGGCGATCAGCGCAGCCTGCCACGCGGCCACGTCCACGCTATCCCTCACATGCGAGTTGAAGTCGCAATAGGGGCACTTGTTGGCGCAGAACGGCCAGTGAATGTAGAGCGCGCGGGCCACAGGCGGAATTTTCAGCCCTGCTTAACCGTTGACGCATAGACCCACATCATGCGGAGCTCCCATTTCATGTCCCTGGCCACCCGCCTGCTCGGCGCGATGCTGCTTATGGCAGCCGCGCCCGCCCTGCCGCAAGACGCCCGCAATGACCAGCGCCCGCTGTTCCCGGCCGAGCAGGAATGGCTCTCCGAACACAACGCGGCGCGCGCCGCCGTCGGCCTGCCGCCGCTGCGCTGGAACCATGGGCTGCGGCGCGATGCCCGCGATTGGGCCGAGGATCTCGCCGCGCGCCGCGCCTTCCACCACTCGCCCGATCTCATGCGGCAGGGGCAGGGCGAGAACCTGTGGATGGGCACCCGCGAGCGCTTTGCCCCGTGGCAGATGATCGACGGCTTCCTCGCTGAACGCGCCGCCTTCATGCCCGGAGTCTTCCCCGATGTCTCGCGCACCGGACGGTGGAGCGATGTCGGCCACTATACCCAGATCATCTGGCCCGAGACGCAGGAAGTGGGCTGCGCCACCGCGCTCAACGCCCGCCACGAGGTGCTGGTGTGCCGTTACTGGCCCGCAGGCAACGTGATAGGCTACCGCCTCGATCCCGGCCGCCACCTGACGCGGCGCTGAATTACCCGCCGAATTGCGCGGCGACGAGTTTGGCGAAGGCGTCGGCCCGGTGGCTGATCCCCATGGTTTCCTTCAGGTTGATCTCGGCGAAGGTGGTGTCGTAGCCTTCAGGCACGAAGATCGGATCATAGCCGAACCCCAGTGTTCCGCGCGGCGGCCAGACGAGCGCGCCGTCGCAGCGGCCCTCGTACAATGCATACTCGCCGTCAGGCCATGCGAGTGCCAGCGTGCAATGGAACGCGGCGCTGCGGTCGATATCAGCCCCCTGCTCGGCGAGCATCCCTTCGACCTTGCCCATCGCCATGTACCAGTCGCGCCCCGGAGCGCCCTCGAACCACTGCCGCTCGGCCCAGTCGGCGGTGTAGACACCGGGGCGGCCATCCAGCGCCGCAACGCTGAGCCCGCTGTCGTCGGCGAGCGCCGCAAGCCCCGAAGCCTCCGCCGCCGCGCGCGCCTTGATCAGCGCGTTCTGCGCGAAGGTCACCCCGGTCTCCGCCGGTTCGGGCAGGCCAAGCGATCCAGCGGAGATGCAGCGCACGCCGTAAGGGTCGAGCAGCGCCGAAATTTCCTTGAGCTTGCCCGCGTTGTGCGTGGCAATCACAAGGCTGCCGGAGCCGAGACGGCGTGTCACTTCACCGCGTCCGATTGCGCAGTAAAGATCCGGTCGCAGCCGATGCGGGCGAGGCGCAGCAGGCGCAGCAGGGCTTCCTCGTCATAGGTCGCGCCTTCGGCGGTCGCCTGCACTTCAGCGATCTTGCCGCCGGACAGTAGCACGAAATTGCCATCGGCCTCGGCGTTCGAGTCCTCGTCATAGTCGAGGTCGAGCACCGGCGTGCCCTTGAAGATGCCGCAGGAGATGCCGGCAACCTGCGCGGTGATCGGATCATGCTTGATCTCGCCCGATGCCATCAGCCCGTTGATGGCGATGCGCAGCGCGATCCAAGCGCCCGAGATCGAGGCGGTGCGCGTGCCGCCGTCGGCCTGGATCACATCGCAATCGAGCGTAATCTGCCGTTCGCCGAGCTTCTGCAGATCGACCACAGCGCGCAAG
>JACESM010000165.1 GCA_013911835.1 Porphyrobacter sp. | reverse complement strand
TGCCCGTCGTAGAGCGTCACCGACCACCAGCCTGCGGGCATCGTCCCGCCTGACAGAATGTAGGTGCACGCCTCGCGCAAGGGCGCGCCCGTATCATCGGTGGCGCGGGTGAAATAGACCGCCTCGGTCTTGGCGAGCGCGAGCAGGCCGTGTCGGGCAACGCGGGCGCGGGTGTAGGGATCGGCGGCCTCCGATCCGATCGCAAAATCGCTGCGCCAGCCGCCGACATCAACATCGCCGAACGCCATTTTGCTGCGTTGAGGCCACAGCCCCGCCAGCCACAGCGCGCTGCCAAGCCCCAGCAATGACCCTGCAGCGACCGCGCCAAGATATCGCAAAGACTGCCGCATCACCCTGGGATCACCGCTTCGGCTTCGATCTCGACCCGCCATTCGGGACGGCACAGCCAGGCGACCCCGGCCATGGTGGCGGCGGGCTTGGCCCCGGCGAAGAAGCGCGCATGGACGGCGCCCACTTCTTCCTGATCTTCCAGATGAGTCAGCAGCATCCGGGTGCGCACCACGTCCGCCGTCGAGCCGCCCAGCGCCTCGATCGCGGCGACGATGATCGTGCAGCACCGCTCGGCCTGCGCGGCAACGCCGCCCGGCGTGGTGGAGCCGTCGGGCTCGACCGGGCCGGTGCCCGCGACGATGATGCGATTGCCCTCCCGCACCGCGCGCGCAAAGCCGAAGGTCTCCTCGAAGGGAGAGCCTGATGTGGTTCTCTGACGTCCCTTGCCCATGTCGCTCATCCGCAGGTGATGTCCGTGATCTTCATTGTGTCATCGTAGCGCACGTTAACGCGGTCCTCGCGGAAATCCATCGTCCAGGCGCTGTTCGGCGGCCCCCAGCGCAGAGTGCGCGCGCCGCTGTCCTTGAGGATTGCGGTCCCGGTCACCTGACCCGCCTGCTGGCCGACGTGAGACTGCGCCGCGTCCGCCTTGCAGGCCATGGCCCCGGAAAGTGCGGCAGCGTGATCGGGCGCGCTGCCGGTAGTGGCGCAGCCTGCAAGGCTCATTGCCGCGACAGCTGCGACCAGCGTGGGTTTCATCCGCTCCTCCTGCGCAGCGCCGCTCGGGCAGCCTCTTGCGGGGTGCAGTCTAGAGCCTGTTTCAGTAGGGTGGAAGCGCCTGCACGGAGCCGATACGGGGATGAGAAGCGGATCAGGCAACCCGCAGGCGCACGGGAGCGGGGGCCGGAGCCTCGGCAGCCGCGTCGGTCGCGGCCGCCAGCGCGGCAAGATCCGCCGCCGCCAGCGGACGCCCGACGAAATAGCCCTGCGCATAGTCGCAGCCGATTCCGCTGAGGAATTCGAGGCACGCGCTCTCCTCGATCCCCTCGGCCACGACCTTGAGGCCGAGCTCATGCGCCAGCTGCACCGTCGATCGCACCAGCATCGCATCGCCCTTGTCGACATGGGCCTGCGCCACGAACATGCGGTCGATCTTCAGCTCCGACAGGGGCAACAGCTTCAGGTAGTTGAGCGCCGACTGGCCGGTGCCGTAATCGTCCATCGAAATGCGGATACCCGCCGCGCGGAACCTCTCGAGCGCGGCGATGGCAAGGCCCACATCCTCGAACTGCGCGCTCTCGGTAACTTCGAAGGTGACCCGCCCGGCGGCGAGCCCTCCCTTGGCGACCAGCGCCAGCGCGCGGCTCTCGAAGCTCTCCGCGGTCAGCAGCGCGGCCGAGATATTGACCGCCACGCCGATGTGGAGCCCGCGCGCACGCCAGGCCTGCGCGTCCGCCAGCGACTGCGCGATCACCGCCAGCGTCAGATCGTCGAGACGGCCACGTTCTTCGAACAGCGGAATGAAGAAGTCAGGGGGCAGGAACCCGCGTTCCGGGTGGTTCCAGCGCACCAGCGCCTCGACCGCGTCGATCCGGCGGGTCACGAGGTTGAGCTTGGGCTGATAGAGCACGGTGATGCCGCCGTTCTTCAGCGCGTCGTCAAGATCGCCGAGCAGCGACAGCTCGCGGCTGATCGTCTCGCCCGCCTCGATGGTGTGGAGCCGCCAGAACTTGCCCGCACGCTTGGCCTGGCTCGCGGCATGGGCGGCGAGCGCGGCGGGATCGGCCATGTCGGCATCAGCGACCCCGAAGGTCAGCGATACGCCGAGCCGCCGCCCGCCCAGCTCGAAGGGGCTGCGCATCAGCGCGCGCAGGCCCGCCAGCTGGGATTCGAGCTCGTCGATCGGCAGTGGCGAGAGCCACACCAGCGTGCGATCCTCGCTGCGGTAAATGGCGGACACACCGCTGGCGACCCTGAGCCGCTCGGCAATGCGCCGCAGCAGCACGCCGAGGCTTTCGCTTTCCATCGCCAGCTTGAGCGCGTCGAAATCATCGATCTGCGCGGCGATGACGAAGCGGTCGGCCGTGTGGGAATCGCGCGCGGCGAGGGCGAGGCGGTTGGGCAGGCCCGAAGCGAGATCGATCCGCCGCCGCGCTTCGGCAAAGCGATGGGCGAGGATGAGGTAACGCAGCGCGCCTGCCGCCAGCAGCAGGACCAGCGCGGGGACGATCTCGAACCACACCGACAGGCCGATCCGCGCGCCCAGCCAGCTCGCGACCAGCACCAGTGCAGCAACTCCGGTGCGCACAGCCACCGCGCGGCGGCGTCCGGCAGCCAGAACGACCATCGCGGGCAGGAAGGCGAGCAACAGCGGCAGCGACCACGAGCCGTAGACCGGAACGCCGCGGCGCAGCGTCTCGGCCCCAAGCGCCTGGATGATCACGCCCGGGATCACCCCGTGATGCGGCACGGCATAACGGTCGCCGAGCTCGATCGCGGTCGCGCCGATGATCACGTCCTTGCCCGCCAGACTGCCTTTCGGGAACATCCCGTTCTCGATGGCGATGAAGCTGTGGCGTGGGATGGTCGCGGGTTGAATCGCGAAATCGACGGGGAAGTCGGCGTCCACCATTCCGCTGCGTCCCGCGACGGTCGCGGCGAGCGAAGGCCGCGCCGTGGCGCTGGTCACGGTGCCGAACGGCAGGCGCCTCACATAGCCGTCAGGATCCGGCGCGACCGAGACCGAGGCGAGCTGGGCGTGTTCGCGCAGGATCGGGATGGGCAGCGCATCGAGCTGACGGTCATCGCCGAAGCCCGCGGCCTGCGCGAAGGTCGGCAGCGCGACCGGGGCGCGCGCGGCAGCGATCGCGGCGCCGAATGCGGCATCGCCGGCCGGATCGGCGCTGCTCGAGAAATCGACATCGAAGCTGATCGAGCGTGCACCGGCGGCATCGAGACTGCGCACGACCCGCGCAAAATGGTCGCGCGGCCAGGGCCAGCGGCGGATCGCGGCCATGCTGGCGGCGTCCATCTCGACCACGTGGACCTGCCCGCTGGCTTCGTGGCCGAACAGCGCGAAGGTAAGTTCGCCAAGGCGGTTTTCGATGCCACGGAAGACCCCGGAGAGCGCCGCGGCCGAAACAGGCAGCGCGAGCACCGCGACCATCAGCGCGGCCGCGCGCCGGCTATTCGATCGCAGCGCGAGGCGAGCGCGTCCCGGGATGCGGCGCAGGAAGGTCATGACAAGCGACGCCGACCCGATCAGAACTGTTCGGTGCGGGTGTCGGTGTTGGGATCGAGGCGAGCTTCCAAAGAACCTCGTCCACTGACATCTACAGTGTCGATGCCGTCGCCGCCGATCGAGATGCAGGCACCGACGAGACAGACCTCGACCTCACCCTCTCCGCCATCGCCGTTACCGTTGCCGTCGCCGTTGCCGTTGCCGTTACCGTCGTCGCCATCGTCTCCGTCACCATCGGGGCCGTTACCGTTTCCCCCGCCGTTGCCGTTACCGTTTCCGTCGTCGCCATCGTCTCCGCCATCATCGGGGCCGTTACCGTTTCCCCCGCCGTTGCCGTTACCGTTTCCGTCGTCGCCATCGTCCCCGCCATCATCGGGGCCGTTACCGTTTCCCCCGCCGTTGCCGTTACCGTTTCCGTCGTCGCCATCGTCCCCGCCATCATCGGGGCCGTTACCGTTTCCCCCTCCGTTGCCGTCACCCGCTCCTTCGGGAGGATTGCCATTGTCAGCACCGCCACCGTTGCCGTCCCCTGCGCCTTCGGGAGGATTGCCATTGTCAGCGCCGCCGTCGTTGCCGTCGCCCGCACCCTCGGGGGGATTGCCGTTGTCAGCGCCGCCGCCGTTGCCGTCCCCCGCGCCTTCGGGGCGATTGCCATTGTCAGCGCCGCCGTCGTCGCCGTCGCCCGCGCCTTCGGGAGGATTGCCGTTGTCAGCGCCGCCGTTGCCGTTGCCGCCACCGTTGCCGTCCCCCGCGCCTTCGGGAGGATTGCCATTGTCAGCGCCGCCACCGGCACCTCCACCCGTGCAGGTGCCGCCCGCGCAGACCACGCCGTCATCGGGCCGGCCTCCCGAGCCACCATCGGAGCCTTCGCCGGAATTGCCACCGGCGTTGCCTTCACCGCGAACGTCCGAGACCGTGACTGCGGCCAGCACCACCACTTCGCCGCTGGCAAAGCCGTTCGAGACCTGACCGGGATCCTGCGGGGTGCTGACGATCGCCTGATCGATGCGCGGGCTTGTATCAGGCGCACCCGATGCCGGTTCGGGCAGGGCCTGCCGCGACGGCGGAGCCGCCGATTCAGCCGCACCCCCGGCCGCAGGCGCAGGGGCATTCACCGACGGAGCCGGAGCCGTGCCACGCGCGGGCGAATCCATCACCTTGCGTCCCTCGCCCTCGACCACCATGCGCAGCGGATCGGCCGCCGCGATCATCGCTACATTGCCCGGCGTGATCAGCTCGACCGCGCCGCCATCCAGCGTCGAAGTCTCGACCGCGCCCTCGGTCACCTGAAGGCTCGCCCCTTCATTCGTGACGGTGATGACGAAAGTCGTGCCCTTCACCACCGCCGCCAGATAGGGGGTATCCACGCCGAAATGCGGATTGGGCTGCTTGCCGATATTGAACAGCGCGCTGCCATAGTCCTGCAAGATCTGGACGATCCCGCGTGTCCGCTGGGCCGGCGCGATTCGCAGCTGCGCGTTCTGGCGCATCGTCACGAATTCCTTGCCGCGCACCAGCACTGCCGAGGCCCGTGCGGCCGTGCGCACCGTGGCACCCGGCGCAAGCGGGGCTCCGACCTTGGCGGGGCGCGTCCCCTGCGAATCGATCACCGTGACGACGCCCTTGGCTTCGGACACGGTCCACACCGCGCCCTGCGCCAGCGCGGGGGCACCGCTGAACAGCAGCAGAAGAAGGGGCAGCAAAAGGCGTTGTACGATGCGCATATGACTTCTTCGACTTTTGCCCTTAGCCGGCCATCCACGGACGGCGCGTTTACGGAGTTGGTTAAGAAATCATGTGGCTGAGACTTGGTTAACCTTTGAAATGTAGGGGTGAGGCTGCTTCACGATTGAAAGGGCTTTCCCAATCTTGCGGTGGGTTAATCTATGGGGGTGCGCGATCACGGCGCTGGCGGCGGGGCCGCTGGCGGCGCAGGACGTGTTCGACCGCACCAATCCCCAGACCCAGGCCAACCGCGACGAGCAGGCCCTGCCCGCCGACGATCAGGTGCGCATCGAGGTGCAGCCGGTGCTCGACACCCCGCTCACGAAAGCCGGCGGCCCGGTGCTCGATGTCGGCGCGATCGTGGTCGATGGCCTCGTGGCCATGCGGCAGGCGGATTTCGCAAGCGTGGTCGAACCCTTTGCCGGACGCCCGCTCGACCGTGCCGACCTCGTCCGTCTTACCGACGCAATTGCCGCGCGCGCGCGTGAGGAGGGCTATGTCCTTGCGACCGCCTGGATCCCCGAACAGACGCTGGTCGGCGGGATGCTGCGGGTGCGGATCGAGGAGGGCCGGATCGACGGGGTGCAGGTCGAGGGCTCCGATGATCCCGCCATCCGCCGTCAGCTCGAACGCCTCGCCGATGGCCGCCCCGTCACCCTCGCCGCGCTCCAGCGCGAGGTGCTGCTGGCCGACGATCTGCCGGGGGTGTGGATCCGCTCGACCCGCTTCGAGCGCGAGGGCGAGCGCCGTATTCTGGTGGTCGATGCCCGGCGCAACGATTTTGGCGGCAGCGTGCTCGCCACCACCGACGGCACCAAGCCGCTCGGACCGTTCCGGGCGCGGATCGAGCTTGACGCCAACGGGTTGATCTCACCGCGCGACCGGGTCGATCTCAGCTTCTCGTCCACCCCGTTCGAGCCCGAGGAACTCGCCTTCTTCAGCGCACGCTACAGCGTCGTGATCAACGACTACGGCACCACGGTCAGCGCCTTCGGCTCCTATTCGCGTACCGAGCCCGGTGCCTATCTGGCGGATCGCGAACTGCTCGGCGAGGCGTGGCAGGGCGGCATCCGCATCCGCCATCCTGTCCTGCGCGCGCAGAAGCGCAGTCTGTGGCTCGAGGGCAGCGCCGAATTGCAGGATCTGACGCAAGACAGCTTCGGCCAGCTTGCCCGCCACGACCGGATCGCGCTGGTGCGGCTCGGGTTCTACGGCTTCGGCCCGCTCGCGGGGGGCAATCTCCAGGGCCGCGCGACGGTGAGCCAGGGGCTTGACACCTTCGGGGCGACGCCGACCGGCAGCCCGCTCGCCTCGCGCATCGCTGCCGAGCCCGATTTCACCA
>JACESM010000164.1 GCA_013911835.1 Porphyrobacter sp. | reverse complement strand
GGCTGCCGCGCTCGGACAACTCGCTGAACTCCTCGCGCAAGGTGTAGCGCAGGTGGCTGGCGACCCCGCACAGGGTCCAGACCGGTGCGGGCGCCTCGGCAAAACCGCCCTGCCGCACGGACAGCCCCGCGACCTCGGGCAGGCCCTCGCCGGCCAAGGTCGTCATGCCTGTCACCGCCCAGTCACCCCGGGCTCCGCCATCGAAGGCATAGAGAACGCGCGCGCCATATGTCATGGGGCGATCATGCGACGAACCGCGCGCCCGCCTCTATCGAATTAGCGCGGCGGCGCTTATCCTCGCGCCCATGCCCGACGCCGCGCCTCCGCCAGCCAGCCTCAAACTGGCGAGCTACAACATCCACAAGGGTGTAGGCACTGACCGCAAGCGCGATCCGGCGCGCATCCTCAATGTGCTGAACGAGGTCGGCGCGGACGTGGTGTGCCTGCAGGAAGCGGACCTCAGGTTCGGCACCCGCGCCTCGGTGCTGCCGCGCTTCCTGATCGAGGGGCACAGCGACTACCTCCCCGTGCCGCTCGACGTGCAGCACGATTCGCTGGGCTGGCACGGCAACGCGATCCTCGTGCGGCGCGGGATCGACGTCGAGAGCCATGACATCATCCACATCCCCTGCCTCGAGCCGCGCGGGGTGGTGATCGCGCGGCTGCGGGTGGGCGAGGCGGCGCTGACGGTGTTCGGAATGCACCTCGACCTCTCGGGCCTGTGGCGCGTCCGTCAGGCCCGCACCATCGCCGCGCTGGGCGAGGCGGCGCGCGCGAGCGGCCCGGTGGTGCTGATGGGCGACCTCAACGAATGGCGCGCGGTCTCCGGATGCTTCCGCGAGTTTGGCCGCCACTTCACCCTGCTCGATCCGGGGCCGAGCTTCCCGAGCCGCCGCCCCTTGGGCAGGCTCGACCGGATCATGCACTGCGAGAGGCTGGCGGCGAAGGATTGCGGCGTGCACCGCAGCGCACTGGCGACGACCGCGTCCGATCACCTGCCGGTGTGGGCGGAATTTACGGTCTGACGCCCGTCCGAATCGCGCTATGACGGCCGGCATGGTGTTCGATCTCGGCAAGGCGATGCGCAAGAAGGAGGAGTTCGAGTCCGCGCGGCTCATGGACTTCGAATTCCGCCAGCGCATCCGCGCCGCCCGCCTGCTCGCGCGCCGGACCGGGGCCGACGAGGCATGGCTGGTCAGCGAGATCGCGGTGCACCCTGACGGGACGATGCTCGACGCGCTGGCCGAGCGCACCGCCGTCCCGCGCGAGGCGTTGGCTGCCGCCTACAGCGAATGCCTCACCGAAGCGCGCCGCCAGCTGATCGCCGAGCGCGGCGACCCCGCGCCCCACCGGCTGGGGTAGGGAAGGGCATCGTTTCGATCAGGTGAGGGGGATATGTCCGGCCTCGCCCTTTCTCGCGCGCTCGCCATCGAAAGTCCCTCAGCCACGGCGATTGTCTCGGACAAATGCATCCGCGCGCAAGCGCTCGAACATGGCATGATCGGGCCTTTCGTCGAGGCGCAGCGGCGGGGCGGGGTGATCTCCTACGGGCTGTCGTCCTACGGCTATGACGCGCGGGTTGCGCCGGAATTCAAGATCTTCACCAATGTCGATAGTTCGGTGGTCGATCCCAAGCAGTTCGATCCCAAGAGCTTCGTCGAACGTTCAGCTCAGGAGACGATCTTCCAGGATCCGTCCTCTTGCAGACAGGCGGTGCCATAGGCGCTTTCCGATTTGCCGCCGATCGTCACCTCCTGCTGGAATTCGCGGCATTGCTTGCCTGATGTGCTGGTTCCCTGCCGCACGACCGTGACCGAACCGCTGGCCCCGCCCTCTTCCCAGGTGATGCTCTCTCCCACGGCAGCGGCCGTCGCTTCGATCTGCGCCTGTTCGTACTTTCGCGCCTGCGCCTCGCTCAATTCGTCGACCACTTTGAGCGTGATCGCGGTGAAGGCGAGCCACTTGAAGGCGTCGGAATCCGTGTAGTAGTAGCCATAGCCGAAATAGGCCGGGCCATAGGGGCGGTAGACATAGGCGCTGCCATAGTAGCGCGTGCGCGGCGCGACGACAGTCGGGTAGACGACAACGGTGGCCGGCGCGGTCACCGGACGGCGGTAAGCGGGGCTGGTGTAAGCCGCCGGACGCGCCGGGCCGGTGTTGCGGTCAACGCGGCTTTCGCGGAAATCGACACGGTCCTCGGCGCGGTCGACCGCGCCGGTGTTGACGCTGCGGTCACGCGCGCCTTCGCGCCGGTCGACGCGGTCTTCGGTGCGGTCTGCACGGGCCTGCGCAAAGGCGGGCTGGGCTGAAACGAATGCCAATGCGGCCAGCATTGCGAAGGCCGCGGGTTTGATGCTTTGCGAAGTGTTCGAGATGGTCATGTCAATATCTCCAGGGCGCTGTCGGTCGGATCCTGATCCGGTCCAAGAACCATGAGGCCCAATATGCACGCCCAAGGTTGCGCTAATGTGAACCATTAATCGAGGCCGGTCTTCGCGTGTGTCACTGCGCGTCAGAAGGGGTATCCGGCCCTGAGACGGGCTGGCGAAACCCCTTGCCCCCGACCCGCTTGCGCCTTGCCGAATAGCGTTCTTCCGGATCGGATCTCGTCTGGCACGGGGAAAGGGGGATATCGGGCAGGACGCCCTTGCCCCACGCCCGCGCATCGGGAATCCCTCAGTTATGGCGATTCTCTCCGACAAATGGATCCGCACCCAGGCGCTCGAGCATGGCATGATCGAGCCTTTCGTCGAGGCGCAGCGACGCGACGGGGTGATCTCCTATGGCCTCTCGTCCTACGGCTACGATGCGCGGGTCGCGCCGGAATTCAAGATCTTCACCAATGTCGATTCATCGGTGGTCGATCCCAAGCAGTTCGATCCGAAAAGCTTCGTCGACCGCGAGACCGATGTCTGCATTATCCCGCCCAACTCCTTCGCGCTCGCCCGCACGGTCGAATATTTCCGCGTGCCGGAGGATGTGCTGGTGATCTGTCTGGGCAAGAGCACCTATGCGCGCTGCGGGATCATCGTGAACGTCACGCCGCTTGAGCCGGGCTGGGAAGGCCACGTGACGCTGGAATTTAGCAACACCACCCCGCTGCCTGCGAAAATCTACGCCAATGAAGGCGCGTGCCAGTTCCTGTTCCTGCAAGGCAACGAGCGCTGCGAGACCAGCTACAAGGACCGCGCGGGCAAATATATGGGCCAGCGCGGGGTGACGTTGCCGAGGCTGTAGCGCCGCGGCTTTTGGGCGCTTTCCTACAGCACGAGAATCGCGGTAGGCTCCCCGGATTGGCCCCGTGGAGCCCCATGCATGACAAACAGCCCCCATACCCCTGTCCGTCCGCGGCGCAATTTGCAGATAATCCTTTGTTTAACAGGGATAAATGTGCGTGTTGGGAAGTTGACGCGGTGTAACCCTTGTCACCTTTCCAACACGCGCGGCGATGGGCTTTGACACCTGCGCCGCGTGATTGCATGGCATGGGCAAAACCTAGGGAGACCCCATATGAGCACCCGCGAATTCGACATCATCGTCTATGGCGCCACCGGCTACACCGGGCGGCTGGTGGCGGAGTATCTCGCCCACCACTACGGCAGCCGCGAGGATGGCCCCAAGTGGGCGATGGCCGGGCGCAGTCTCGCCAAGCTGGAGGAAGTGCGCGATCTGATCGGCGCGCCCGCCTCGACCCCGCTGGTGGTCGCCAATGCCGATGACGATGCCGACCTCGAAGCCATGTGCGCGCGCACCCGCGTCGTCCTCACCACGGTCGGCCCGTACCAGCTCTATGGCGACAAGCTCGTCGCCGCCTGCGTCAAGACCGGCACCGACTATGCCGACCTGTGCGGCGAGCCTGCGTGGATGGCGGCCAAGATCGCCGAGCATCAGGCCGCCGCCGAAGCCAGCGGCGCGCGCATCTGTTTCTCGAGCGGGTTCGATTCGATCCCCTTCGATCTCGGCGTGATGATGGCGCAAAAGGCTTGCGTCGAAAAGTTCGGCAAGCCCGCCCCGCGCATCCGCGGGCGCGTCCGCGCGATGCAGGGCACCTTCTCGGGCGGCACCGCGGCGAGCCTCGGCGCGACGATGAAGGCGGCGGCCAAGGACGTCTCGGTGATCGGCGTGCTGCGCAATCCCTTCGCGCTGACCCCCGGGTTCGAGGGGCCCGACCAGCCTTCGGGCATGATCCCCTCGTATGAGGACGATCTCGGCAAGTGGTCCGCACCCTTCGTGATGGCGCCGATCAACACCAAGAACGTCCACCGCACCAACTTCCTGCTCGGCCACCCCTATGGCGCCGACTTCAAGTATGACGAGATGATGCTGACCAGCCCCGGCGAGGCGGGCAAGGCGGCAGCCAATGCCGCGCTCGAATTCATGAAGAACCCGTTCGGCGCCAAGCCTCCCAAGCCGGGCGAGGGGCCCACGAAGGAAGAGCGCGAGAACGGGTTCTATGACGTGGTGTTCGTCGCCGACATGGCGGACGGGGGCCGGCTGCAATACGGGGTCAAGGGCCGGTATGATCCGGGTTACGGCTCGACCAGCCGGATGCTGTCGGAGACGGGGATTGCGCTCCTGTCCTGCACCAAGCCGGGCGGGATCGGCACGCCGGGGGCGTTCCTCGGCGAGGATCTGGTGAAGCGGCTCGAGGAGCACGCCGAGCTGACCTTTGCGGTGGAGGACTGATGCGAAAAGGGGCAGCCGGGCACCAGAACTATCTGGCCCGACCGCCCCGATTGCGACCCTGGGGGGGAGAGGTTCGCCTCAGAAGCTGAGGCGGATGCTCGCCCTCACGTTGCGCCCGATCAGCGGCACGAAGTCTTTCGTGAAGCTCGCGTGGCGGCGGCCGGTGACGTCGAACAGGTTGTCCGCGGCAAGCTGGACGGTGACATTGCCATTGTCCTTGAGCGGACGCCAGGCGATGAGCGCGTTGACCAGCGTGAAGCTGTCGGTCGCGGTTTCGAAGGGGGCGGTGCGGTCCTGGCTGTCGAACCACTGGACCTCGCCGCGCAGGTCTACGGCGCCGGTCTGGGCTTCGAGCGCGCCGAGCAGGCTCAGCGGCGGGATGCGCGGGACGGCGTCGCCATTGTCGAGTTCTGCCTCTACATAGGAGGCGCGCAGGTCGGTCAGCAGGCGGAAGCTGCCGGTGTCGATGACGGGGTAGTTGAGTTCGGCCTCGAAGCCCCAGAAGTCGGCATCGCCCTGAAGGTACTCGAAGACCGGAAGTTCGTCCTCTTCCTCGCCGGTTTCCTCGAGGAAGATGTAGTTGGAAAACCACTGGCGGTAGGCGGTGAGGCCGAAGGTGCCCTTGCCGATCCGGCCGCGGGCATAGGCCTCGAGGCCCCAGGCGCGCTCGGTGGCGAGGTCGGGGTCGCCGATCTCGAAGGCCTGGGTGGCGATGTGCGGGCCATCGGAGAACAGCTCCTCGGCGCTGGGGGCGCGTTCGGCGCGCGAGCCGTTGATGCCGAGGCGCACGCCCTCGATGCCCTCGTAGACGAGGCCGAGCGCGCCCGAGAAGGTGTCGAAGTCGCGCTCGATGCCGAGGGTCTGGGCCTCGACCTTGGTGAACTCGGCGCGGGCTGCGGCCTCGACCTGGAACGGGCCGGTGCCCCATTCCTGCAGGGTGAAGAGCGCGACCTGATCGGTGAGGTTGGGCGGGACGTAGGCTTCGGCACCCTCGGCGAAGAAGTCGCGGTGGGTGTATTGCACCCCGGTCGCGCCGCGCAAGCTGCCCTCGGCGTTCTGCACCAGCTCGGCGCGGGCCTCGACGCTGGCCGAATCGAACACGGTGCCGACCTCGGTGCCCTCGAACTCGGTGTGGGTATAGTCGGAATAGCCGACGCGCAGCTTCAGCCGCTCGAAGGCACCTTCGCCGAGGTAGACGTCGCCCTTGAAGTCGGCGCGGAACTGGCGGAGGCCGATGGTGACGAGTTCCTCGCCTTCCTCCTCCTCTTCGGCCCCGCCTTCCTCGCCGTGGTGGCCGGCGCCGGGGCGGGTGGGGACGCCGTAGCTGGTGTCGTACCAGCCGATCGCGGCGCCGAAGGTGCTCTCGCCGAGGATCAGGCCGAGCCCGGCATTGAGGGTCCAGCTTTCGACCGCGGTGTTGGGCACGGTGCCGCGCACGTCGGCGGCCTCGCGCAGTTCGGCGGCTTCCTCGAGCTCGCCCTCTTCCTCTTCCTCGGCCGCGTCGGCGAGCAGGTCGGCGCGCAGTTCCGGCGCGACCTGGAAGCCGCCGATGTCGATATCATCGGTCTCGCGCCACGAACCATCGACGTGGAAGACAAGGTTCGAGCCGATCCCGACGTCGAGCGAGGCCGCGCCGGTGCGCAGGTTGGTGGCGCTGTCGACCGCGCCGAAGGCGTCAAGGTGGAAGGCCTCGTCCGGCACCCGGGTCGGGATGCGCTTGTCGATCACGTTGACCGCGCCGCCGATCGCCTGGCTGCCGTATAGCAGCACGGCGGGGCCGCGCAGAACCTCGATCCGCTCGATGGTGATCGGCTCGATCGAGGTCGCATGGTCGGCGGAAGTGTTCGAGACGTCCGCCGTGCCGACCCCGTCGATCAGCACGCGCACGCGCTCAGCCTGCTGGCCGCGCAGCACGGGGCGCGAGGCACCGGGGGAAA
>JACESM010000163.1 GCA_013911835.1 Porphyrobacter sp. | reverse complement strand
GCGCGATGGGGATTGCGCGGGACGACGGCGCGGGGCGGATGGCGGCGATGGGCCGCAACACCACCAGCTTCGATGCCCCCGCGGTGCTGTTCGTCTATTTCCCGCGCCTGATGAAGGAGCCGCAGTGGTCCGATGTCGGCATGTGGCTCCAGACCGTCGCGCTCCTGCTGCGCGAGGAGGGGCTGGACAGCTGCTTCCAGGAATACATGGCGATCTTCGCGACCACGATCCGCGAGTTCCTCGGCCTCGATCACGAGCGCTACATGTTCTTCTGCGGCATGGCGATCGGCTACCGCGATCCGGATGCCCCGCTCAACAACTTCGAACGCCAGCGCGTGCCGCTGGAAAGCCAAGTGAAGTTCATCGGCTTCGAGTGAGCCGGCTTGCGCGAGGGTAAGGGATTGGGGCAAAGGCCCCGGCCATGATCGACGCGCCTCTGAAACTGTTCAACTCGCTCACCCGCCAGCTCGAGGTGTTCGCGCCTGTCCACCCGGACGAGGCGCGCGTCTATTCCTGCGGGCCGACAGTCTACAACTACCAGCATATCGGCAACATGCGCGCCTATGTCTTCGCCGACACGCTGGGTCGCACGCTCCAGTGGAAGGGCTACAAGCTCACCCATGTCGTCAACATCACCGATGTCGGCCACCTCACCTCGGACGCGGACGAGGGCGAGGACAAGATGGAGAAGATGGCCGCGCGCGATGGCAAGAGCGCATGGGACATCGCCAAGTATTATCAGGCGGATTTTGAAGCCGACCTCAAGCGCCTCAACGTCCAGCCCAAGCAGCACCCGCGCGCGACCGAATATGTCGAGGCTATGATCGCGTGGGGCAAGGGAATCGCGGACAAGCACTGCTACGAGCTTGAGAGCGGGCTCTATTTCGATGTCTCGACCGTCGCCGATTACGGACGGCTGGCGCGCGCAGTCACCGAGGACGGTGAAGGCCGGATCGAGAGCGTCGAGGGCAAGCGCAACGCTGCCGATTTCGCGATCTGGCGCCGCACGCCCGCCGGTGAGACCCGCCAGATGGAATGGGACTCGCCCTGGGGCCGCGGCGCGCCGGGGTGGCATCTCGAATGCTCGGTGATGGGCGAGGCGCTGCTCGGCTTTCCCTTCGACATCCACACCGGCGGGATCGACCACCGCGAGATCCACCACCCGAATGAAATCGCGCAGAACCAGGCCTATTGCTGCACCAACGGGCTGGACGATCCGAAGAATTCGGGCGCGAAGATCTGGATGCACAACAATTTTCTGGTGGAACGCTCGGGCAAGATGTCGAAATCTTCCGGCGAGTTCCTGCGGCTGCAACTGCTGATCGACCGGGGGTATCACCCGCTCGCCTACCGGCTGATGTGCCTGCAGGCGCATTACCGGAGCGAGCTCGAGTTCTCGTGGGAGGGCTTGGGCGCGGCGCTGACGCGGTTAAAGCGGATGGTGATGGCTGCTGGCACGCTTGCAGATGTGCCCTCTCAGCCCGAGGCCGAGCATCCAAAATTCGCGCCCGTTCTCGCCAAGTTCGACGCGGCGATCGCCGATGATCTGGGCACGCCGATTGCGCTGACCGCTCTGGAAGAGGCACTGGCGACGAAGAAAGTTGATGCCGGGATCAAGCGCGCTGTGGTTGAGGATATGGACGCGGTGCTGGGTCTGAACCTGTTCCACCTCACCCGCGCCGACCTGCGCATCCGCCCCAAGGCCGCCACCATCACCGAAGCCGAAATCGACACCGCGCTCGCCCGCCGCAAGGAGGCGCGCGCCGCCAAGGACTTCGCGGCTTCCGACGCGATCCGCGATGAGCTCAGCGCGGCTGGCGTCGAGGTGATGGACGGCGATCCGCTCGGCTGGGAGTGGAAGCTGGCATAACCCCTCCCCGTCCCGGGCTTGACCCGGGACCCCGCTGCTTTCGCTCCGGCGGCACAACAAGCTGGGCCCCGGATCAAGTCCGGGGCGGGGTGGACAGGGTGAAGTCACAGCGCTAAACCAGTTGCATGCTGCAACCCATCCTCTGGCTGATCCTCGCCGCGATCCACGCCATGCCGGCGCTGGCCTTTGTCCGTCCGGCGACGCTGACGAGCCTCTACCGGCTCCAGCCGGACAATCCGCTGTTCCTGCTGATGCACCACCGCGCCGGATTGTTCGTCGCGGTGTTTGTCGCCTGTCTCTACGCCGCCTTCGTGCCCGAGGGGCGCAGGCTGGCGGTACTGGTTGTGGGGATCAGCATGGTGAGCTTCCTCGTCCTCTACTGGCAGGCTGGATCGCCGCCCGCCCTGCGCAAGATTGCCCATGTGGATCTGGCGGGCCTGCCTGTTCTGGCAGGGGTGGCGTGGCTCGCTTTCCGGCAGTAACGATCCCGCTCATGACCATGAACCCGACGATTTTGGCCGCCTCCGGACTGATCCGCCCGATGCTCGAAAGCCGCTTGCCCGCAGGGCTCGACGTGCGCTGGTTCATGTCCGCCGAGGAGGCGATCGAGGCGGTCGCCGATGCCGAGATCGGCTGGTTCGACATGAACGACAAGGAGGCGATGGCAGCAACGCTGGTCGCCGCCAAAAAGCTCAAGTGGCTCAATTCGATCTATGCAGGGTTAGATTTCCTGCCGATGGACGTGCTGATCGAGCGCGGCATCACCGTCACCAACGGAGCGGGGATCAATGCCATCACCATCGCCGAATATGTGGTGATGGGGATGCTCACCATCGCCAAGGGTTACCGCGAGGTCGTGCGCGCGCAGGATCGGCATGAGTGGCTGTTCGACAGCCCGGGCAAGCGCGAGCTGGCGGGCTCGAAGGCGCTGCTGCTCGGCTATGGCGCGATCGGGAAACTGATCAGGCCGCGGCTTGAAGCCTTCGATGTCGATGTCACGGTCGTACGCCGCAGCGCGGGCGAGGGCATCCTCGGGCCGGACGAATGGCGCGCGCAGCTCGGCACCTTCGACTGGGTGATCCTCGCCGTCCCCGCCACGCCCGAGACCGACGCGATGATTGGCGCATCCGAGCTGGCGGCGATGAGATCGGACTGCGTCATCGTCAACATCGCGCGCGGCGCGGTGATCGACCAGCCGGCGCTGGTAGCGGCACTGCAGGCCAAGGCGATCGGCGGCGCCTTCCTCGATGTCACCACCCCCGAGCCGCTCCCTGCGGACGATGTGCTGTGGACCCTGCCGAACGCGCATGTCTCGATGCACCTCTCGGGCCGGGCGCAAGACAAGATGTTCGTCCGCAGCGCCGACCGTTTCCTCGACAATCTCGCACGTTACCTGCGCGGGGAGCCGGTCGCCCCGGTGTTCGACCCGCGACTGGGCTACTGAGCCGCGCAGCGCCCGCGAGAATCGCGCTGGCGATCTGGCGCTTTTCTGCAATACTTGGCCCCGCAAACCGCCCATCACAGGGCGGTCACACGCGTGCGCTATCGCCCGGAGAGGGGCATCGCGCGCGTGACAGCCGGGGGGCTGCGCAAACAGGGGGGAACACATGAGCGACACCAAGAAGGCATCGGACGTCTTTGTCGAATGCCTCGAAGCCGAGGGCTGCGAGTATATCTTCGGCGTCCCGGGGGAAGAAAACCTCGATTTCCTCGATTCGCTCAGCCGCTCGAAACAGATCAAGCTGATCCTCACGCGCCACGAACAGGGCGCCGGCTTCATGGCCGCGACCTATGGCCGCCACACCGGCAAGACCGGCGTGTGCGTCGCCACGCTCGGGCCGGGGGCGACCAATTTCGTGACCTCGGCAGCCTATGCCCAGCTTGGCGGGATGCCGGTGCTGATGATCACCGGGCAGAAGCCGATCAAGAAGTCCAAGCAGGGCCGCTTCCAGATCGTCGATATCGTCTCGCTGATGAAGCCGATCACCAAATATGCGATCCAGATCGCGGCGGGCGACAACATCCCCAGCCGCGTGCGCGAGGCCTATCGCCTTGCCGAGGAGGAAAAGCCCGGCGCGACCCTGATCGAGCTGCCCGAGGATATTGCCGAAGAACCCACCACCGACTGGAAGCCGCTGCCGAAGAGCATCGCGCGGCGTCCCTCGGCCGAGCCCAAGGCGGTGCGCGCGGCGGTGCAGGCGATCGAGAAGGCCAAGAACCCGGTGCTCGTGATCGGCGCGGGCGCCAACCGCAAGATGTGCGGGCGGATGCTGGAACAACTGGTCGAGAAGACCGGAATCCCCTTCCTCACCACCCAGATGGGCAAGGGCGTGATCGACGAGCGGCATCCGAAGTTCCTCGGCTGCGCGGCGCTGTCAGCCGGAGACTTCGTCCACCGCGCGGTCGAGGCGTCAGACTGCATCATCAATGTCGGCCACGACGTGATCGAAAAGCCGCCCTTCTTCATGAAGGACAATGGCGTCACCGTGATCCACGTCTCGACCCGCACGGCCGAGGTCGATCCGGTCTATTTCCCGCAGATCGAAGTGATCGGCGATATCGCCAACGCGATCTGGCAGATCAAGGAAGACATCAGCCCCAACCGCAGCTGGGATTTTGCCCACATGCTCGCCTTCCACAAGGCCGAGATGGAGCACACCGGCAAGCTCGCCGCCGATACCCGCTTCCCGATCTTCCCGCCGCATCTGGTGCAGCAGGTGCGAGGGTGCATGCCGCATGACGGGATCATCTGCCTCGATAACGGGGTCTACAAGATCTGGTTCGCCCGCGGATATACCGCCTACCTCCCCAACACCGTGCTGCTCGACAATGCGCTGGCGACGATGGGCGCAGGCCTGCCGAGCGCGATGATGAGCGCGATGCTCTATCCCGACCGCAAGGTGATGGCGATCTGCGGCGACGGCGGGTTCATGATGAACAGCCAGGAGATGGAGACCGCGGTGCGCTTGGGCCTCAATCTCACCGTGCTGATCCTGCGCGACGATGCCTATGGCATGATCCGCTGGAAGCAGGCGAACATGGGCTTCACCGATTTCGGCCTGACCTATGGCAACCCCGATTTCGTGCAATATGCCGAAAGTTATGGTGCGACGGGGCACCGGGTGACCTCCTCCGATCACCTGCGCGAACTGCTCGCGCACTGCCGCGATACGCCCGGCGTGCACCTGATCGATTGCCCGGTGGATTACACCGAGAACGACCAGATCCTGAACATCGACATCAAGCGATTGAGCAAGGAACTTTGATCACGCTGGCCGCTGGGAGTTTTTGCCATGCATGAAGTGGTCAATCCGTTCGACCTCGCGCCGATCGGCAGCGTTCCCACGCATGATTGGGACGCGGTCGATGGCGCGCTGGCGCGGGCCCATGCGCTCGCGCGTGACCGTTCGCAGTGGAAAAAGCCGCATCAGCGCGCTGCGATCCTCCACCGGGCGATGGGGATCATGAAGGAACGGCGCGATCATCTCGCCTTCCAGATCGCCAATGAAGGGGGCAAGCCGCTGATCGATGCCCGGGTCGAGGTTGACCGCGCGATCAACGGGATGGAGCTGTGCATCCACGAGATCGGGTCGCTGAGGGGCACCGAAATCCCGATGGGGCTGACGGCGGCGGGCGATGGGCGGCTGGCCTGGACCACGCGCGAGCCGATTGGCGTTGTGGTCGCGGTATCGGCCTTCAACCACCCGCTCAACCTGATCGTCCATCAGGTCGCGCCCGCCGTGGCCACCGGCTGCCCTGTGATCGTCAAGCCCTCGGCCGATACGCCGCTGTCGTGTTTCGAATTCATCGCGATCCTCCACGAAGCGGGGCTGGAGCCCGATTGGGCGCAGGCCGTGCAGCCGCCGCGCGATGTGTCCGAACGCATGGTGAGCGATCCGCGCGTTGCGTTCTTCAGCTTCATCGGCTCTGCAGGAGTAGGCTGGTCACTGCGGTCAAAGCTCGCGCCCGGCGCACGTTGCGCGCTGGAGCATGGCGGGGTTGCGCCGGTGATCGTCGATCGCAGCGCCAATCTCGATCTGGCGGTGCCGTCAATCGTGAAGGGCGGCTTCTACCATTCGGGGCAGGTCTGCGTGTCGGTGCAGCGGGTGTTCGCCCATGCGTCCATCGTCGATGAACTCGCCGCTCGGATGGCCGAAGCAGCCGCCAAGCTTAAGGTGGGCAATGCGATCCACGAAGACACCGAGTGCGGCCCGCTTATCCGCCCCAAGGAGGTGGACCGGGTCGGCAAGTGGATCGACGAAGCGGTGAGCGGCGGCGCGCAGCTCCTGTGCGGCGGGAAACGGCTATCCGATACCACTTACGCGCCGACCGTGCTGCTCAACCCGCCGGTTGATGCGACCATCTCGCGCAATGAAGTCTTCGGCCCGGCGGTCTGCGTCTATGCCTATACCGATGTCGACGCCGCGATTGCGCAGGCCAATTCCCTGGACGTCGCGTTTCAGGCGGCGATCTTCACCAATGATCTGGCGAGCGCGATGCACACCTATCGCAATATCGACGCCTCAGCGGTGATGGTGAATGATCACACCGCTTTCCGCACCGACTGGATGCCGTTCGCGGGGCTGCGCAGCTCGGGCCATGGGGTAGGGGGCATTCCCTACACCTGCCACGAGATGACGATCGAGAAGATGATCGTGATCAGAAATTGATCTTGGGGAGGGGGTCAACCCTCCTCCAGCAGCAGCAGCACCGCCGTCACCTCCAGCCGCTCCATCGCGCCGAAGCGGTGGTCGACCTTGGTGAT
>JACESM010000162.1 GCA_013911835.1 Porphyrobacter sp. | reverse complement strand
CACGCGATCTGCTGCAATCGAGCCTCGCCCGCGCGGTGCTGTTCAGCGCGCTCGCCACGGGCAGCGCCTTTGGCGCATTGTGGGTCTCGCAGCACCCCGGCACCGCGAGCATGGGCAAGATCCTGATGCTCTCGCTCGCCTGGACGCTGGTCTGCGCGCTGATTTTCGAACCGGCGCTGCTCGGCCCGCCACGCGCGAACACGCGGCGGGAATAGAGGGGCGTTCAGTCAGTCATTCGCCGTGGCTTCCATGAGAACCGGTGCGGGCGCAAGCGGGTCCGGATCGGTCGGCGGAATCTCGCCTGCGTCGCTGGGAGGCACCTCCGCCTCCGCCTCGGCATCCGGCGCCGCAGCCGGGTCCGCCGGATCGGTCAAAGGATCATCCAGCGGCGCAAGCTCGAGCGGTTTGCCGCGCGCATCGGCGATGGCGGCCTCCCGGCTCTGGAGATAGACCGAGCGCAAGGTCGCGTAAGGATCGGCAGCACCGGCGAGCAGGGCCTGGAGATCCTCTTCGGCCTCGGCGCGCTTGTCGATGGTCGAGACCACTGTCCGGCTGAGTTGATAATCGAGCCGGTCGAAGGGAAAGCCGACGCCCAGCGGCAAGGTGAGGCCGTCGATCTGCCCGGCCAACAGATCGCGCAAGGTGGTCGGCCCGATGAGGGGCAGATAGAGGTAGGGCCCCGGCCCGACACCCCACCGCCCCAGCGTGTTGCCGAAGCCGTTGCTGCGATAGGGCAGATCCAGCTTCTGGGCGACATCGATGGCGCCGCCCAGGCCCACGGTGGAATTGATCGCAAACCGGCCGAGCGTTTTCAGCGCACGGCCGGGCCGCAGCTGGAGGAGATCGTTGATGAAGACGATTGGCTCGGTGAGGTTGCGGATGATGTTGCGCAGGCCCGAGCGGACGGGCTTGGGGACGACCGTCTGATAGGCCTTTGCCACCGGCTGGAAGAAGCGGCGGTCGATGCTGCTCTGCGTCTTGAAAAAGCCGCGATTGGTCCGTTCGAACGGATCGCCCGGGGTGGTTTCGTCCGCGGGCGCGAGGGCATCAGCCACCGGGCCGGGCCCCAGCACCACTTCGTCCGTCGGCGGGGGCTCAATGGCTGCAAGCAGGCGCTGAGGGATGACCGCTGCCTCGGGGTTTCCGACGACCGCGAGACGGAACGTGGCGGCGGCGGGAGCACCTTCGCCGACCGGTGCAAGCGGCACCTCGCGAGCGAGCTCGAATATGGTCGGCGCCGCGGGCACGCTGTCTCCAGCCGCCTCAACCGCCTGCGCACGTGCGGGCGCTTCATTGGCGATGAGGGCAACGAGCACAATGGCGAGCGCCGAGCCGGTGGCAGCCGAAATGCGCAATGGCCGGGCGATGGAGCCCATGTCAGCGCGCAGCCTTGTCGGCAGCCGCATTCAGATGCGCGATCAGCGCCTTGGCGCCGCCGCGCTTGACGATCGCGGCATAGTCCGAACGCCGGGTCGCGAGCTGGCTCACCGATCCGTTGAACAGAACATCGACGATCCGCCAGCGACCGCCGCTTTGCCGCATGCGGTAGGATATGACCACGGGCTCCTTGCCCTTCCGGCTGAGCGTCGTGCGCACCAGGGCATCGCCGCCGCGGACATTCGGCTTGCCGTCAACGGTGATCATCTCGCCGTTCCAGCGCGAGAAGTTGCGCGCGTATTCGGCGATCGTCATCCGCCGGATCGCCGCGACCAGCGCGGTCTGGTCACTCGCGCTGAAGGTCGACCATGCCGGGCCGACGGCCAGGCGCGTCGTCAAAGGCAGATCGAAACTCCGCTCGATCACCGGTGCGAGCCGCGCCACGCGCTGGGAAAAGGTGATCGATGCGCCAGCCTTCATGCTGTCGATGAGCGCGTCACTGAAGGTCTGGACAGTCGCCACCGCCGGGCGCGTGTCCGGGGCCTGCGCGAGCGAAGGCTGCACCCAGACAACGGCCGCGACGGTCATCGATATTGCGCGATAATTCATGGGGCGATGCTTCCGATACCTTTGGGTCCGACATGGACCGGAAGGCTACAAAGCGACCCCGTGGCAGGCAAGCAACAGCCCGGCCCGTCAAGCGCGGGCGTGCTCTTTTCAGCGATAATGGACAATATCGATGGCGAGCGTCAGCGCAAACTCGCCAAAACAGAAGCTGACGCCACCTCTCTTGGCTGACGGGTATGTGACAAAGAAGGTCATGCTACGGGGCGATCTTTGGGGTTATAGACGAATGAAAGTAATTCTCGCTCAACCCCGGGGATTTTGCGCCGGAGTGGTGCGCGCCATCGACATCGTCGAACGGGCGCTCGAATGCTATGGCGCGCCGGTCTATGTCCGCCACGAGATCGTCCATAACCGCCACGTGGTTGAAGCTCTCAAGGCCAAGGGCGCGGTCTTCGTCGATGAACTCGACGAGGTGCCCGAAGGCGCGCGCACGATCTTCAGCGCCCACGGTGTTGCGCGGGAAGTCGAGGCCAAGGCGAAAGAGCGCAATCTGCCGGTGCTCGACGCAACCTGTCCGCTGGTCACCAAGGTGCACATGCAGGGTCGCCGCTATGCCGCTGCCGGGCGCACGGTCATTCTGATCGGCCATGCCGGCCATGCCGAGGTTGAAGGCACCCTTGGCCAGATCGATGCCCCGGTGCATCTCGTCGGCAGCGGCCGGGATGTCGAGGCGCTCCCCATTCCGGAGCACGAGCCGATTGCCTACATCACCCAGACCACGCTCAGCGTGGACGACACGCGGGAGGTGATTGCGGCGATCGAGGAGCGTTTCCTCGATGTGGTGGGCCCCTCCACCTCCGACATCTGCTATGCCACCCAGAACCGGCAGACCGCCGTGCGCGACCTGTGCAAGGTGGTCGATCTGCTGCTGGTGGTTGGCGCACCGAACAGCTCCAATTCCAACCGGTTGCGCGAAATCGGTGACGACCTCGGCGTGCCGAGCTATCTCGTTGCCGATGGCAGTTCGCTCGATCGCAGCTGGTTCACGGGCAAATCCCGGATCGGATTGACCGCCGGCGCATCCGCACCCGATACGCTGGTGCAAGATGTCATCGCGCGGCTGCGGCAATTTGCCCCGATCGAAGTATCGACCCTTGATGGCATCATCGAGAAGGTCGAATTCAGCCTACCTGCCGAATTGCGTCACATGCCTGTGTACCATGAGAGCATCGCCGCCGAATAGGACCTCGTCATGACTCTCCCTGCACAAGTGCTTGCCCGGATCGGCAGCTACACCGTCAAGAACCATATCAAGGGTGGTAAATACCCTCTGGTGCTGATGCTTGAGCCGTTGCTGCGCTGCAACCTCGCCTGCCCCGGCTGCGGCAAGATCGATTATCCCGATGCGATCCTCAACCAGCGCCTCAGCTTCGAACAATGCATGGCAGCGATCGACGAATGCGGCGCGCCCGCCGTGTCGATCGCTGCCATGCATTGTTCGAAGCTGAGGCGCTGGTTGAGGATCGCATCGGGATAATCGATCTTGCCGCAGCCGGGGCAGGCGAGGTTGCAGCGCAGCAACGGCTCAAGCATCAGCACCAGAGGGTATTTACCACCCTTGATATGGTTCTTGACGGTGTAGCTGCCGATCCGGGCAAGCACTTGTGCAGGGAGAGTCATGACGAGGTCCTATTCGGCGGCGATGCTCTCATGGTACACAGGCATGTGACGCAATTCGGCAGGTAGACTGAATTCGACCTTCTCGATGATGCCATCAAGGGTCGATACTTCGATCGGGGCAAATTGCCGCAGCCGCGCGATGACATCTTGCACCAGCGTATCGGGTGCGGATGCGCCGGCGGTCAATCCGATCCGGGATTTGCCCTCGAACCAGCTGCGATCGAGCGAACTGCCATCGGCAACGAGATAGCTCGGCACGCCGAGGTCGTCACCGATTTCGCGCAACCGGTTGGAATTGGAGCTGTTCGGTGCGCCGACCACCAGCAGCAGATCGACCACCTTGCACAGGTCGCGCACGGCGGTCTGCCGGTTCTGGGTAGCATAGCAGATGTCGGAGGTGGAGGGGCCCACCACATCGAGGAAACGCTCCTCGATCGCCGCAATCACCTCCCGCGTGTCGTCCACGCTGAGCGTGGTCTGGGTGATGTAGGCAATCGGCTCGTGCTCCGGAATGGGGAGCGCCTCGACATCCCGGCCGCTGCCGACGAGATGCACCGGGGCATCGATCTGGCCAAGGGTGCCTTCAACCTCGGCATGGCCGGCATGGCCGATCAGAATGACCGTGCGCCCGGCAGCGGCATAGCGGCGACCCTGCATGTGCACCTTGGTGACCAGCGGACAGGTTGCGTCGAGCACCGGCAGATTGCGCTCTTTCGCCTTGGCCTCGACTTCCCGCGCAACACCGTGGGCGCTGAAGATCGTGCGCGCGCCTTCGGGCACCTCGTCGAGTTCATCGACGAAGACCGCGCCCTTGGCCTTGAGAGCTTCAACCACGTGGCGGTTATGGACGATCTCGTGGCGGACATAGACCGGCGCGCCATAGCATTCGAGCGCCCGTTCGACGAGGTCGATGGCGCGCACCACTCCGGCGCAAAATCCCCGGGGTTGAGCGAGAATTACTTTCATTCGTCTATAACCCCAAAGATCGCCCCGTAGCATGACCTTCTTTGTCACATACCCGTCAGCCAAGAGAGGTGGCGTCAGCTTCTGTTTTGGCGAGTTTGCGCTGACGCTCGCCATCGATATTGTCCATTATCGCTGAAAAGAGCACGCCCGCGCTTGACGGGCCGGGCTGTTGCTTGCCTGCCACGGGGTCGCTTTGTAGCCTTCCGGTCCATGTCGGACCCAAAGGTATCGGAAGCATCGCCCCATGAATTATCGCGCAATATCGATGACCGTCGCGGCCGTTGTCTGGGTGCAGCCTTCGCTCGCGCAGGCCCCGGACACGCGCCCGGCGGTGGCGACTGTCCAGACCTTCAGTGACGCGCTCATCGACAGCATGAAGGCTGGCGCATCGATCACCTTTTCCCAGCGCGTGGCGCGGCTCGCACCGGTGATCGAGCGGAGTTTCGATCTGCCTTTGACGACGCGCCTGGCCGTCGGCCCGGCATGGTCGACCTTCAGCGCGAGTGACCAGACCGCGCTGGTCGCGGCGATCCGGCGGATGACGATCGCCGAATACGCGCGCAACTTCTCGCGCTGGAACGGCGAGATGATCACCGTTGACGGCAAGCCGAATGTCCGCGGCGGCGATGCCCTGGTGCGCACGACGCTCAGCCGGAAGGGCAAGGAGCCCGTGGTCATATCCTACCGCATGCGGCAAAGCGGCGGTCGCTGGCGGATCGTCGATGTTCTGTTCAACGGATCGGTGAGCCAGCTCGCGACCCGGCGTTCGGACTATGCCGCGATCGTCAAGCGCGGCGGCGCCAAGGCGCTGATCGCGCATCTGAATGCGGCTGCCGACAAGGCTGCGCGCTGACATGGGCTCCATCGCCCGGCCATTGCGCATTTCGGCTGCCACCGGCTCGGCGCTCGCCATTGTGCTCGTTGCCCTCATCGCCAATGAAGCGCCCGCACGTGCGCAGGCGGTTGAGGCGGCTGGAGACAGCGTGCCCGCGGCGCCGACCATATTCGAGCTCGCTCGCGAGGTGCCGCTTGCACCGGTCGGCGAAGGTGCTCCCGCCGCCGCCACGTTCCGTCTCGCGGTCGTCGGAAACCCCGAGGCAGCGGTCATCCCTCAGCGCCTGCTTGCAGCCATTGAGCCCCCGCCGTCGGACGAAGTGGTGCTGGGGCCCGGCCCGGTGGCTGATGCCCTCGCGCCCGCGGACGAAACCACCCCGGGCGATCCGTTCGAACGGACCAATCGCGGCTTTTTCAAGACGCAGAGCAGCATCGACCGCCGCTTCTTCCAGCCGGTGGCAAAGGCCTATCAGACGGTCGTCCCCAAGCCCGTCCGCTCGGGCCTGCGCAACATCATCCGCAACCTCACCGAGCCAATCGTCTTCATCAACGATCTCCTCCAGCTGCGGCCCGGCCGTGCGCTGAAAACGCTCGGCCGGTTTGCGATCAATTCCACCGTGGGCCTGGGCGGCGCCATCGATGTCGCCCAGAAGCTGGATCTGCCCTATCGCAGCAACGGCTTCGGCAACACGCTGGGGCGGTGGGGTGTCGGGCCGGGGCCCTACCTCTATCTGCCCCTCATCGGGCCGACCACCTTGCGCGATCTGTTGGCCGGGCAGATCGACGGCCTCACCTTGCCGCTGGGCGTCGGCTTTCCCTTCGACCGGCTCGATTATCAACTCAGCCGGACAGTGGTCTCGACCATCGACAAGCGCGCCGAGGCCGAAGAGGATCTCCAGGCCCTGCTCGCCGGTGCTGCCGATCCTTACGCGACCTTGCGCTCGGTCTATCTCCAGAGCCGGGAGGCCGCCATCGCCGATGCGCGCGGCAAACCGCTCGAGCTTGCGCCGCTGGATGATCCTTTGACCGATCCGGCGGACCCGGCTGCGGCGCCGGATGCCGAGGCGGAGGCGGAGGTGCCTCCCAGCGACGCAGGCGAGATTCCGCCGACCGATCCGGACCCGCTTGCGCCCGCACCGGTTCTCATGGAAGCCACGGCGAATGACTGACTGAACGCCCCTCTATTCCCGCCGCGTGTTCGCGCGTGGCGGGCCGAGCAGCGCCGGTTCGAAAATCAGCGCGCAGACCAGCGTCCAGGCGAGCGAGAGCATCAGGATCTTGCCCATGCTCGCGGTGCCGGGGTGCTGCGAGACCCACAATGCGCCAAAGGCGCTGCCCGTGGCGAGCGCGCTGAACAGCACCGCGCGGGCGAGGCTCGATTGCAGCAGATCGCGTG
>JACESM010000161.1 GCA_013911835.1 Porphyrobacter sp. | reverse complement strand
GGCCGCGCCCGCCAGCGTCGCCGCCTGAGGCGCGCCCACGAGTTGGAGAGGGGGGCCCCGCCCGGCGCCAAGGCCGTAAGCGGGGCCTTTTACTTTGAATTGCCGCACACCTGCGCCACACTCATGATCGATTCGCAGGGAGAAATGGCATGAGCATGTTGGATACGATTTTGAAGCAGGTCGCCGGGTCGCCGGATTCGATTGCCGATCTGGCCGCGAAGGTCGGGATCGATCCGAAAATGGCCGAAACCGCGCTCGCCGCGCTCGGTCAGTCGCATGCCGAACCTGGCGATACCGTCGAACTCGCTGCGCAGAAGACCGGGCTCGACGTGGGTGCGCTGGGTTCGATCCTGACGCAGTTCGGCGGCGAAGGTGCCCTTGGCGATATGGTCGGCAAGCTGCAGGGCGCAGGCGGTCTCGCTGCGCTTTCGGGCATGCTCGACCGCGATGGTGACGGCAATCCGATCGACGACATCATGGGCATGGCCTCGGGCATGCTGGGCGGCAACAAGAGCTGACCTCTGGAGCGCGCGCGTCGCTCGCCCCGCGGGCGGGGACGGCGCGCGCGCTGGCTTAGAGTCTGTTTCAGTAGGGTGGAAACACCTGCATCGCGTCAGGAAGCCCGCTGGACAGGAGTGGCGCGACGCAGGGGCAGGTTTGCCCCTGCAAGGGCCGCGACGCAGCCAGCGGGCTTCCTGACGCGACCCCACAGGGGCGGGCCGATTTTGGCCCATCGCGGCGTCGATCGTCGGTCACTATGCTTAAGCATGGCTCCCTCCTCTCTCCTTGCGCTGGGCCAAAAGCGGCTCCGTGCAGGTGCCTCCACCCTACTGAAACAGACTCTAGGCGGGGTCGGGGGCTTCCACCTCGGGCACCTCGACCGGATCGGGCAGGTTGCCGAGCTGGAGCGGGGTGCCGTCGGGTGCATTGGCCATCACCTCGAGCAGTTGCTTGGCCTTCGCCGCTGCCCAGCCGCCATGGGGATTGGCCGCCACCGGCGCGAGGATGGAGCGGGCATAGGCGATATTGCCTTCGCCCAGCAGCATGATCCCGGCCTGAATCTGCAAGCTCTGATCGAACGGCGCGAGCACCGCCGCATAGCCTTTCAAACATTCTTGGATTTGCTCGCCATTCCTAGAACGGAGGCCGTGCCATACTTTGGCGAACTCCCATGTCGACTGACCTAGTCGCAATGCATCCTACAATCGCATCTTGCATTCTAGCAGCATTGCTGCTTGCCTAAGTGCGACTTGTAATTTATTCTGAAGTCCTCAGTGATTGAGACTCGGAGGTGAGAATGCGTGAATTGTCTCAGGATGAATGCTTGTTCGTTTCGGGTGGGTTAGATCAATCACTTGTTGCTTGGGGATTGGCAGGCATTGATCTACTGGAACCGACTATTATCGTTAGTGGTAGCCGAATAGATAGTGTCCCCAGTTTTTCATTTAGCTGGCCGGACCTTTCTGAGTTTATTAGGTTTGTTCCAGGGCTTAATTTGAATGTTCATTGAGAATTATGTATTTTAGCTGGTATATTGAGGTTGTAGATTTTAATTGTCGATTGGTTTGTTTTGTCATCGCATTGTAAAACTTGGTTGAAGAATGTTGACAAGATCGCAGGCAACGTCGCTTTTTTCGTCCTCTTGCGCGAAGCCAAAGGCCGACGTTGCCTCTGCGGCAATTAGTATATGCCAAGGGCATAGTTCTCAATGATTGGTTCCGACTTCGGCGCAATAACTTTAATGTATTGCTTGCAGTAGCATAGCCAAAGCGCCGGCATCGATTGCAGTGGATCGCAATCAAATTTGAGCTTTGCACACATATTCGTGCAGCAGGATGATCGTCGAGAAATCGGGATAGCCGTTCTGCTGGTTGCGGATGTCCTGCACGAAGGCGCGGCTGCCCCCGGCGCGCGGGATGTAGAAGCCGCCGATCTTGCGGTCGCCCGAGAGCGAGCGCATCGCCCGCTGGCCGCCCACGACATAGATCACCACGCGGTTGGAGGGGCTGGGCGTGTCGGACTTGCGCCCGGTCACGAACACCATCGCGCTGTGGTAGCGCTCAAGGTTTTCGGAGAACTTGCGGATGTCGGCGGCCTTGTCGTCGGCATAGATGACGAAGTGTTCCGAGGAGGCCTCGTACCATTCGGCCGCGGCGGGCGTGGTGAGTGCGCCGAGCGCAAGGATGGCGGCGGCGAGGCGGAACAATGCGGAAATCATGGGCAGGCATCCCTCATCCGGCCTCTGCGATGGCCGTGTGACGGGCTGCAGCATATCGCGCTTTTACCGCAATGCCAGAGGCTTGTTTGGGGATATGCCAAAGGCAGCTGCCCCTGTCAGGGCTGCGTGTCCTCGAGATATTGCCAGATCCGGCTCACCACCACGGAACCCTCGCCCACTGCGCTTGCGACGCGCTTGACCGAGCCTGCGCGCACATCGCCGACCGCGAAGATACCGGGGGCGGTGGTGGCGTAGTCATCCGCCTGCCCCGCCGCCGCGCCGGTGATGACGAAGCCCTTGGCGTCGGTCTGTGCCAGCCCCGAGAGCCAGCCGGTGTTGGGTGCGGCGCCGATCATGATGAACAGCGCGCGGGTGTCGATCCGGCGTTCGGTCTCGCCGGTCTTGAGCGTCAGCCCCTCAAGCCAGCTCTCGCCGTGGAGCGCGGTGACTTGCGAATGGTAGTGGATGGTGACGCGCGGATCGGCCTCCAATCGCTGCGAGAGGTAGCTCGACATCGAGGCTGCAAGGCTGCCCGAGCGCACCACCAGATGCACGTGCGAAGCCGCGCGGCTGAGGAACATCGCCGCCTGCCCCGCCGAATTGCCCCCGCCGATCACCACCGCTTCGGTATTCGAACAGAACCGGGCCTCCATCTCGGTTGCCGAGTAGAAGATCCCGGCACCTTCCAGCTCTTCCAGATGGTCGAGCGGCAGGCGGCGGTATTGCACGCCTGTCGCGACCAGCACCGCGCGGGCGCACAGCTCGTCGTCGTCATCGAGGGTCAGGCAATAGGCCCCGTCCGCGCGGCGGCTCATCGCCTCGACCCGGCGCGGCATCACGAAGCGCGTGCCGAATTTCATCGCCTGCACCTGGCCCCGCCACGTGAGGTCGGTGCCGCTGATGCCGGTGGGAAAGCCCATGTAGTTCTCGATCCGGCTCGACGTGCCCGCCTGCCCGCCGACGGCGGTGTCCTCCACCACCAGCGCCTCGATCCCCTCGCTCCCCGCATAGACCGCCGCAGCCACGCCCGCAGGCCCCCCGCCAACAATCACGAGGTCGTATGTCCGGCGCGAGCAGATATCGAGATCGAGCCCCAGATATTGCGCGACCTTGCGCGGGGTGGGGTCTGCGAGCCGGGTGCCGTTGCCCAGCAGCACCGCCGGTTCGTGACCGATCAGGCTGCACACCTCTACGCTCTGTTCATCCTTGGCATCGAGATCGAAGCTCTTGAACGGGATGCGGTTGCGCGACAGGAACCGCTCGACCGCCTGCACGCCCGCATCGCGGTCCGCGCCCACCACCTTGACCGCGGCATTGCCGAGCTCGAACTGCTTGCGGCGGCGCGCGGCGAAGACGGTGATGAGATGGTCGGAAAGCTCGGGCACGCGGCTCATCAGCTCGAGCACCCCGGCGCGCGGGGCCTCGATCACGCGCGTGTCAAGGCTCGCGCGCATCCTGAGGTAATTGGTGCCGCGGTTGAGGAAGGCGATCTCGCCCATGAACTGCGTCGGCCCCAATGCGGAAGGGAGCAGGCGTTCGCCAGTGTAGGGGTTCACCACCTCGATCTCGCCTTCGAGGATGTAGACGAAGCGGTCCATCGGCTCACCGATGTCCATGACGATCGAGCCCGCGGGGTAGAACTTCTCGCCCCCGATCGCGCAGATCGCGTCGACGTGGCTCTGCGCGAGCGGCACGCGGCGCATGGTCTCAAGGTCTTGTCCGAGTGTTTCCATGCTGCTCTCCTGCGCGCTGCACGTTGCAAGATGGGGTCAGGGGGGCGGGATGGGAAGGGGCACAAGGGGCGGCGTGACTCGTTAAATGTAGTGCCCCAACTTTTGCTGTGGCCGACTACCCTCTCGCTGGAGCTTTCAAGCCTCCGAACGCTTTGCGGATCTCTTTCTCCTGCATCATCGCTTCATACCATGTTTCGAGGTTATCTGGCGTGAGCAAATGAGCTAACGTTGGTCTATATTTGGGTGCTCGTTGGCGCGAGATGAGGCGTATATGCTCTCGTCCTACTATGAGGTCTGCGGCTCCTAGAGAGTGAAGCACCCCTTTCGGTTGCGTAGCAAACCCTGAAAGTCTGTGGGCGTGCTTTGCTGGTTTCCATTTTCCTCGCATATTTGAAACGCGCTGATAGGTGTCCGCCGCACCACTTGCCCAAGGTCCATTTTCAGCCAGTACTTGAAGGCGAAAATCCTGATCAACGGTCTCTAAGTGCTCCGAAACCCAGAACATCAGATACCGAAGGCACAGGCTGTAATCGGAGTCCGCTCGGAAGCCCTTTATGCCCTTCATGCGATGCTTTATCTCGGCATGAGTTTTTGAATGAATGGAAACGGCGCACTGGAACATGGTATTTTTTGTTATTGAGTCACGAAGTGATTTTTCAAAACGCCCTTTTTTCCATTTGGTCCAGTCTGAATAGAGGCCGTCGCTGGCATCAAAATCGCGCAGGTGAAAATAGTCGATCCCTTGCGATTTGAGTTTGCGCTGCCACGCAATTTCAACCTTGTTCCATTGCTCAAGCGTCGCGACTGCACCACCGACGGTAACATACTCGTGGTGCCCGTCTGTTCCCGTTTCATCGAGGCACAAGCTAAATAACAATTTGCGCTAACCTATGGAGCCGTCAGTCATGCCTTGGCCCCCGCGATATAGCGGCTCACCGTGTTCGCCATCACGCTGAGCGGCGCGTTGCCGCCCAGCACCACGGCGGTGTTGAAGCCCTTGAGGTCGTATTTCGACCCGAGCTCGGCCTGCGCCCGGGCGCGGTTCTTCACGATCTCGGAGTGGCCGATCTTGTAGCCGCAGGCCTGCCCCGGCCAGGAGCAATAGCGATCGACCTCGCTGGCGACTTCCTCGACCTTCGAGCCGTTCTCCTCGACGAAGAACTGCCGGCCCTGTTCGCGCGTCCAACGCTTGTGGTGCATGCCGGTATCGACCACCAGACGGCAGGCGCGGAAGGCGAGGGACTGGAGGTAGCCCAGCCGTCCGACCTTGAACTCGTCATAGGCGCCCAGCTCGTCGGCCAGCTGTTCGGCATAGAGCGCCCAGCCTTCCGAAAAGGCGTTGAAGGCGAGGATCGAGCGGATAAGCGGCAGGCGGTTGGAGAATTCGCCCTCCCACACGTGGCCGGGGATGCTCTCATGGAAGGTGAGATCGGCAAGGTCGTATTTGCGGTGGAGATCGGTGGTTCTGAGGTTGATCCAGAACCGGCCGGGGATGCTGCCGTCCTTGCTGCCCGCCCCGCCATAGGCGCCGGGCGCGCCGGGCTCTTCGACCAGCGGCAGGCGCCGGACTTCCATCTTCGGATCGACCAGCTGGTTGAAGGCGCGCGGCATCTGCGACCTGATCCAGCCGAGCCGTTCGTTGATGAAGGCGAAGATCTCCTCGCGGCCCTTGTCGCCCTCGGCAAAGTGGTAGCGCGGATCGGCCGAGAGCGCGCGCATGCGATCGCCGACCGAGCCTTCGGTATAGCCGATCTCCTTGAGGATCGGGTCCATCCGCCCATGGAGCGTCCGCAATTCGTCGAGGCCCTGCTGGTGGATCTCGTCGGGGGTGAGCTTCGTGGTGGTCGAGGCCCGGAGCGCCCAGGCGTAATATTCCTCGCCCCCCGGCTGCGCCCACATGCCGGCCTTGTCCCTGGCCCCGGCGCGCTGCACCTTCAGTTCTGCAAGCTGGCGTTCGAGCGCGGGGACAATGCCCGAGGCCGCGATGCGCGCCGCCTGCTGCGCGGCCTTCTCGCTGCCTGAGATTTTCGAGGCGGTGAGCGGCCCGGCATAGCTCTCGCCCGCGCTGGCGATGGCGGCCTCCATCTGCCGGATCGCCTTGTCGAGCAGGAAATCGGGCGGCACCACGCCTTGCCCGCGCGCATCCCTGATGCGGTCAAGCTCGCCGTCCATCAGCGCGGGGACTTCGGCGAGGCGGCTCATGTAGGGGCCGATGTCATCCGCGGTGTTGAGCGGCTGGCCCGAGCCGAAATGGCGCGGCAGATCGATATAGCCGCCCACGTTCTGGATCACGACATAGGGCGCATTGCGCCAGCTGCCGACCGCGACGTCCCCATAGGAGAGCGCCATGCCCTCCAATGCGCGGGTGAAGGCGGTTTCGACCACCTCGAAGCCGATCAGCTGGTCGCTGGTGAGGCCGTCCTTGGGGTAGGCCTGCACCTCGGCGACGAGTTCCTTCAGCGTCGCCGCATAGGCCGCGCGGCCCTCAGCCCCGCCGGTGCCGAAGGTCGATCGCCACGCAGCATATTCGCCGACATCGACCCCGAGCCCGGTGGCGCGGCCGGGCTCGTGGGCGAGCATGGCATAGGCGACCCGGTCGAGCGCAGCGTCGGGCGCAAGGCCCGCGAGCGAGGTGCTCGGCACGGTGCTGGCGGCGGCCGGTGCGGGCTTCGCGGCGCAGGCTGGCAGCAGGGCGATGGTGGAAGCGGCCCCCAGACCCGCAAGGGTCTGGCGGCGGGTGATGGTGGCGGTGCTCTCTCTCATGCCCGCAAGGTAGGCGGCGCGCTTGGCCCAAGTCAATGCGCGCCGGGGAGGCTCAGTCGGCGAGCATCCCGCCGACCTTGCCGCCCTCGAGCGCCAGCAGGTTCATCACCGCATGGTGGAGCGCGATGTTCTGCTCGGCGG
>JACESM010000160.1 GCA_013911835.1 Porphyrobacter sp. | reverse complement strand
CGCCTAGCACAGCGCCGGGGATAAGCGGATATGCGGCGCTTGGCCGGGCCTGAGGGGGAAGAATGGCGAGCAATGGCATGACCTATCAGCGGCTCGCGCTGCTGGCCTCGGAGACCGAGCGCGCACAGGAAGCGCGCGCGGCGTTGCTGCCGCAGTGCGACTGGGTGCCGCTCGCCGAGGCTGATGCCGCGGTGGTGCTGGGCGGCGATGGCTACATGCTCCAGGTGCTCCACGCGATGATGGATGCCGGTCGCGTGATCCCCGCTTACGGCATGAACCTCGGCACGGTCGGCTTCCTGATGAACCGCTACGACAAGCGCGCGGTGATCGCGGCGAAGGTCAACAAGGCGCGTCACTGGACGATTGCACCCTTGCGCGTCGAGGCACTGACGCAGGACGGGGAGACCCATGTGCTCTCCGCCATCAACGAGATCTCGCTGCTGCGCGAGACCCGCCAGACCGCCAAGATCGAAGTCACCGTGGGTGACCGCGTGCGCATCCGCGAGCTGGTGTGCGACGGGGTGCTGGTGTCGACCCCGGCCGGCTCGACCGCCTACAACCTCTCTGCGCAGGGGCCGATCCTGCCCTTGGACAGCAAGATGCTTGCCCTTACCCCAATCAGCCCCTTCCGCCCCCGGCGCTGGCGCGGGGCGATCCTGCCCGACCGGATGAAGATCATCCTGAAGGTGCTCGAGCCGGTGAAGCGCCCGGTCGCCGCGGTCGCCGACCAGAAGGAACTGCGCGACATCGCCGAGGTGCGCCTCGAAATCGCGCGCGATTGCGACCTGACCTTGCTGTTCGACCCCGGCCAGAGCCTCGAGGAGCGGATCGTGGCCGAGCAGTTTGTCACGGCGTGATGTGTTCCGCGCGCCCTCCGGCGCGCGATATCCTCGCTCACACGGCCTGAAGGCCGCGTCGCTGCGGGCGGCCGTTCGGCCTTGCGGTCGATTTGCGACCGATCAGGGGATGATGCCGGAGGTCGCTCAAAACCCCCTTGCAATCCCCTGCCCTGCCCCATATAGGCGCGCTTCCGCTCTTCCTTAGACCGCTTGGAAGAGTTGCTCCCCGATAGCTCAGCGGTAGAGTAGGTGACTGTTAATCACTTGGCCGTAGGTTCGAATCCTACTCGGGGAGCCAAATTCTTCGCCAGCCGCCGATGCTCTGCCTGCGCTTGACCGGGACAAGGTCGTGCCGCTCTGATTGCGCCCGCAAGTCCCCCTGCGCAGCCACAAGCGATCCGAAATATCACCTCAGTAACAAAACCGTAATCGCGCTTACGCGGAGCGGTTCTAGCCACGCATGGTTAACCGCGCCGCCGGGTGCGTAAGAGACTCGGCGCGCCGCTTCAGGGGGCAAAACCATGGTTGCAGGCACGTCGTCCACCACCTTCATCAACGAATTCCACTACGACAACGTGGGGACCGATGTTGGCGAGTTCGTCGAGATCACGGCCATCGCGGGCACCAGCCTCGCGGGATGGTCGCTGCTGCTCTACAACGGCAATGGTGGTATCATTTACAGCACCACCGATCTGGGTTCGATCACGCCCACAACGGCGGATGGCCGCGACTTCTACACGGTGCTGACACCCGGCCTCCAGAACGGCGCGCCCGATGGTTTTGCGCTGGTCGACAATAACGGCAATGTCGTGCAGTTCCTGTCCTATGAAGGCACTTTTACCGCGAGCACCGGGCCTGCGGCCGGATTGCTCAGCACCGATGTCGGCGTCGTCCAGAACGGCACCGAAGCGGTGGGCACCTCGCTGCAACTGACCGGCACGGGCACGACCGCAGGCGACTTTACCTGGAGCGCCACCTCGATTGCCTCCACGGCAGGCGCTGCCAATACCGGTCAGAGTTTTGGCGCACCGGCACAGCCCGGCTCGCTCAGCATCGGTGATGCCGCCATAGCCGAGGGCGATAGCGGCACCACCAATCTGGTGTTCACTGTCACCCGGACCGGCGGTTCGGACGGCGCAGTCACCGCAGACTATGCGCTTACCTTCGGCAGCGCCGATGCCGCTGATGTGACCGGCGCCACTTCGGGCACGGTCAGCTTTGCGGCCGGCGCGACCAGCGCGACGATCACGATCGCGATCAATGGTGACACCCTCGTCGAGCCGGATGAGACCTTCACGGTCACCCTTGCCAATCCTACCGGCGGTGTGACCATCGGCACCGCCACGGCGACCGGCACCATCACGAACGACGATGTCGCCGCGCCGCCGCCCGCGCCGGTCGTGTTCATCAACGAAATTCACTATGACAACACCGGGACCGACGTCGGCGAGTTCATCGAGGTGGCAGGCACCGCCGGCACCAATCTTAACGGTTGGACGCTGGTGCTCTATAACGGCAACGGCGGCGCTCCCTACGCCACGATCAACCTCACCGGAACCATTGACGATGAGGGCAACGGATTTGGCGCGCTGAGTTTTGCTGGGCCTTCCGGCGGCATCCAGAACGGCCCGCCTGATGGTGTCGCCTTGGTCGATGCCAGTGGCAATGTGGTGGAATTCCTTTCCTATGAGGGCACCTTTGTGGCTGTTGGTGGTCCGGCCAGTGGCCTGACCAGCACCGATATCGGGGTGAGCGAAGCGGGCACCGAAGCGGTCGGCCTCTCGCTCCAGCGCACCGGTACGGGCACCGAAGCAGCCGATTTCACCTTCACCGGCCCCGCTGCGCAAAGCGTCGGCAGCATCAATGCCGGACAGACCTTCAATGGCGGTGTGGTGCTCCAGCCCGGCACGCTCAGCATCGCCAATACCAGCGTGATCGAAGGCGACAGCGGCACCACTGCGCTGCTGTTCACCGTCACGCGCGCCAATGGTGACGATGGCGCCGTGACCGCCGATTACACGATCGATCTCGGCACCGCGAGTGCAGCGGACATTGCTGCCCCCCTCTCGGGCACGGTCAGCTTTGCCGATGGCGCAACCACCGCGACAATCACCGTCAATGTGATCGGCGATACCGAAATCGAACGCGACGAGACCCTCAGCGTCACGCTGTCGAACCCCACCGGCGGCGCGACCATCACCGCCGCCACCGCGACCGGCACGATCCTCAACGATGATCTGCCCCCTCCGGGCCCGGCCGAGGTGTTCATCAACGAAATCCACTATGACACCGCAGGCGCCGATGTCGGCGAGTTTATCGAAGTCGCTGGCGCGGCTGGCACGGACCTCACCGGCTGGTCGCTCGTGCTCTACAATGGCAATGGCGGGGTGGTGTATGGCACCATTGCCTTGAACGGAGTGATCCCCAATCAGGACGATGGCTTCGGCACCCTCGCCTTCCTCGCCCCCGGGCTTCAGAACGGCTCGCCTGATGGCGTGGCGCTGGTCAATGCGGCCGGGCAAGTGGTGCAGTTCCTGTCCTACGAAGGTCCGCTGACCGCCACCAATGGCCCGGCTGCCGGTCTGACGAGCATTGACATCGGGGTCTCGGAAAACTCGGCCCCGCTCGGCACGTCGCTGCAGGCGGGCGGCACCGGCTTTACCGCCAATGATTTCGTCTTCCAGACCTCGCAGAACGCCACCTTCGGTCAGGTCAACACCGGGCAGAACTTTGTCGCGGCCAATCCCGCCGGCACGCTGTTCATTGCCGATGCGCGCGTGGTCGAGGGCAATAGCGGCACCACCGCGATCACCTTCAACCTGTTCCGCGTCGGTGGCAGCACGGGCGCTGTAACGGTGGATTTCGCAGCCGAGTTCGGCAGCGCCTTCTCTGATGCGAATGCTGACGACTTTGTGGGCGCGCTGTCGGGCACCGTGACCTTTGCCGACGGCGAGACCTTCCGTCCGATCACCTTGCAGGTTGCCGCCGATACCGTGGGCGAGCCGATTGAGTTCTTCCGGGTGGCACTGTCCAACGTGGCCGGCGGGGCCACCATTGGCGATGGTACGGCGACGGGCACGATTGCCAATGATGACCCGCTCATCCTGCGCATCGGGCAGATCCAGGGGGCAGGCCACACCTCGCCCTTTGTCGGCAATGAAGTGACCACCTCGGGCATCGTCACCGCCGTCGCCACCAACGGATTCTACCTCCAGGACCCGACCGGGGACGGCAACCGCGCCACGTCAGACGCGCTGTTCGTTTTCACCGGCACCGCGCCCACCGTGGTTGCCGGTGACGGCGTGACCGTCCTCGGCACGGTCGGCGAGTTCCGCGGCGGCGGCGATCCGGCCAACCTCACCATCACCCAGCTCACCAGCCCGACCATCACGGTAGAGAGCACCGGCAATGCGCTCCCCACTGCGGTGCTGATCGGACCCGACGGGATCACCCCCCCGACCGAAACCATCGATGATGATGGCTTTGCCGTATTCGATCCGGAGAACGACGGGATCGATTTCTTCGAAAGCCTAGAAGGGATGCTGGTGACCGTTCAAAACCCGGTGGCGGTGGATGCCACCAGCGGGTTTGGCGAATTGTACACCGTGGCCAGCGATGGCGCAGGCAATCTGGCGGCCAGCAATGTTGCAGCAAGTGGGCTGGTCACCGTGCGCGGCGGGCCAGATGCCCTGGGTGGATTCAACGCTGGTGCAGGTTCGGACTTCAACCCCGAGCGCATCCAGATCGATGAAGCCGGCGCGCTCAATGGCGAGATTTTCGCGATCCCCGATGTCGCCCCCGGCACGGTGCTCGACAATGTCACCGGGGTGGTCGACTACGCTTTCGGCAATTTCCAGATCCGCCCGACCGCCGCAGTCACAGTGGCCCAGGCCAGCACCAATGTCGCGGAAACCACCACGCTGGCGACCGGCGCGGTCAACCAGCTGGCGATTGCGACCTACAACGTGCTCAACCTCGATATCCGCGCCGATGATGGCGATGACGACATCGGCAGCGGCCAGCTCGCCGGCATCGCCTTCGACATCGGCTTCAGCCTGTCGGCCCCGGACATCGTTGTGCTGCAGGAGATCCAGGACGATAGCGGCGCGATCAATGATGGCACGACTTCGGCCCTCTTGACCTTGCAGGCCCTGGCAGATTCGATCTTCGATCAGACCGGTGTGCGCTATTCGGTGTTCGACAACCCATTCGTTGAAAATGGTGAGACTGGCGGCCAGCCGGGCGGCAATATCCGCGTCGCCTTCCTGTATCGCGGCGACCGGGTCGATCTTGACGAGGCTTCCGCCTTCACCATCACCAACCCCGATGATGGCGAGCTCGTCGCCGCATTCCAGGGATCGCGCGCGCCGCTCGGGGCCAACTTTACCTTCAACGGCCAGACCGTGACGGTGATCGGCAACCACTTCACTTCGAAGATCGGCTCGAACACCAGCTTCAGCGCCGTACAACCGCCGCTTAATGCCGCCGAGCTGGTGCGCGCCGCGCAGGCAGCGGCGATCAACGGCTTTGTTGACGGGCTGCTGGCCAGCAATCCCAATGCGCTGATCGCGGTCGCCGGGGACTTCAACGAATTCCAGTTCGAAGAACCGCTGCGGGTGCTTTCCGGAGAGCTTGAGTTTGACGGCGCCCGGGTCAGCGAAGGCGGGGAGGCGGTGCTGGAGAACCTCACCTTCCTGCTCTCCGAAGCAGAACGCTACACTGCGGTGTTCGAAGGCAATGCGCAGGCGATCGACCACATCTTCGCCAGCCGCACGCTGGCCGAAAACGCGCAGGTCGATGTGGTGCACACCAACACCATCCTCGGCAATCTCAACGCCGATCACGATCCGGTGCTGGCGCTGTTCAATGTCGGCTCACGCACGCTTGACGGCGGCAGTGGCAATGATGTGATCAACGGCAATGACGGCAATGACACGATCAGCGGTGGCAACGGCAATGACACCATCGCCGGCGCTGGCGGCAATGACACGATCAGCGGCGGCAATGGCAATGACGTGATCGACGGCGGCGACGGTAACGACACCATCAGCGGCGGCAACGGCAATGACACCATCGCCGGCGCTGGCGGCAATGACACGATCAGCAGCGGCAATGGCAATGATGTGATCGACGGCGGTGACGGTAACGACACCATCACCAGCGGCAATGGCAATGACACGCTGCGGGGCGGAGCGGGTGACGATAGCCTTGCGGGCGGGACCGGGAATGACCGGCTCGAGGGCGGGCTTGGGTCTGATAGCCTGAGCGGCGGCACCGGCAGTGACACCTTCGTCCTGCGCGCCGACCTGACCAGTGCTGACGCCGATCTCGTGACCGACTTCAATGCCCGCACTGACGTGCTGCAGATCGATGGCGCGGCAGGCAAGATCATCACCTTCACGCAGAGCGGGGCGAATACCCTGATCGAGGCGAACGGCGTGCTAGTGGCCACCGTCACCAATGCGGCAGCGAGTCAGGTCCGCGCCAGCACCCAGATCGTCGATCAGACACCGGCCGCCATCGGGCGTGCCGCGCTGGTCGGGCCGACCCATTCGGTCGGCAACAACAATATTGACATGTTCGCCTTGCTGGAAGATCGGCCCTTCACTTTCGCTCCGCAGGCTCCGGTCTTGCCGGTTGCCAGCTTCGCCAGCACAGCCACCACACCCGCGCTGACCTTCAATGCGCTGTTCGGCAGTGACAACGGAGCGGCTGAAGGGCTTTCACCCGCCCCGCTGGCGACCGATCCCGTGACCGGATCGCCGACCAATCCGTGGCTGGCGCACGGCCAGTTCGGGCTTGAAGCAACGCTCTGATTGGCCGCTTCACGGCTCTTGTGACGAGAAAGGGGCGCAGCACACGGTGCCTGCGCCCCTTTTCCTTGCCTGTTTGCCGCGCCTCGAAAGCGAGGCTCAGTTGCGGAATGCGCGGGCGAATTGATCGATCAGTGGTTTGGTGACGAACGACAACATCGAGCGAGAGCCGGTCTCGATCAGCAACTCGGCCGGCATGCCCGGAACCAGCGGCAGCCCGGCAGCGGTTTGTTGGGCTGAGCGAATGAGCGCGACCCGCAC
>JACESM010000016.1 GCA_013911835.1 Porphyrobacter sp. | reverse complement strand
CGACCACGCTCTGCCCGACGCGGCCCTCGCTGATCCGCTTTTCGCCATCATCCTCGGCAATGTCGTAATCGGCGCCTAGCTCCCTATCGAGTCCGGCAATCGTGCTCACCAGCGCGTCGCAGCTGGTGAGGCCCGCGGTGGCATAGGGATCGCGCTCGGCCGCCTTGAGCACCTCGGGAATGTCGCGCGCGTCGATGTTGAGATCGCGCAAGGGGGTCTTGGCGACTTCCTTGGCGTCGGGTTCGGGCATGACCTGCGCGGCGAGCGGCGCGGATAGGGCCCATCCCAGCGCGGCGAGCGTGACCAGAAAAACAGGGCGCATGACAATCAGCCTCCTTCGAAAAACACCTCGCACGCAGAATCGTCACGGGCTTCCAGACCCAGCCGCAGCGCTTCCATGCGCTGGCGGCTGGAGCCATGGGTGAAGCTCTCGGGATTGACCCCCTGACCCGCATTGCGCTGGAGGGTATCGTCGCCGATCGCGCTCGCGGCTTTCAAACCTTCCTCCAAATCGCCTGCTTCGATAAGCTGGCGGTTCTTGCCCGCCCACATCCCGGCATAGCAATCCGCTTGAAGTTCCATCGCCACCTGCAACCGGTTGGCGGCGGCCGGATTGCTGCGCTGGGCCTTGCGCACCTGATCCGAAATGCCGGTGAGGTTCTGGATGTGATGGCCATATTCATGCGCGATCACATAGAGCCGCGCGAAATCCCCCCCGGTGCCCGACATCTGCGCGAGCTGATCGTAGAAGCCGGTGTCGATATAGATGCCCTTGTCGGCCGGGCAGTAGAACGGCCCCACCGCCGCGCTCGCGCTGCCGCAGCCCTGCGTGGTCACCTGCCCGCCGCGGAAAAGATCGAGCACCGGTTGTTCGAAGGCGATGCCGGCGCGCTGGAAGGTCGCCGCCCAGGTTGCATCGAGGCTGGTGAGCGCGTTGCAGGCTTCCTTGGCATATTCGCTCTGGGTGCAGACCTCCTGCTCGCTCAGTTCCTGCCCGCCGCCGCCTTGCGCCGGGGCGCCCTGCTGCTGAACGCCCTGAACGAGGCCGATGGTCTGCATCGGATCGAGCCCGAACACGACAGCACCGATCAGCGCGATTACCAGCGTCCCGCAACCGATCCCGCGCGGGCCCATCCCGCCCCCGCCACCGCCGCCATCGGAGGAGCGGACATTGATCCGTGATGTGTCGAACGGCCCCAAACGCATTTTCGATTCCTCCCCTTGGTCCCCAACGGCGCAACAATTCTGTTGGACAGCCACGTGCCACACGGCAAAAGCGAACACCAGTTGCCCGAACGTGCAGGAGATGCGGCCAATGCTCAAGGACAAGCGTGCTCTGGTGACCGGCTCGACCTCGGGGATCGGCCTCGCGGTGGCACGCGCGCTGGCAGCCGAGGGCGCGGAGGTGATTCTCAACGGGCTGGGCGAATCAGACGTGATTTCAACGCTCTGCGACGAGTTGGGCGCGACCTATAATGGCGCCAACCTGATGGACGCATCCGCCATCGAAGCGATGATGGAGGAAGTCGGCCCGGTCGACATCCTCGTCAACAATGCCGGGATGCAGCATGTCGCCGCGATCGAGGCCTTTCCGACCGACAAGTGGGACGCGATCATCGCGCTCAATCTCACCGCCGCCTTTCATACCACGCGCCTCGCCGTTCCGGCGATGAAGGCGCGCGGCTGGGGGCGGATCATCAACACCGCCAGCGCGCACTCCGCCGTCGCTTCGCCGTTCAAGAGCGCCTATGTCGCGGCCAAGCACGGGCTTGCGGGCTTCACCAAGACCATTGCGCTCGAGCTTGCGACCCACGGCATCACTGCTAATTGCATCTCGCCCGGCTATGTCTGGACGCCTCTGGTGGAGAACCAGATCCCCGACACCATGGCCGCGCGCGGGATGACGCGCGAGGCGGTGATGAACGACATCCTCCTCGCCAAGCAGCCGACCAAGCAGTTCATCGCGCCCGAGGATGTCGCCGCGCTGGCGGTGTTCCTGTGCGGGCCTGCCGCGCGGGGGATCACCGGGGCAAATTACGCGATCGACGGGGGCTGGACCGCCGAATGACGCGCAGGCGCTGGCTCACCCTTCTGGCGCTGCTGTTCGGCCCGCTGGCGCTTGCCTCCTGCGCGCCGCCGGCCCCGAAGGCGGCTAGCGCGCCGGCCGAGGACCGCGCCGCAATCGCCGCGCAGCTCGAGGCCGATATTGCTGTCCTCGCCTCGGACGCGATGGCGGGGCGCAAGCCCGGTACCGAGGGCGCACGCGCCGCCTCTGCGTGGATCGAGCAGCGCATGGGCGAGGTCGGCCTCGTCTCGGGCACCAATGACCCGGGTTCCTACTGGCGCCTGCCGGTCGATCTGCTGGGCGTCCATCCCGAAACCTCGCAGCTGGTGCTGACCCAGGGACGGCGGCGGGTGGTGGTTCCGGCCTCGGACGTCGCGGTCTATACCCCGCGCCGCCGCGCCCTCGCTTTCGGCGGTCCGGGGACGGGCGTGCCGGTGGTGTTTGTCGGCTATGGCGATGGCTCGGTGCTCGGCGATGCGCTGGCGGGCGCGGTGGCGGTGATGCTGGCAGAGCCCGGCCGCGACACCGAACGCCGTGACGCGCTGTTCCGCCAGCGCGCGACCGCCGTTCTCACCGTCGTCCCCGATGGCGAGGCACTCGCCGCGCTGCGCGCTGCTGCCGAGCGCCCGCGCCTGCAGCTGGCGAGCGAGGAAGCGGACAATCTCGCCGCCTACATCACCGACAAGGCCTTCGCCGATGTGATCGGCGCGCGCCGCTGGGCGGCGTGGAAGGCCGAGGCCGAAGATGGCGCCTTCACCCCGATCGAACTCAACCTCTCGGTCAGCATCGAGGCGACCAGCGACCGCCGCGAATTTGCCAGCCACAACATCATCGGCATGATCCCCGGCAGCGCGCCGGGCTCTGGCGCGGTGCTGGTGCTGGGGCACTGGGACCACCTCGGCGAATGCGGCCCGCCGGGCGCGTTCGACCGGATCTGCAACGGCGCGGCCGACAATGCCAGCGGCATCGCGATGATGCTCGAACTGGCGCGGCGGCTGAAGGCCGGGGCTCCGCTGGGGCGCGACATCTATTTCCTCGCCACCACTGCCGAGGAGCCGGGGCTGCTCGGCATCCGCGCCTTCGTCAAGAACCCGCCGCTGCCGCTCGCCAGCATCGTCGCCGCCTTCAATCTCGACATGATGGCGGTCGCCCCTGCGGGGAGCCCGGTGGGCTTCATCGGGCGGGGCAATAATCCCGCGCTCGATGCGGCGGTGCTGGCGGCGCTCGGGCAGGGCGGGCGCAAGCTTGGTGACCAGAGCCTGGCTGACAGCTTTCTGATGCGGCAGGATGGTTGGGCGCTGGTGCAGGCCGGCGTGCCCGCCGTGCTGCTGTCGAGCACCTATGGCAGCCGCGCGATCCTCGATCCCTTCATCGCCGCGCGCTACCACCAGCCCTCGGACGCGATCGCGGGTATCGAGCTTGGCGGGGCGGTCGATGACCTGCTGCTCCACGAGGGCCTGATCCGCCGGGTCGCCGACCCGGCGCGCTATCCGGCACCAGCGCCTTCCCGCCCCTAGCGCTGGCGGCAAACCGCGGTTACATGGGCCGCCACGAATCTCCCGCCAGAGGAGAACCCCTCTCTACCTTTGCAAGCGAAAGTGGCGCTCATGGATATCCCGCTCGGTCTGACCTTCGATGACGTGCTGCTCCGCCCGGCGGAGAGCAACGTCCTGCCGAGCATGGCCGACACCTCGACCCGCCTGACGCGCGACATCCGCCTCAACATCCCGGTCCTGTCCTCGGCAATGGACACCGTGACCGAGGCGGACATGGCGATCGCCATGGCGCAGCTGGGCGGCATCGGCGTGCTCCACCGCAATCTCGATATCGACGCGCAATGCGCTGCGGTGCGCGCGGTCAAGCGTTACGAGAGCGGCATGGTGGTCAACCCGATCACGATTCAGCCCGACGCGACGCTGGGCGAGGCGCAGGCGCTGATGCAGCTCCACCGGATCAGCGGCATTCCGGTGGTGGACGCGGGCGGCCGTCTGGTCGGCATCCTCACCAACCGCGACGTGCGCTTTGCCGAGAACCCCGCGCAGCCGGTGCGCGAGCTGATGACCACCGAGAACCTCGCCACCGTGCCACTCGGCACCGGTCAGGAAGAGGCGCGGCGGCTGCTGCATGCTCGCCGGATCGAGAAGCTGCTGGTGGTCGATGATGCGTTCCATTGCATCGGCCTCATCACCGTCAAGGATATCGAGAAGGCGGTGAACTACCCCCACGCCACCAAGGACGCCACCGGCCGTCTTCGGGTGGCGGCAGCGACCACCGTGGGCGAGGCAGGCTTCGCGCGCACCGAGGCGCTGGTCGATGCCGAGGTCGACGTGATCGTGATCGACACCGCCCACGGGCATAATGTCGAGGTGAGCCGCGCGGTCGAGCGGGTGAAGAAGCTCTCGAACGCCGTGCAGGTGATCGCGGGCAATGTTGCCACCGCCGAAGCCACCCGCGCGCTGGTCGATGCTGGGGCTGATGCGGTCAAGGTCGGGATCGGTCCGGGATCGATCTGCACCACCCGCGTGGTCGCGGGCGTCGGCGTGCCGCAATTGACCGCGATCATGGAAAGCGCGGCGGAAGCCGCCAAGTCGGGCGTGCCGGTGATCGCCGATGGCGGCCTGCGCACCTCGGGCGATGCCGCCAAGGCGCTGGCGGCGGGCGCGTCCAGTGTGATGATCGGCTCGATGCTCGCAGGCACCACCGAGAGCCCGGGCGAGGTGTTCCTGTACCAGGGCCGCTCCTACAAGGCCTACCGCGGCATGGGCTCGGTCGGTGCGATGGCGCGCGGCTCGGCTGACCGCTATTTCCAACAGGACGTCTCCGCGATGAAGCTGGTGCCTGAGGGGATCGAGGGCCAGGTGCCCTTCAAGGGCCCGGCGGCGGACGTGGTCCACCAGCTGGTGGGCGGCATCAAGGCGGCGATGGGCTACACTGGCAGCCGCACGATCACCGATTTGCAGGAACGCGCGCAGTTCGTGCGGATCACCAATGCGGGGCTTTCCGAAAGCCACGTGCACGACGTCGCCATCACCCGCGAGGCGCCGAATTATCCCACACGCTGAGGCCTCGATATGACACCCGCCGCTAGAGTACAGGCGGCGATCGAGCTGCTCGACACCGTTATCGCTTCGGCGCGTGCCAAGGGCGCGCCTGCAGACCGGATCATCGCCGACTATTTCCGCGCCCGTCGCTATGCCGGGTCCAAGGACCGGCGGGCGGTGCGCGATCTCGTCTACCGTGCGATCCGCCTGTGCGGGCCGGTGCCTGCCAGCGGGCGCGCGGCAATGCTGGCGGTGGCAGGGCAGGACGAGGCGGTGGCGGCGCTGTTCGACGGCTCGCCCCACGGCCCCGCGCTGCGCGGTGAGGGCGAGAAGGCGGCCAACACCGGCCTTGCCCCCAAGTGGCTCGCTGCGGCCTTGCGCGCCTCGGGCCTCGACGGACGCGAGATCGCCGCGCTGCTCGATCGCGCGCCGCTCGACGTGCGGGTCAATGCCTTGAAGGCCGATCGCGAGGGTCTGGCGCTCCCCGAACCGGGCGAGGTGCTCGCCAGCGCGCAGGGTCTGCGCTTTGCTTCGGGCACGCAGGTCGAACAATGGGAGGCCTACGAGCAGGGCCTTATCGAGATCCAGGACTTGGGCTCCCAGCTGATCGTCGAGGCGCTCCCGGTTGCGACCGGCGACACGATCATCGACCTATGCGCAGGCGGCGGGGGCAAGACGCTGGCGCTCGCCGCAAGGCTCGGCAATGCGGCGAGCCTTGTTGCCGCCGACACCGACAAGCGCCGGCTCGGCAACCTTGCCCCGCGTGCCGAACGGGCCGGGGCTGCGGTCGATCACACCGTGCTGCTCGATCCGGGCCGCGAGATGCGTAGCCTCCACCCCTTTGCGAACAAGGCCGATCACGTGCTGGTCGTCGCGCCCTGTTCGGGTAGCGGGACCTGGCGGCGCAGCCCCGAGGGGCGCTGGCGACTCGACCCGGCCGAACTCGCCCGGCTTAACCATCTTCAGGATCACGTTCTGGCCCTCGCCGCGCAGCTGGTGCGGCCCGGTGGCAGTGTTGCCTTCGTCACCTGCTCGGTTCTGGATGCAGAAGGCGCGGACCGGATTTCCGCCTTTCTCGAGCGTCATCCGGGGTGGCGCGCGGAGGATCTGACGCTCCCGCTCGGCACGCCGCGCGGTGCAGGAATGCGCCTCGATCCGCTCCATCACGGCACGGATGGTTTTTTCATCGCATGCCTTCGTTCACCATGATAGGCTCTGGTGTTATGACCCAGCCGTCCGGTTCCCGGTCTCAAGCACTGAAGGAGCTTCTGATGCGTTTTGCGCCTGCTGCTGCCGCTCTCTCGCTGTGTCTCGCCATGACGGCGAGCATCTCGCTGGCAGGCGACGATGCGGCGCCCGATCCGCGCGCGGCGGCGCTGATTGCGCAGGGGCAGGCCTTGCTTGCCGGCGGCGAACCGCAGGCCGCGACCGACGCCTTCGAGGCCGCGCTGGCGGTCGATCCGGGCTATACTCCGATCTTCGTCAACCTCGCCGATGCCGCGCGCCAGCAGGGGTTGCAGGGCAAGGCGATCCGCTACTACCGCGAGGCGCTGGAGCGCGATCCGGGCAACTTCGCCGCGATCTCGGGCGAGGGTGCGGCGCTGGTCGAGAAGGGCGCGCTGGAAAAGGCCAAGCGCAACCTTGCCAAGCTGCAATCGCTTTGCGGCGATGAATGCCCCGAGACGGTGGCCCTGCAATCGACCATCGCGCGCGGCGTGCCCGCACGGTTGGCGGTGGAGAGCAAGGGCGACGGCGCGGCTTCGAACTGAGTCGTCAGATCAGGCCCCTGAACTCCGCCAGCACTTCTTCATAGACCGCCCGCTTGAAGGGCACGATCAGCTCGGGCAGCAGCGCGGGCTCGATCCAGCGCCATTCGTTGAATTCCGGCGGATCATGCGCCTCCAGGTTCACATCCTCGTCCTGCCCAAGGAAGCGGCCGAGGAACCAGTGCTGTTCCTGTCCGCGATACTTGCCCTTCCAGACCTTGCCGAGAAGCTCGGGCGGAAGGTCATAACGGATCGGGCGCGAAGCCTGCGCGATCACCTCGACCATGTGCGCAGCGACGCCCACTTCCTCCTCAAGCTCGCGCAAGGCGGCGGTGCGAACATCCTCGCCCTTGTCGATCCCGCCTTGCGGCATCTGCCAGAAGCCGTGCGCCGAAGGGTCGATGCGCTGGCCGACGAAGACGAGGCCTTCGCGGTTCACCAGCATGAAACCGGCGCAAGGGCGGTAAGGGAGGGTTTCGGGGTCGATCATGTGGGGTTCTCCAGCATGAACTTCATGGCCGCGATGATGCGCTCGAGATCGGCCTGTGTGCTCGGCACCATCTGGCGCAGGTTGACGAAGGAGTGGGTGACGCCGCGCATCTCGATGAACAGGCAGTCGCGCCCCGCATCGACCAGCGCCTTGGCGTAGGCGCGGCCCGAATCGCGGATGGGGTCAAGGCTGGCGGTGACGACGATGGTAGGCGGGGCGGCGGAATGGTCGCCAAGGATCGGGAAGCCGCGCGGGTCTGCGCGGTCGGCACCGTAGGAAGCGTCGAAGAAGCCCATGGTCTGGGCGGTGAGGACGAAGCCCTCGCTGAACTGCGCCATGCTCTTCGAGCCATTTGCATCGGCCACCAGCGGGAAGATCGGGACTTGCAGCAGCACGGGCACGGCGGCGGGATTGGCCCCGAGGAGCTGGCTCACCACCACGGTGGCATTGCCGCCCGCCGAATCGCCGATGGTGACGATGCCGCTCGCGGTCAGGCCCAATTCGGCGGGCGAGGACGCCACCCAACGCGTCGCCGCCTCGCAATCGAGGATCGCGGCGGGGAAGGGAGCTTCGGGCGCCCGGGCATAGTGGACTGCGACCAGCGGCAGATCGGCAAGCGCGGCGATCTCGGTGCACAGCGCGTGGTGGGTGTCGAGGTCGCCGATCACGAAGCCGCCGCCGTGGTAGAAGGTGATCACCGGGCTCGGCCCCTCGCGGGTCTCGCGGGCGTCATAGAGCCGCAGCGGGATGTCGCCTGCCGGGCCGGGGCACACGAGGTCGCGGATCACCGGCAGGCTGCGGGCCGGGCGGTCGGCGAGGTTGTGCAGCGCCTGATAGGAGGCGCGTGCCTCCTCCAGCGTCATGTCCACGATCTTCGGCCCGTTCACCTGCGCCATCATGTCGAGGAAGGCCTTCATGTCGGGGCGGATATAGGGCGCTTGCGTCATCGTGGTTCTCTCCCGTGTCTTTGGCGGTGCGATAGGCGAGGGCTGGTGCCTGTGCCAAGCGCATTCGCGGGTTCCCATGTCGCCTGCGCGCAGCTAGCCTGCGATGCGATGGACAATCTGACACAATGCCACGTCGGCGCGGTGCTGGCGCTGTTCTGGGCGGCGTTCTGGCCGGTCGGCGTCCATGCGGCACCGCAGGAAACCGCATCAACCGCAGCGCCTTCGCTGCCTGCCGCGGCAAGCTATCTGCTCGTGCAACTGACCGGCAAAGCGAAGATGATCGGTTACCCCGCCGTTTGTCCCGGATCGAGCCCGGATGAAGATCAGTCCGAAATCATCTGCCTTGCTGAACTTTACGAAGTGCCGGTACGGGTGATCCAGCATCTTGGCGGGGCGCCAACCGAACGCAGGCTCACCATCCGGTTCACCGCCCATTCGTTCCACGCGGTTTGGCAAAAGGATGTGCGTTTTCTGCTCGGCGTCGTTCCCTTTGAGGACAAGGGCGCTACCGGCCACTTCGCCTATTTCTGGGATTGGGAGGGCGACACCGGAGAGTTCTGCCGCGGCGCCAACGAGCTCGATGATCTGGAAGCGCCCATCCGTGATTTCTATCGCAGCGGCCGGGTGCGCAAAGCGAGTGCTCGCGATGACGACTGGGAACGGGGCTGGGAAATCGCCTGTGTCAAAGGCCGGCCTGGCAGGGAGCGTTGATTGGATAATCTGACACATAGCCTTGTCGGCGCGGTGATGGGGCAGGCGGGGCTGAAGAAGACCACCGGCCTTGCCATGCCCGCGCTGATCATCGGCGCGAACCTGCCCGATGTGGACGCGGCGTGCTTCTTCTGGCTGCACGGCACCGAGCACCTCGCCTTTCGCCGCGGCATCACCCACGGCCCGCCCGCGCTGGTGTTGCTGCCGCTGGTGCTTGCCGGAGTGCTGTGGGGCTATGACCGCTGGCAGACCCGGCGCGGCACGCGGCCCGAGGCGCGGCTGCCGGTGCGCTTCGGCTGGCTCTATGCGATGGCTTTCATCGGGTGCCTGAGCCACCCCTTCTTCGACTGGCTCAACGTCTACGGCATCCGGTTGCTGGAGCCGTTTTCCTCGCAATGGTTTTACGGCGACACGCTGTTCATCATCGACGTGTGGCTGTGGGCGATGCTGATTGCGAGCGTATGGTGGTCGCGGCGGCGGGAGAAGGCGGGGGGCGCGTGGGCGCGGCCTGCTTGGGTGGGGATCGCGCTGGTGCTGGCGTATATCGGATTGAATGCGGGGATCAGCTGGCTCAATTACAAGACGCGGGGAGTGATGACCGAGCCCTACCCGCAAGCCTATATCGGCTCGCCGGTGCCTCTGGAATTCTGGCGCCGCGAAAAGATTGCGATGCTTTATGACGGGCGCTGGATTGCGAGCGATTGGGACGGCACCGACTTCGGTTTTGGCTATGCCAATTCGGAAAGGCCGCAATGCCGCCTGCCCGACCTTACCGAGGCGCGCCGCACCAACCCCCAGCTCTACGCCTTCCTGTTCTGGTCGCGCGCGCCCTTCGCCACGCGGGCAGCGGACGGCTCGGTGATCCTCTACGACGCCCGCTTCTATGATCCGCGCGTGCGGGACCGATTCTCGGTCGCGCTGCCTGATGTGCGGTGCGAGGAACTCGTCCGGCCCTAAAGGCGTTGAGCTCGCATCTCCCCTCCCCATGGGGAGGGGTTGGGGGTGGGGGCTCGGCGGTTCGCCATCGCGCCGCCGGAGCGCCCCTCTCCAAGCTGCGCTAGCTCCTTGCAGGAGCAAGCTTCGCTATCCTCTCCCCGCACGGGGAGAGGGATAAGAAGGACCCCTTGTGCCCCAAACCCAAATCGTATGGCTCCGGCGCGATCTGCGCCTTGCGGACAATCCCGCGCTCTACCACGCCGCCAAGGCCGGGCCGGTCATTGCGGTCTATGTCCTCGACGACGAGAGCCCGAAGCACCACGCCTATGGCGGCGCCTCGCGCTGGTGGCTGCATCATTCGCTCGCGAGTTTGTCGCACAGCCTCGAAGCCAGGGGCTCCAAGCTGATCCTGCGGCGCGGGGAAGCGGTCGCGGTGCTGACCAAGCTGGCCGAGGAAACCGGCGCGAGCATCATCCACGCCAATTGCCATTACGAACCCTGGTGGCGCAATGCCGAGCGCAAGCTTGCCAAGAGCCTCGACCTGCAGCTCCACCACGGCAATTACCTGATGGTCCCGGGCAGCATTACCACCGGAACCGGCGGGCAGTACAAGATCTACACCCCCTTCAGCCGCGCCGTCCGCGCCGAATTTCCCCCGCGCCCCGAACTCCCCGCGCCCGAGCGTCTGGAGGCGCCCGCAACGTGGCCCGCCTCGGACGATCTCGCTTCGTGGAACCTGCTCCCCACCACACCCGATTGGGCCGGGGGCATGCGCGAGTTCTGGGAGGTCGGCGAGGAGGCCGCCCACGCGCGCCTCGCCGCATGGGCAGCCGATGTCGACACCTATGACGACAAGCGCAATCTGCCGAGCGTCGACAAGGTCTCGCGCCTCTCCCCGCATCTGCATTTCGGTGAAATCAGCCCGATCCAGGTCTGGCACCGTTTCAAGGATCGCCAATCCAAGGGCTGGGACACCTTCGAAGGCGAGCTGATCTGGCGCGACTATTCGCAGAACGCGATCCTGCAATTCCCCGCCTACGCCACCCAGAACTACCGCGAGGATTTCGACCGCTTCCCCTGGCGCGATCCCGCCTCCGACCCCGCCGCCGCGCGCGACCTCAAGGCGTGGCAAGAGGGCCGCACCGGCTACCCGATCGTCGATGCCGGGATGCGCCAGCTTTACCAGACCGGGTGGATGCACAACCGGGTGCGGATGATCACCGCAAGCTTTCTCATCAAGCACCTGCTGATCGACTGGCGCGAGGGCGAGAAGTGGTTCTGGGACACGCTGTGCGATGCCGACTACGCCTCCAACGCCACCAACTGGCAGTGGACCGCGGGGACGGGGGTCGATTCCAACATGTTCAGCCGGATCATGGCGCCGCTCTCGCAGTCGGAAAAGTTCGATGCCGCGCGCTATATCCGCACCTATGTGCCGGAACTGAAGGGGATCGACGAACCCTATGTCCATGACCCGGAGGAGTTCGGGCGCAGGCCCGCAGGCTATCCGCGCAAGATCGTCGCGCACCGCGCCGCGCGCGAGCGGGCGCTGGCGGCGTTGAAGACCATCAAGACGACCTAGGGGGGACTTGCCGAGGGCCCGACACAGCGCCTATGCCGCTCACCACAACAAAGGCGAGAGGGTGACATCATGGGCAATTTCAAGGGCGCGGTTTCGGGTCTGGCACTGGCGGTGCTGCTGGCGGGCACCGGTTTGCAGGCCAAGGAGCAAGGCCCCGAAGCTCCTGTCGCGCGGCTCACCCAGCCCTCGGCGCGTGACCAGTCCGAATTGCAGGTGCTGTTCTGGTCCGATGCCCAGCGCGAAGAGCGTTTCCGTGTGATGGAGCAGTGGTTCGCCGGGCACGAAGTGCCTGCCGCCGCCACCCCGCGCGCGCTGCCCAAGGGCGAGCCGCTCAGCGCCGAATTGCAGGCCGACCTCGCCAAGCTGATGGCGGAAAGCAACGCTGCCGGGATCATGGTGCTGAAGGACGGCAAGATCCGCTACGAAGCCTATGGCCTCGGCCTCGGGCCCACGGATCGCTGGACCAGCTTCTCGGTCGCCAAGAGCTTCACCTCGACGCTGCTCGGCGCGGCGATCAAGGATGGCTTCATCGCCAGCCTCGATGATCCGGTGACCAAGTATATCCCCGGCCTCGCGGGCAGCGCCTATGAGGGCGTCACGGTCAGGCAGCTCGCCACCATGACCAGCGGGGTCAAGTGGAACGAGGACTACACTGATCCCAACTCCGATGTCGCGCAGATGGCGCGGTTCGTGGTCGAATATGGCCCCGAGGCGATCGTGACGCAGATGAAGGCGCTGCCGCGGGAAGCCGAACCGGGGCAGAAGTGGGTCTACAAGACCGGCGAGACCAATCTCATCGGCGTGCTGGTCGAAAATGCCGCGGGCAAGCCGCTTGCCGAATATGCCAAGACCAGGATCGTCGACCCGGCAGGCTTCGAAGGCGACCTGTTCTGGATGGTCGACCCGCGCGGCGGCAATATTGGCGGGTGCTGCCTCTCGATCCGCCTCGCCGACTATGCCCGCATGGGGCAGTTCGCGCTCGAGGGCGGCGCGGGCGTTGTGCCCGAGGGCTGGTTTGCCGAAGCGGGCAAGGCGCAGGTGGAATTCGGCCCGCAGGCGCCCGGCTTCGGCTATGGCTACCAGTGGTGGGCCTATCCCTTCGGCAGCTACGGCGCGCAAGGGATCTTCGGGCAGGCGATCACGCTGGTGCCGGCGAAGAACCTGGTGGTGGCGATCGTCAGCAACTGGCCGAGCGCAACTTCGCCGGGCGGCCGTGCCGACGCGCGCGAGGTGGTGGCGAAGATCGCGCTCACGGTAGAGTAGGGGCGACCTGCCCCCGGGCCGCCGTCAAAACGACTGGCGATAGACCCCGGCAGCACTGGTGTAGCGTTGCAGGATGTTGTCGTGGACGATCGGGCTGAGCAGCTCGCTGAACGCGCAGCCGACGACGCAACTGTCCCACCACACCACCTCGGCCTGAAGCGATTCGAGGCCGGGCAGGGTCAGCCAGCACATCTGGCCTTCGTGCATGCGGTTGATCGAGGCGGCCGAGAAGCCAGAGATCGACAGATCGTGGACCACGCTCTGGAACGCCCGGCCGCCCGAGGCGCGCAAGGTGGCGGGGATCGTCAGTCGGGTGCGCGGGCCGCAGCGATCTTCCTGCGAAGCGGTGCGGTAGGGATCGGTAGTGGGCGGCATTGCCGTTGGCCTTGTGTCGAAGCGGGCGGTCTCTCGGGGCGGTTTGGTCCGTATGAGACTTTGCGCCCGCGTCCCTTAAGCGAAGCCTCCGGAAAACGGTGAACGCCGGATTAAGCAAGAATCCTAGGTGCGGGAACGCCGTTGCTTCAGCCGATGCGCTCGCGGTGCAGGCCCTCGAAGCCCCCGGCCAGCAGCGCCGTCATCCGATCTGCGACCACTTCGGGCCCCTTGAGCTTGGAGGCGTCCTCGCCCGGATAGGCGCGCGCGCGCATCTCGGTGCGGGTTGCGCCCGGATCGATGATGGCGACGCGCAGGGGCGACAGGCGCTCGACCTCGGCGGCGTAGGTCTCGAGCAGGTTCTCGAACGCGGCCTTGGTCGCGCTGTATGCGCCCCAGTAGGGACGAGGGTTTGCAGCGACCGAGCTGGTCAGGCCGATAATCTTGCCCGCCTTGGCACGGCGCAGCAACGGATCGAACCCGGCGATCAGCGCCTGGGCCGAGACCAGATTGGTGAGCAGCGCCTGATTGAACTGCTTGGGCTCCATCTGCGAGGCCGGGGTCAGCTCGGGGAGGTAGGCCGCGGCCAGCACCATGATGTCGAGCGTGTCCCAGCGCCCCGCGATGGCCGCGGCAAGGCGGCTGACAGCGTCAGGCTCGGTCAGGTCGAGCGGGGCGATGGTCGAGGTTCCGCCCAAAGCGTGGATCGCGTCCTCCACCTCCTCCAGCGCCTTGACCTTGCGCGCGACGAGGATGACATGCGCGCCCGCGGCGGCAAGCGCCTTGGCGGTGGCAGCGCCGATGCCGCGGCTCGCCCCGGTGACGAGCGCGGTCTGGCCGGCGAGCGGCTTGGCAGAGGTGGTGTCGGTCATGGGTTGTCAGGCAGCCTTGGGGTCAGCGAAGGGAAGCTGGGCGCTCCTGGCCTCGGCCAGCGCGAGGTCGGTGAGCGAGGTGGGATATTCGCCGGTGAAGCAGGCGTCGCAGAATTGCGGGGCACTCTTGTCGCGCCCCTGCTTGCCGACCGCGCGGTAGAGCCCGTCGATCGAGATGAAGGCAAGGCTGTCGGCCTTGATGAATTCGCGCATCGGCTCCAGCTCCATGCGCGCGGCAAGCAGCTTGGAGCGTTCGGGCGTATCGACCCCGTAGAAGCAGGAATGCGCGGTTGGCGGGCTGGCGACGCGGAAGTGGACCTCGCTGGCACCGGCCTCGCGCATCATCTCGACGATCTTGAGGCTGGTGGTGCCGCGCACGATGGAGTCGTCGATCAGCACGATGCGCTTGCCTTCGACCAGCGCGCGGTTGGCGTTGTGCTTGCGCTTGACGCTCGAATGGCGCTGTCCGTCACCCGGCTGGATGAAGGTGCGCCCGACATAGTGCGAGCGGATGATCCCAAGCTCGAAGGGCAGGCCCGATTGCTGGGCAAAGCCGATCGCCGCGGGCACCCCGCTGTCAGGCACGGGCACAACAAGATCGGCATCGCACGGGGCTTCGATCGCGAGCTCGACCCCGATGGCCTTGCGCGCCTCGTAGACACTGCGGCCCGCGAACACAGAATCGGGCCGGCTGAAATAGACGTGCTCGAAGATGCAGGGGCGCGGGGCCGGGCTGCCGAAGGGGCGCACGGAGCGGATATCGCCCGCGAAATCGACCAGCACCAGCTCGCCCGGCTCGATCTCGCGGATCAGTTCGGCCCCGACGACGTCGAAGGCGACGGTTTCGGAGGCAAACAGGATCGCGTCGCCGAGGCGCCCCATCACCAGCGGGCGAATGCCGAGCGGGTCGCGGCAGGCGATCATGCCCTCGGGGGTCATCACGATCAGCGCATAGGCACCCTCGACCAGCCGCAGTGCATCGACCAGCCGGTCGGCGGTGGTGGGATAGCGGCTGGTGGCGACAAGGTGGATGATCACCTCGGTGTCGGAGGTCGACTGGAAGATCGAACCCTTGTTCACCAGATCCGCGCGCAGCATCATCGCGTTGGAGATATTGCCGTTATGCGCCACCGCAAAGCCGCCGCTCGCCAATTCGGCGTAGAGCGGCTGGACGTTGCGCAGGCCCGATCCGCCGGTGGTCGAATAGCGCACATGGCCTGCCGCCATATGGCCGGGCAGGGCGGCGATGGCCTCGGAGGAGGAGAAATTCTCGGCGACATGGCCAAGCCCGCGGCTGGCGTAGAATTCGCTGCCGTCGAAGCTGACTATCCCGGCCGCTTCCTGCCCGCGGTGCTGGAGCGCGTGGAGACCGAGCGCCGTCATCGCCGCGGCATCATTCGCGCGGATCGCGCCGAAGATCCCGCATTCCTCCCGCAGCTTGTCGCCATCGGCGTCGAGGAAGGGATGGGTTACATTCAGGAGGCTCATCGGCATCACCAGACCTGTTCGCGTGCACACCCGCGTTGGCGCAACGCCCCAATGGCGATGTGACGGATCAATTACAAGGGAAAGCGGGCGGCAAATGCCCCCCTTTTTGGCGACAGGGGTGTGACAGCGCCCCTCCTCAAACAGCCAAGCGGAAGGACGACCAACCCTCCTCAAGCAGCAAAGCGGTAGGACAAACAAAGACGCATTGCCGCGCGGGCCGCGGCACCCTACATGCGGCGGCAACCTCCTCTATGGGCGCACCTTACCGCACATGCTCTCCCCCTTCGAATGGATGATCGCCAAACGCTACCTCTGGCCGGGCAAGGGGGAGGCGTTCATTGCGCTGGTCGCGGCGATTTCGGTCGGCGTGGTCTCGCTTTCGGTCGCGCTGCTGGTGGTCGTGATGAGCGTCATGAACGGCTTTCGCGGCGAGCTGCTCGACAAGATCACGGGCCTCAACGGCCACGCGGTGGTGCAGGCGGTCGGCGGCCGGATCGATGACTGGCAGGGCGTGATGGGCGTGCTGGAGAAGACGCCGGGCGTGATCTCGGCCACCCCCATGATCGACAAGCCGCTGCTGGTCAGCTTCAACGGCAATGTCGAGGGTATCCTGCTGCGCGGCCAGACCGAGAAGGACCTGGCGGGCTGGGCGGACAAGGTGCTGCTGGGCGACATTGCAGGGCTGTCGCAGCCGCCCGCGCCCGAGGGCTTCCCCAAGGTCGCGGTGGGCAGCCGGCTGGCGCAGAACCTCGGCATGCGGGTGGGCGATGTCATCACGATCATCAACCCCGCGGGCCGCTCCACCCCCTTCGGCACCACCCCGCGCCAGGTGCCTTACGAAGTGGGCGCGATCTTCGAGATCGGCATTTCGACCTTCGACGAGAAATACATCATGATGCCCCTCGCCGAAGCGCAGAGCCTGCTGCTGATGGGCGATTCGGTGGCGCAGATCGAGGTCAATGTCGACAATCCCGACAAGGTCGGCGAGATCCTCGCGCCGGTGAGGGAGCAGCTTTCGGGCAACACCGTGATCTCGGACTGGAAGTCGATGAACTCGGCGCTGTTCGAGGCGCTGCAGGTCGAGCGCGTGGCGATGTTCTTCGCACTCAGTTTCATGGTGGTTGTCGCCTCGTTCAACATCCTTTCGAGCCTCGTGATGCTGGTGCGCGCCAAGACCCGCGACATCGCGATCATGCGCACGATGGGCGCAACGCGGCGCAGCCTGCTCAAGATCTTCGTCACCACCGGCACCACCATCGGCGTAATCGGGACAGGAACTGGGCTGATTTTGGGATCGATCATCCTGTTCTTCCGCGAGCCGATTGTGGCGGGCATCGCCTTTGTCACCGGCCAGCAGATCTGGGACCCCGAGGTGCGCTTCCTCTCCACGCTCCCGTCGCGCACCGATCCGTGGGAGGTGTTCGGCATAGTGTGCCTTGCGCTCGGCATGAGCTTTCTGGCGACGCTCTATCCGGCGCTGAAGGCCGCAAACACCGATCCGGTGCAGGTGCTACGCTATGAGTGACACCGCGCCCATCGTTGCCCTCAGGGGCCTAAAGCGCAGCTTCGAACAGGGGGGCGAGCGGATCGAGGTGCTGCGCGGGGTCGACCTTGCGATTGCGCCGGGCGAGATCGTCGCGCTGCTCGGCCCCTCGGGCTCGGGCAAGTCGACGATGCTGCAAGCTGTGGGGCTGCTGGAGGGCGGCTTCGAAGGCGCGATCAGCATCGCCGGCACCGCCGCCGAGGCGCTGGCAGGCGATGCGCGCACCAAGCTGCGGCGCGAGCATCTCGGCTTTGTCTACCAGTTCCACCACCTGCTCCCCGATTTCGACGCGCGCGAGAATGTCGTGATGCCGCAGATGATCCTCGGCACGCCCCGCGCCGATGCCGAGGCGCGGGCCGACAGCCTTCTCACCAGCCTCGGCCTCGGCCACCGCCTGACCCACCGCCCGAGCCAGCTGTCGGGCGGCGAGCAGCAGCGCGTCGCGGTCGGCCGTGCGCTCGCCAACCGGCCGACGCTGGTGCTGGCGGACGAGCCGACCGGCAACCTTGATGAACACACCGCCGACACCGTCCTCGCCCAGTTCCTCGCGCTGGTGCGGGGCGAGGGCAGCGGCGCGCTGGTCGCCACGCACAATGAACGCCTCGCCGCCAAGATGGACCGCGTCGTGCGGCTCAAGGAAGGCGTGCTGATCTGACGGTTAGGCGGAGCGCGTGGCCGCTTGGCCGGATTGCGCTGGCGACGCAGGGCGCTTTGTCTAGTTTGCCGTCAGGAGGGACTGAACCATGATCGTGGAACTCGCTGCCGTTCTGCTAGCAACCGCGCAGGCCACGGCCCCCGCTGCACCACCATCGCCGCCGCCGCCGCCCGTTTGCGCCAGCGCCGCGCATGCCGGGTTCGATTTCTGGGTGGGCGAGTGGGATGTTTTCCCCGCCGGCTCCGATACCGCCATCGCCCGCAGCCGGATCGAACGCACCGCCAGCGGCTGTGCAATCCGCGAGACATGGATGCCGCTGCCCGGTGGCGGGGGCACCAGTATCACGCTGCTCAATCACCGCACAGGGCGCTGGGAGCAGGTGTGGATCGGGGGCGATGGCAAGCGCGTCGATTTCGAGGGAGGACTCTCCGATGGCGCAATGGTGCTGACTGGCTACTGGGACGGGATCGGGCCTGCGGGTGTAGACCAGATCATTCGCATGACCTACTCCCCGCAAGGCGATGGTTCGGTGCGTCAGTTTGGAGAGGCCTCGACGGATCACGGCAGAACGTGGCAGACCAGCTTCGATTTCATCTACCGCCCGAAAAAGGAATGAGCCGCGATGACCACGATTGCCGACTTCACGGTCACCACCAATCGCGGGGCCGAACTCGATCTGTCCGGCAAGCTCGGCACCGTGCTGCTGGTGGTGAACACCGCGAGCAAGTGCGGCTTCACGCCCCAGTATGACGGGCTCGAGAAGCTCTATCAGGCCTACAAGGACAGGGGCTTTGAAGTGCTCGGCTTCCCTTGCAACCAGTTCGGCGCGCAGGAGCCCGGCAATGCCAAGGAGATCGAGCAGTTCTGCAAGGTCAATTTCGGCGTCACCTTTCCGCTGATGGCCAAGATCGACGTCAACGGGCCGGACGCCTCGCCGCTGTTCGATTGGATGAAGAATGAGAAAAAGGGCCTGATGGGCACCACCGCGATCAAGTGGAACTTCACCAAGTTCCTGATCGGGCGCGATGGCAGGGTGGTGAAGCGCTACGGCCCGACCGACAAGCCCGCCGCCATCGCCAGGGACATCGAGGCGCTGCTGTGACTTATCCCGCGCCTGTGGAGAATTAGCGCGCGGCGGCGCTTCCGGAATCGGCGCAAATTTCTACATTGCGGCCCATGCCCTTCGCCCCCTTCGTTCCCTTGCGCGTGCTTTCGTCCTATTCGATGCTCGAAGGGGCGATCGATCCCAAGGATATTGCCAAGCTGGCCAAGGAGCGCGGCTTTCCGGGAATCGCGATCTGTGACCGGAATGGCCTCTACGGCATCATGGCCTTCGCCGCCGCCTGCAAGGGCGAGGGCGTTCAGCCGATCATCGGCACGCTGCTGGGCGTCGCGCGGGGCGATGACAGGGGGACGGTCGACTACCTGCCGCTCTTTGCGCAGGACGACGCTGGCTACGACAACCTGTGCCACCTCGTCTCGGCGGCGCACCTCGATCGCCCGCTGGAGCGCGATCCCCATGTCACCCTCGCCGAGCTTGAGGGCCGCACCGAGGGGCTGATCGCGCTGACAGGCGCGGGCGAGGGCGGCCTCACGCGGCTGCTGGCCGAGGGGCAGCACGATGCCGCGGCGCGCCTCGCGGGTCAGCTCGAGGCGCTGTTCCCCGGGCGGCTCTACATCGAACTCGCCCGCCACGGCGATCCCGTCTGCGAACGCGCCGAGGACGCGCTGGTCGATCTCGCCTACGCCCGCGATCTCCCGCTGGTCGCCACCAACCCCGCCAATTTCGCCGAGCCCCACATGCACAAGGCGCATGACGCCATGCTGTGCATCGCCAATTCGACCCAGATCGAGGCGGATGATCGCCCGCGCTCCAACCCGCAGGCCTTCGTCAAGCACGCGAGCATGATGGAGGAGGCCTTCGCCGACCTCCCCGAGGCGACCGCCAACACGCTGGTGATCGCCCAGCGCTGCGCCTTCGCGCCGCCCTATCGCAAGCCGATTCTCCCCAGCCTTGCGGGCGATCTTGCGGGCGAAGCGCGGATGCTCGCGGAGGATTCGCGCGCCGGGCTGGAGGCGCGGCTTGCCGCCTATCCCGATCTCACCGAGGAAGAGCGCAAGGTCTACGCCGACCGCCTCGAATTCGAGATCAACGTCATCGTCAAGATGGGCTTTCCCGGCTACTTCCTGATCGTTGCCGACTTCATCAAGTGGGCCAAGGATAACGGCATTCCGGTGGGGCCGGGGCGCGGTTCGGGCGCGGGCTCGGCGGTGGCCTGGGCGCTGACCATCACCGATCTCGATCCGATCAAGCTCGGCCTGCTGTTCGAACGCTTCCTCAACCCCGAACGCGTGTCGATGCCAGACTTCGATATCGACTTCTGCGAAACGCGCCGGGGCGAGGTGATCCGCTATGTGCAGGCGAAATATGGCGGCGATCACGTCGCGCAGATCATCACCTTCGGCAAGCTGAAGGCCCGCGCGGTGCTGCGCGATTGCGGGCGGATTCTGCAGATGAGCTACGGGCAGGTCGACCGGCTGTGCAAGATGGTGCCCAACCACCCGACCGATCCGTGGACCCTGCCGCGCTCCTTGAACGGCGCGGCGGACTTCAAGCGCGAGTATGACAACGACAAGGAAGTGAAGCGCCTCGTCGATCTGGCGATGCAGCTCGAGGGCCTGCCGCGCAATTCCTCGACCCATGCCGCAGGCGTGGTGATCGGCGACCGGCCGCTGGCGAAGCTGGTGCCGCTCTATCGCGACCCGCGTTCGGACATGCCGGTGACGCAGTTCGACATGAAATATGTCGAATCCTCGGGCCTCGTGAAGTTCGACTTCCTCGGGCTCAAGACGCTGTCGGTGCTGCGCAAGGCGGTCGACCTTCTGGAAGCGCGCGGCATCGCCATCGACCTTGGCGCGCTGCCGCTCGACGACGCGCAGGTCTACACCCTCATGCAGGCGGGTAACACCGTGGGGGTGTTCCAGCTGGAATCCGAAGGGATGCGCCGCACGCTGAAGGCGGTGAAGCCGACCAATTTCGGCGACATCATCGCGCTCGTCTCGCTCTACCGCCCCGGCCCGATGGACAACATCCCGCTGTTCGGCCAGCGCAAGGCGGGGCAAGTCGCCATCGAATATCCGCACCCCAAGCTGGAAGGCATCCTGTCGGAGACTTACGGGATCTTTGTCTATCAGGAACAGGTGATGCAGGCCGCACAGGTGCTGGCAGGTTACACACTGGGCGAAGCAGACATGCTGCGCCGCGCGATGGGCAAGAAGGTGCAGGCCGAAATGGATGCCCAGCGCGGGCGCTTCGTCGAAGGCTGCAAGACCAATTCCGACATCGAGCCCAAGCGCGCCAACGAGCTGTTCGACTTGATCGACAAGTTCGCAGGTTACGGCTTCAACAAGTCACACGCGGCGGCCTATGCGCTGCTCGCCTATCAGACCGCATGGATGAAGGCGCATTACCCCGAAGAGTTCTACGCCGCCTCGATGTGCTTTGACATGCACCAGTCGGAGAAATTGAACGTCTTCGTCGATGACGCGCGCCGCTACCCCAACGGGCAGGGCGGCATCGAGGTGCTGCCGCCCTGCATCAACGCCTCCGAGGCCGAATTCACCGTCGAGCAGACCGACACGGGCTACGCGGTGCGCTATGCCCTCGCCGGGATCCGCAATGTCGGCGAGAAGGCGATGGAGGCAATCGTCGCCGAGCGCTGCGCGAACGGGGCTTTTGCCAGCCTCAAGGACCTGTTCGAGCGCGTGCCGCAGGGCACGATGAACCGCCGCCAGCTCGAAGGCCTGATCTGCGCGGGCGCTTTCGACGGGCTCGATCCCGACCGCGGGCTGCTGTTTGCCAATGCCGAGCATCTGATGGCAGTCGCCGATGCCGCGATCCGCGAACGCAGCAGCGGACAGGTCGGCCTGTTCGGCGGCGATGCGGGGCCTGCCGAAGACCTTCGCTTGCAACCCGCCGCCGCATGGTCGCGCCCCGAGAAGATGGCCAAGGAGCGCGAGAATTTCGGCTTCTACTTCTCCGCGCACCCGGTCGCTCAATATCGCGAGGGGGCCAGCGCCAACGGCGCGCGCACCTATCAGAGCCTGATGGAAGCGGGCGCCCCCCCGGGTGGGCGCGGGACGGCGGTGATGGCGGCGCTGGTCGAAGGCATCACCAAGGCGCGCACCCGCAAGGGCGGCACCTTCGTGCGCGCGGATTTCTCGGATTCCTCCGGGCAGTTCTCGGCCGCCTGCTTCGAGGAATCGCTGGTGCCCGATTTCGAGCGCTGGGCGGCGGCGGGCGAGTGCCTTCTGCTCACGGTCGAGCTCGATTCGCCCAATCCCGACGAGCCCCCGCGTCTCACCGTGCGCGGCGCACGGCCGCTGGCCGCGGTGAGCGGGACCACCGCGATGGAACTCTCGGCCGAAATCGCGACGCTCGAGGCCCTGCTCGAACTCCGGATCGAGCTCGACATCGCGCGCGGCGACCGCCCGACCGGCGCGGGCGAGGTGGTGGTGACGCTGGCGCTGGCCGATGGCGGGCAGGCGAAGATGTGCCTGGGGCGCAATTTCGTGCTGACGGGCGAGCTGGCCGAGCGGCTCTCCGGGGTGGACGGAATCGCCAAGGTCAACCTCGCGCCCCTCAAGCGGCGCAGCAATCTCCGGCTGGTGGCCTGACACTTCATCTTTCGATTGCGGTGCTGCCCGATTGCCAAGCCGGACGGCTGCGGGCATTCATTCGCGTTGATTCCCACATAACATGCGCAACATGATTGCGCCGGAACGGAGAGAATGATGGCACGCCTCGGAGCAATGCAGGACTGGACGATGCGGGTGACCGCGGTGATCGATCACGCCGCACGTGAGGCAGGCGGGCGCGAGATCGTGAGCCGCTGGGCCGATGGCAGTGTGACCCGCACCAATTGGGCGGGAATCCGGGCCGATGCGCTCAAGATGGCGCAGGCTTTGCAGCGCCTCGGGCTGAAGCCGGGCGACAAGGTCGCGAGCCTCGCCATGAACCATTCGCGCCATCTGGTCAGCTGGTACGGCGTTGCGGGCATGGGCGGCGTGCTCCACACCGTGAACCCGCGCCTGTTCGACGACCAGCTTGAATACATCGTCACCCACGCCGAGGACCGCGTGCTGGTCTATGACGCCGCGTTCCAGCCGATCGTCGACCGGATGAAGGCGCGCTGGCCCACGGTCGAGCACTACATCTGCTACGATTCCGGCGACCACTCGCCCGCTTTCGAGGACTGGATCGGCGCCGAGGATGGCGATTTCGAATGGGTCACCGGCCCCGAGACCGATCCCTGCATGATCTGCTACACCAGCGGCACCACCGGCAACCCCAAGGGCGTGCAATACGAGCACCGTTCGACCATCCTGCACGCGATGGCAGGGCTGCAATCGGCGGCTTTCAATTTCTCGAGCGCCTCGGTGATGCTCCCGGTGGTGCCGATGTTCCACGCGGCGAGCTGGGGCCTGCCCTATGCCGGCGCGATGGCGGGGATCAAGTTCGTGTTCTCGGCGGTCAATGACCCGGCGGTGCTCCACGATCTGATGATCCGCGAAGGCGTGACCGATTCCGCCGGCGTGCCGACCGTGTGGCTCGCGCATTTCCAGTATTGCGACCGCGAGGGCCTCGACCTGCCGCCCCTCAAGGCCGCGACCATCGGCGGATCGGCAGCGCCCAAGTTCATGATCGAGCGCCTGATGAAGAACGGCACCCGCGTCCAGCACGCCTGGGGCATGACCGAGACCAGCCCCATCGGCACCGTCGGCGGGCCGACCTGGGACTGGGACAGCCTCACCCTTGAAGAGAAGATCGAGAAGACCGCGATGCAGGGGCGCCCGATCTTCGGCGTGCAGCTGCGCACCGTCGACCTTGCCGACATGAGCACCGAACTGCCGCGCGACGGCAAGACCAGCGGCGCGCTCCAGATCCGCGGCCCCTGGATCATCAAGCGCTATTTCAAGGCCGAGAAGGACGCGGTCGGTAATGATGGCTGGTTCGACACCGGCGATGTCGGCATCATCCACCCCGACGGCACGCTGCAACTCACCGACCGCACCAAGGACGTGATCAAGTCGGGCGGTGAGTGGATCAGCTCGGTCGAGCTCGAGAATGCCGCCTGCGGCCACCCTGCGGTCGCCGAGGCGGCCTGCATCGGCATCTTCCACCCCAAGTGGGACGAGCGCCCGGTGCTGTTTGTGGTGAAGAAGGCCGGCGCCGATTGCTGCGCCGACGACATCCTCGATCACCTGCGCCCGCAGATCGCCAAGTGGTGGATGCCCGATGCGGTCGAGTTCGTCGACGACATCCCGCACACCGCCACCG
>JACESM010000159.1 GCA_013911835.1 Porphyrobacter sp. | reverse complement strand
CCCCGAGTGTTCTCAGGCTTTGGCGGACTGATGTGCTAGCCAAGGTCGCAATCGACTCCCCCAAATACCCCGCGCTCGCCCATGCGCGCAAAAAATGGACCGGAGAGGATTAACCCATGGACTTCGCCATCCCCGCCGACCTGCAAGCCTATCTCGACGAACTCGACGCCTTCATCACCGCCGAGATCAAGCCGCTCGAGCAGCAGGATGACAACATCCGCTTCTTCGACCACCGCCGCGAATATGCGCGGACGGACTTCGAGGCGGGCGGCTTGCCCCGGCACGAATGGGAGGAACTGCTCAAGGAAGCCACCCGCCGCGCCGACAAGGCGGCCCATTGGCGCTTCTCCGCGCCCAAGCGTTACGGAGGCAAGGACGGCAGCAACCTGTGGATGGCGGTGATCCGCGAACATTTCGCGCGCCAGGGGCTGGGCCTCCACAACGATCTCCAGAACGAGCACAGCATCGTTGGCAACTTCCCCTTCGTCGCCATGTTCGACCAATGGGGGACGGAAGAACAGAAGCAGGAATTCATCCTCGGCGGGTTTGAACGCACCCGCCGCGTCGCCTTCGGCCTCACCGAACCGCACCACGGCTCAGACGCCACCCACATGGAGACGGTCGCCGTCCGCGAGACCCGTGACGGCATCGATGGCTGGCGGATCGACGGCGCAAAGATGTGGATCACCGGGATGCACGTCGCCACACACTGCGCGATGTTCGCGCGCACCGCGGGCAAGGCGGGGGACGCGAGCGGGATCACCTGCTTCCTCGTCCCCAACCCCACCGAAGGCCTCAAGATCGAGGAGTGGATGTGGACCTTCAACATGCCCACTGACCACCCGCGCCTCAGCGTCACCAATGTCTGGGTGCCGGACTCGGCGATCCTCGGCGTGGAAGGCCGCGGCCTCGCGCTGGCACAAAGCTTCGTCCACCAGAACCGCATCCGTCAGGCGGCGAGCAGCTGCGGCGCGGCGCTCTATTGCATCGACGAGAGTGTGAAGTACGGGCGGGAGCGCAAGCCCTTCGGCGAGGAGCTCGCCCGCAATCAGGCGATCCAGTTCCCGCTGGTGGAGCTGGCGACGCAGGCCGAAATGCTGCGGCTGCTGATCTTCAAGACCGCGTGGGAGATGGACAACATGCCCCACGAGGAGATCGAACGCACCATCAGCGACAAGGTCAGCATGTGCAATTACTGGGCGAACCGCCTAGTTTGCGAGGCCGCAGACCGGGCGATGCAGGTCCACGGCGGCATCGGCTATTCGCGGCACAAGCCGTTCGAGCACATCTACCGCCACCACCGCCGGTATCGGATCACGGAAGGGTCTGAGGAAATCCAGATGCGGAAAGTGGGGGCCTACCTGTTCGGGTATCTGGGGCCGAAGCGGGGGATGTTCGGGTGAGCCCCTTCCCTTGAGGGAAGGGGTTGGGGATGGGTGGTCGATGCCCGCTGATGCCGAACCCCCACCCCCAGCCCCTCCCCAAGGGGAGGGGAGGAAGAGGTGCTAGGAGCGCCTTCTCCACCACCCCGCCAACACGCTCCCGATCACCACATGCCACAGGCCCGAGATCACCGCCGGGACCGGGGCGAGCGCGGCCTGGGTCGCATCGGCGAACTGCGCGGCGAAGGCGGGGGTCTTGGCCAGCCCTGAACCGAGGCCGGAATTCTGCATCCCGACCTCGATGCTGATCGTCCGCGCCACCACCTCGTCAAGCCCGAGCGCCTTCGCGAGCGCATAGCCGAGGCCGAACCCCAAGGCATGAAGCAGGAAGGTCGCCAGCACCAGCACTCCGGCGTGCGCGGCGATCTGGCTCTTGGCCCCGGCCAGAACCCCGCCGAGGATCAGGAGGATCAGCCCGATCGCCACCACCGGCAGCAGCGCGTTCACCCGCGCGACCGCGCGCGGCATCAGGCGGTTGAGCAGAGTCCCCAACACCACCGGCAGCAGCACGATGGCGATCATGTTGACCAGCAGGTTCACCCGGTCGATCTCCACGTAAGCCCCAGCCAACCACCCCGTCAGCAGCGGGGTCAGCACCACTGCGGCCAGCGTCGAAGTCATCGTCATCGCCACCGACAAGGCCACGTTTCCGCGCGCGATATAGGTGACGATGTTAGAGGCCGTGCCGCCCGGGCAGCAGGCCACCAGGATCAAGCCGACCGCCAATCCCGGCTCCAGCCCCAGCGCGCTGGCGATGACGTAGCCCGAGAGCGGCATGATGGTGAATTGCAGGGCAACCCCGGCCAGCAGCGCCTTGGGCAGGGCGGCGAGGCTGCGGTAATCCTCGAAGGTCAGGGTCAGGCCCATCGCCAGCATCACCAGGCCGAGCGCGATGTTGACCGGCGATTGGCCGGCAATGGCGAACCGCCCGTCGGTCATCCAGGTGAAGGCTTCAGGGACAAACCACGCCAGCACCGCGCCCAGCAGCGTCAGCACGGCGAAATTGTTGGTGATCCTCTGCAACATTGCGCCCCCCCCCGTGCCTTCCCCGTCAGCAGCCGTTCCTAATCGACCAACGGCATTGCCGCCCCTAGCAATATCCTTGCGCCCCGCTAGTCTCCCGCGCCGACAGAGGGAGACTTTCCATGCGCTATCTCGCCGCCGCCCTGCTTGCCGGGGCCACGACCCTTGCACTTGGCCTTTCCGCCCCGCTCGCCGCCGCCCCCAAGAAGGACGCCAAGGCCGAGGAGAAGTGGAGCGTCGACGCGCCCAAGGGTGCCACGATCAAGCAGGTTGCGATCAACACCGATGAAGGCACCTGGATGGATGTCGACGTCGCGCCCGATGGCAAGACCATCGCTTTCACCCTCTTGGGCGATATCTACACGCTCTCCATCGAAGGGGGCACGCCCAAGCGTATCAGCGAAGGCCTCTCGTGGGACGTGCAGCCGCGCTTCTCGCCTGATGGAACCCGCATCGCCTTCACCTCGGACCGCGGGGGCGGGGACAATATCTGGGTGATGAACGCCGACGGTTCGGACAAGCGGCAGGTGACCAAGGAGGACTTCCGCCTGCTGAACCAGCCCGCCTGGTCGCCCGACGGGCGCTTCATCGCGGCCAAGAAGCACTACACCACCGAACGCAGCGCCGGGACAGGCGAGGTGTGGCTCTACCACGTCAGCGGCGGCGGCGGGGTGCAGGTGGTCGAGCGTGCCAGCGAACGGCTCCAGAAGGAATTGGGCGAGCCGGTTTTTGCGCCCGATGGCTCGGCGATTTACTACACCCGCAACACCACGCCGGGGCCGATCTTCGAATATGCGCAGGATTCGAACGCGGGCATCTTTGCGATCGAGCGCCACGACCTTGCCACCGGCGAAGTCACCACCGCGGTCAGCGGCTATGGCGGCGCGGTCCGCCCCGCGCCCTCGCCCGACGGCAAGGAAATCGCCTTCGTCCGGCGCGACAAGGACCAGACCCAGCTGTGGGTCAAGGACATCGCCAGCGGGCGCGAGCGGATGATCTACGGCAAGCTCGATCTCGACGTGCAGGAGACCTGGGCGGTTACCGGGGTCTATCCCAACATGGACTGGCTGCCCGACAGCAGCGGCATCGTGTTCTGGGCCGGGGGCAAGCTCAACCGCGTGGCCCGCGACGGCTCGGCCCATGCGGTGATCCCCTTCCGCGTCAACGACACCCGCGGCGTCGCCGATGCCCCGCATCCGGTGATCGCCGTCGCGCCCGACAGCTTCACCACCACCATGCCGCGCTTCGCGACGCTTGTCCCCGATGGGTCGCGGGTGGTGTTCGAGAGCCTCGGGCGGCTCTACAGCAAATCCGCCAAGGGCAAGGACGCGCCCGCGCCGCTGACGGGTGACAGCGCGGATGTGCTCGAAGCCTTCCCCGCCTTCAGCCGTGACGGGGGCCAACTCGCCTATGTGCGGTGGAGTGACGCCAAGCTTGGCGAGATCGTGATCGCCGACGCGCAGGGCCAGAACCGCCGGGTGCTGACCGGGCCGGGGCATTTCGGCAATCTCGCTTTCTCGCCCGACGGCACGATGCTGGCCTTTGAGAAGCGCGAGGGCGGCTTCCTGACTTCGCCGGACTTCTCGGAAAGCCCCGGCATCTATGTCATGCCCGTCGCCGGCGGAGAGGCGAGGCTCGTCACCCGTGACGGCGCCAACCCGCAATGGGGCGCGGGCAATGATCGCCTGTTCATGGTCGCACGCGACGGCAGCAACCTCGCGCTGGTTTCGACCGATCTCGATGGCGAGGCCAAGCGCACCCACGCCAAGGGCGATCTCGCCAACGATCTGCGCATCGCGCCCGATGGCCGCACCATCGCCTTCCGCCAGAATTACGAGGTCTTCGCCATGCCGCTGGTGCCCGGCGGCAAGCCGGTCGATGTCAGCGAAAAGGGCGGCGCGCTGCCCGTCACCAAGGTCAGCAGCGGCGGCGCGGACTATCTCGGCTGGGCCAATGGCGGCGAGACGCTGTTCTGGTCGATCGGGCCGTCCTTGCAGAGCGCCAACGTGCCCGCACTGTTCGCCGCCGCGCCCAAGGCGGAAAGCGACAAGACGCCTGCCTTCACCCCGCCCACCAGCGGCATTCCGCTCGGGGTGAGCGTGCAGAAAGCCAAGCCGACCGGCATCATCGCCTTTGTCGGCGCAAAGGTCCTGACCATGGCGCACCGGACCAAGGGCGTGATCGACGATGGTACCGTGGTGGTATCGGGTGACCGGATCCTTGCGGTCGGCACCTCTGACGGCACGGCTATCCCCGAGGGCGCGACCATTATCGACGCCCGCGGCAAGACGATCATGCCCGGCCTTGTCGATGCCCACGCGCACGGGGCTTACGGTGTCGGCGACCTGATCCCGCAGCAAAACTGGTCGCTGCTTCAGGATCTGGCGATGGGGGTGACGACGGTTCACAACCCGTCAAGCCAGGCGAGCACCGTCTTTGCCGCCGCCGAGCGCCAGCGCGCGGGGCTGACGCTGGGCCCGCGCATCTTCTCGACCGGGGAGATCATCTACGGGGCCAAGGCGGCGGACGTCTATGCGCGGATCGACTCCTACGAAGACGCGCTCGCCCACGTGCGGCGGATCAAGGCGCAGGGGGGGATCTCGGTCAAAAACTACAACCAGCCCCGCCGCGAACAGCGCCAGATGGTCGTCCGCGCGGCAGCGGCCGAGAACATGCTGGTGGTTGCCGAGGGTGGCTCGCTGTTCGGCATGGACATGAACATCGCTGCCGACGGCAACTCGACGCTCGAGCACAATATCCCGGTCGACGTGTTCTACGAGGACGTGCTGCAGTTCTACAGCCAGTCAGGCACCAACTACACGCCCACGCTGGTGGTCACCTATGGCGGCCTTGCGGGCGATCCCTATTGGCGGCAGGCGACCAATGTGTGGGAGAACCCGCTGATGGTCCACACCCCGCCCAAGATGCTGCTCGCCGAAACCGCGCGCCGCACCAAGGCGCCCGAGTGGGCCTTCGTCGACGACAACAACGCGCGCGAGGCGCGGAAACTGGCCGAGCGCGGCGTGAAGGTCAGCATCGGCGCGCACGGCCAGCAGGCGGGCATCGGCGCGCATTGGGAGCTGTGGAGCTTCGTGCGCGGCGGGATGAGCCCGATGGAGGCGCTGCGGGCAGGCACCATCGAATCCGCGCGCTCGCTTGGCATGGACCGGGATATTGGCAGCCTCGAATCCGGCAAGCTCGCCGATCTTGTGATCCTTTCGGATGATCCGAGCGCGGACATCGCCAATTCGGACAACATCGAACAGGTGATGATCGGCGGACGGCTCTATGACGCGAAGACCATGAACGAGGTCGGCACCGGAGACGCCAAGCGCCGCCCCTATTTCTGGGAAGGCGAGGGCGCAATGGGCGCGGCCGGATCGATGCGCACGACGAGCGAAGGTCGCGGGCATGCCGATGGGGATGCGGGGTGATGCGGGGGCGTTCCGCGTAGCGGCTTTGGATTCACGCGGAGACGCGGAGAAATCGCGTTGCCTCCTCCGCATCTCCGCGTCTCCGCGTGAAGCAATTCAAGGCCTGCGGCGCAGAGCGAACGCCCGTTACCTATCCCCCTCCAGCAACCCCCGCAAATCCTTCAGCGCCTTCGCGCGCAATTGGTGCACGCGCGGCACGCTGACTTCGAGCACGGCGGCGATTTCAGTGAGGTTCAGCTCCTCGACGAAGAATAGCTGGAGCACCAGCTTCAGCCGGTCGGGCAGCTGCACCATCGCCGCGATCAGCCGCTCGCGGTCTTCGGAGGCGCACAGCGCCTCGAAGGGATCGGGATCGTCGCTGGCGAAGGCGAGGCTGGTTTCGTCATAGGCATCATCGATCGGGGTGAGCCGGACGCCCGAGGCTTCGATCGCGAGCAGTTCGGCATCGTCCACCCCCATTGCCCGGGCGATTTCGGCGCGGCTCGGCTCGCGGCCCAGTGACCCGCGAAGCGAAGCGAGCGCCCGCTCGTAGACGCCCCGCTTGGCGCGGGCGGTGCGGCTGTCGTGAGCGACGCGGCGCACTTCATCCAGCATCGCCCCGCGCACCCGGATCTTGGCATAGGCGGCAAAGCCGTCCTCGGTCGGCCCGGCGTGGCGCTGCGCGCATTCGGTGAGCGCGAGGATCCCGGCCTGCACCAGATCCTCGATCTCCAACCCCTCGCGGCCCCGCCCGTTGATGTGCCACGCGGTGCGGCGCACCAGCGGCAAGAAGCGGCGCACGCGGTCCTCGACCTCGGCGCGCGAAGGCGCGTAGGGCTGCGTCAGCACCCCGAAGCTGGCGTGATCGTGCTTCATGCGGCGATCCCCTCGGGCTGCGGCAGCGCGGGCGCTTCAGGGGCCGCGCCGATCACGCCGACCACCGCGATCGGCTGACTTGCGGGCAGCTCGGCGATCGAGAGCACCAGACAGCGCGGCGCCCGGTGCCTGAGCAGCGCGGCGAGCGCGCGGCGCGCTGCTCAGGCAC
>JACESM010000158.1 GCA_013911835.1 Porphyrobacter sp. | reverse complement strand
TGCTTATTATAGGCGAGCGGCCCGCCGAAGGCGTCGGTGACCTCGGCCCCGGCCTCGCGCGCGATCAGGGTGGCCGCGGCGATGTCCCACTCGTAGCCCCAGCGCAGGGTCGCGACCAGATCGGCCTGATCGGCGGCGACCATCGCGATCCGCAAGGCGATCGAATTAGGCTGCTCGACCGCGACCAGATCGCTGTCTTCGCTTGGCAAGGCATGGGTCGGCACACGGGCACCGGAGAATTCGGTCCGCTGGCTCGCCCGGATGGCTGCGCCGTTCAAGGTCGCGCCCTGCCCCGCGACCGCGACCCATTCCTCGCCCCGCGCCGGGGCTGCGAGCATCCCGATCAGCGGCCGCCCGGCGCTCACCAGCGCCACCGACACCGCCCAGCCCGCCCGGCCGCGCACGAAATCGCGGGTGCCGTCGATCGGGTCGACCAGCCAGATGAGCCCGCTCTGGGTGCGCAGCTTGTCGTCGGCGGTTTCCTCGGAGAGCCAGGCAGCTGACGGCAGCAGGCGACCCAGCTCGCGCTTGAGGAAACGGTCGACCTCAAGGTCCGCCTCGCTCACCGGGCTGCCGGGGGTCTTGTCCCAGCTCTTGAGCGCATGACCCGCCCCCGGCCAGCGCGAATGGGCGATCCGGCCCGCCTCGCGGACGATTGTCTGAAGGTGCGACCTGTCAATCATGGCAGGCTCCCGTGTTGGCCGTGCCGCAGGCACTTTTCAAGCCCGCCGATCCGTGCTTAGGCCCCGCGTGGACGGAACCTCTCCCCAGGAACTCATTGAAGGGATCGATACGCAATGAACGTTCACGAATATCAGGCCAAGGAACTGCTCGCCAAGCACGGGATTGCGGTGCCCGCGGGCCATGCCGCGCTCAGCGTCGAAGAAGCGGTGGAAGCCGCCAAGCAGCTGCCCGGGCCGCTCTATGTCGTGAAGGCGCAGATCCATGCGGGCGGTCGCGGCAAGGGCAAGTTCAAGGAGCTTCCGGCCGACGCCAAGGGCGGTGTGCGCCTCGCCAAGAGCCTCGATGAAGTGCGCGCCCACGCGGAAGAGATGCTCGGCAACACGCTGGTGACGATCCAGACCGGCGAAGCGGGCAAGCAGGTCAACCGCCTCTACATCACCGACGGCGTCGACATCGCCAAGGAATACTACCTTTCGCTGCTGGTCGATCGTGCCACCGGGCGCGTCGCTTTCGTCGTGTCGACCGAAGGCGGGATGGACATCGAGACCGTGGCGCATGACACGCCCGAGCTGATCACCACCTTCTCGATCGACCCCGCACAGGGCTTCCAGCCGCACCACGGCCGCGCGGTGGCCTTCGCGCTGAAGCTCCAGGGCGATCTCAACAAGCAGGCGCAGAAGCTGGCCAAGCAGCTTTATGATGCCTTCCTCGCCACCGATTGCGAGATGCTCGAAATCAACCCGCTGGTCGAAAGCCAAGACGGCAAGCTGCTGGTGCTCGACGCCAAGATGAGCTTTGACGGCAACGCCCTCTACCGCCACCCCGACATCGAAGCCCTGCGCGACGAGACCGAGGAAGACCCGGCGGAGGTCGAAGCCAGCGAATATGACCTCGCCTACATCAAGCTTGATGGCAACATCGGCTGCATGGTGAACGGCGCGGGCCTTGCCATGGCGACGATGGACATCATCAAGCTCAACGGCGCTTTCCCGGCCAACTTCCTCGACGTGGGCGGCGGCGCCACCACCGAGAAGGTGACCGCGGCGTTCAAGATCATCCTCAAGGACCCGGCGGTCGAGGGCATCCTCGTCAACATCTTCGGCGGGATCATGAAGTGCGACGTGATCGCCAACGGCATCGTGCAGGCCGCCAAGGACGTGAACCTGCAGGTGCCGCTGGTCGTGCGCCTCGAAGGCACCAACGTGGCCGAAGGCAAGGCGATCCTCGCCAACTCGGGCCTCGCGATCGTGCCCGCCGACAACCTCGGCGATGCGGCGCAGAAGATCGTCGCGGAAGTGAAGAAGGCGGCGTGACCCTGCGGGCTGCCGCGCTTGCGCTGGCGGGCATGGCCTTGGCCGTGCCCGCCGCCGCTCAGACCCCGCCCGCCCAGCAGCCCTTTGCCGGCATGGACTGCGAGCTCCACGTCTGGACGCTCGGCCGGCCCAATTTCGTGCCCAAGTCCAACGCCTTCGTGAAGTATACCCCGCCCACGCCCGAACAGCTCGCCGATCCCTATTCGAGCGTGAACATCTTCGCGCCGGTGAAGCGGATCGAGGCGCTCGGCGAGGCACCGCTCAAGTCGCTGTTCCCCGGCGCGGCGAGCGTCACGATCACCCGCCACGGCGAGGTAATCGACATGGACGTGACGCCGATCAAGGCGATCAAGGCGCGCCTCGCGCCCAGCACCGCCCCCTGCTACGGCGATCTGGTGCTGGCGAACATGTATGCCATCTTCCCCAATCCCAACGCGGCTTATGAACCCTATGGCGGGATTATCGGCGGGCTGATCGCCGGGGGTGACCGGCTGGTGATGGACTTCTGGCTCCAGCAATGGCCCGGCGCCAAGGGCAAGCCGCTGGTGTTCCGCCGCAAGAACGACACTCCCCTGCCCCATGTCCGCCCCGCCTCGGCGGAAATGGCGGCGGCGGTGAAGGATTCGGCCGACGCCAATCTGGCGATCTTTGCCGAGACGGTGGCCTCGAAGCGCGCAAAGTAGTCAGCGCGAGCGGCCCGGGGCGGGCAGGATCGCCGGGGTGCTGTCCATGAAGGTCAGCCAGGTCTGCCAGATCGTCCGGGTGCGCGCGTCGATCAGCGCGATGTCGCACGTCAGCGCCATGGCATTGCGGATCGAGCCTTCCTCCCAGTTCTTGTAGACCGCCGCGCACTCCGCTTCGCGATAGGCCTCGAAATCAGCGTCGCTTTTGCGGATCATGGCGGCAAGTTCGGGCCGGTCCGCATGGCGATCGAGGGCGGCGGCGAGATAGCGGTCCTTGCGCGCGCTGGCACGCTCCCGGATGCCCGCCATGCAGTTGTCCATGGCGAGCGTCGTGCCGTCGCAGTCGAGCACGCCCTCGCGCCGCGCCGCCCGGTCGAAACGGAACAGCAGCTCCTTGGGCTCAGCCCCATCGCTCTTCATCCGCACCGCCACCACCAGCCTGTCCGGCCCGTCGCAGCGCAGCGTCAGCCCGCTGAAATAGGCGGAGCAGAACTCGGCGCCAAGCAGGCGGAAGGTCACCATCCCGTCCTTGTCCTCCCAGCCGGTGAGGTCAGCGTTGAAATGCTTGAGCTTGAAGACGAGGCTCCCGCCCTCCTCGATGATGTGCATGTGCTCGGAGAAGAGGATGCCACCCTCGGCCGTCTGCTGGATGAAGGTGCCGACCATGGTGGTGCCGGTGGGCGGCAGCCAGCTTTCGGTCGCAGGCGCGCCGTCGATGCCCTCGCCCTGCCACAGGCCTTCCAGCCACCACAGCTGCTGGACATAAGCGGGCGGCGAGGTGAAGCCGGGCTCGGCCACCCGCGTCTCCTGCGCCGCCAGCGTGCTGCCCCATGCTGCAATGATTGCACCTGCAATTGCCCAAAATGCGCGCATTCCGCCCTCCCTTGCGGGCTTGAGTGTAGCGCCGGGCATCAAAATTACCTAGCGACTCTGGTTCTGCCGCAGGCTAGCGGTTGGCCAGCACATGGTGCCTCCTGCACCGCGCTTGACGTTTACGTAAACGCAAGCTAGGCGGGCGGCCAAGGCGCTAAATGGCGTCACGTGATTCTTTGAGAGGAAGGACAAACCCATGAAAATCCTCGTCCCCGTCAAGCGGGTGATCGATTACAACGTCAAGCCGCGGGTCAAGGCCGATGGCACGGGCGTTGACCTTGCCAACGTCAAGATGAGCATGAACCCGTTCGACGAGATCGCGGTCGAGGAAGCCATCCGCCTCAAGGAAAAGGGCGCCGCCACCGAGATCGTTGCGGTCTCCATCGGCCCGGCCAAGGCGGCCGAAACCCTGCGCACCGCGCTCGCGATGGGTGCCGACCGGGCGATCCTCGTCGAGACCGACGACGAAGTCGAGCCGCTGGCGGTTGCCAAGATCCTCAAGGCGATTGCTGACGAAGAGGCCCCCGGCCTCGTCATCCTCGGCAAGCAGTCGATCTCGGACGATTCGAACCAGACCGGGCAGATGCTCGCCGCGCTGATGGGCCGTCCGCAGGGGACTTTCGCGAACACCGTCGAAGTCGACGGCGATTCTGTCACCGTGAAGCGCGAAGTCGATGGCGGCTTGCAGACCGTGAAGCTCAGCCTTCCCGCGATCGTCACCACCGACCTGCGCCTCAACGAGCCGCGCTATGCCTCGCTGCCCAACATCATGAAGGCCAAGCAGAAGCCGCTCGCGACCAAGACCGCCGGTGATTACGGCGTCGACCTGACCCCGCGCCTCAAGACCCTCAAGGTCGCCGAGCCGCCGGTGCGCCAGGCGGGCGAGAAGGTCGCCGACGTCGCCGCGCTGGTCGAGAAGGTCAAGGCGCTCGGCATCGCCTGAGCCCGCCAAGGTATTTGAGAGGTTATTCCCATGAAGACTCTGGTTCTGGTCGAACATGACAACACCAAGGTGGCTGACGCAACGCTGCCGGTGGTGACCGCCGCCGCCAAGCTGGGCGAAGTGCACCTGCTGGTCGCGGGCCACAATTGCGGCGCGGTGGCCGAGGCTGCCGCCAAGATCGCGGGCGTGGGCAAGGTCCACATCGCCGACGACGCGGCCTATGCCAACGGCCTTGCCGAAAACGTCGCCCCGCTCGCCGCCGCGCTGATGGCGACGCACGACGCCTTCCTCGCCGCTGCCACCACGCAGGGCAAGAACGTCGCCCCGCGCGTCGCCGCGCATCTCGATGTGATGCAGGTGAGCGAGATCCTGTCGGTCGAAGGCCCCAAGACCTTCACCCGCCCGATTTACGCTGGGAACGCCATCGCCACGGTGGAATCGACCGATGCCAAGCTGGTCATCACCGTGCGCGGCACCGCCTTCGAGAAGGCCGCGACCGAAGGCGGTTCGGGCACCGTCGAAGCCGTCAGCGGGGCGGGCGACGCGGGCACCTCGAGCTTCGTCAGCTCGGAAATCGCCAAGAGCGAGCGTCCGGAACTGACCAGCGCCAAGATCATCGTCTCGGGCGGCCGCGCGCTGAAGGATGCGGAGACCTTCGAAGCGACCATCACGCCGCTCGCCGACAAGCTCGGCGCAGCCATCGGCGCGAGCCGTGCGGCGGTCGATGCGGGCTATGTGCCCAACGACTATCAGGTCGGCCAGACCGGCAAGATCGTCGCTCCGGAAGTCTACTTCGCCATCGGCATCTCGGGCGCGATCCAGCACCTTGCCGGCATGAAGGACTCCAAGGTCATTATCGCCATCAATAAGGACGAGGACGCGCCGATTTTTCAGGTGGCCGATATCGGGCTGGTGGCGGACCTGTTCACTGCGGTGCCGGAGCTGACTGGGGCGCTGTAAGGCGCATATCTAAAGCAAGTTCAAAGCCCCCGGCAAGTCCAAGCCTGTCGGGGGCTTTTGTCTACACTGGCAACTCAAGTTGGTCAGTGTTCTTTCTGAGCAATTCATAGGGATCAGCAGCCCTGCTATTTTCGCGGGTTTTCTGGGGGATTGCCAAAAGCGCTCGGCTGGCAACATAGAATCGACCGCGCTTCTCGCCGACTGGTTCGAGCCATTCCAATTCACACAGACGCCGCAAGTCCCGACCTGCGACAGCGTCTGAAATGCCGTTTTCTTCGCGGTAACGATTGTTGCGAACCTTCAAGCCGAATGCGGCATCAAGCAAAGCACTCTCCATTCTCTCGGGCAGGCCCTCATCCTTGCACATCTGAGAAATCTCGCCCCATACGCGTCCGATATGGCTGTTGCGCTTCATGAGGGTTGTCGCCTGCTGGTAGTGGGCGCGCAAACAGAACCTCACCCATGGAAGTGCTGAATTTCGCGGACTCCAGCGGCCTTGTCCGACTTCTCGCAAGATATCGTAATAGGCGAGTGTGTTCCGCCCCAACCATTCTTCGATGCTGCAAAAGGTCGGAGAGCTGACGCCGTTCTGCGATATTACCAGAGTTTGCAGGGCGCGGGCCATGCGACCGTTGCCGTCCTTGAACGGATGGATCATCACCAGATTGAGGTGGGCCATTGCTCCAAGAACGGTTGAGGATTCAACTGCATCAGAGGAGTTCAGCTGCGCGACAAGTTCATCGACAAGGCCGGGAATTTGGTCGGCTGGCGCCCCCTCATACTCCGTCTCCTTCGTCATTTCGTTGACGACATAAATCGGGCCTGTGCGCCACTGGCCGGGAAGTTTTGTCATGTCGTAACTCAGCATCATGAAGTGGAGCGACCGGATGAATTGTGCGTTTACCGTGGTATGTGGGTCGCCATGGGTGCGTATGATGTAAGTCATCGCCTGCCGGTAACCCTGCAAGGCTCGAGCTGTTTCATCTTCAAGCGTTTCTGGCCGCTCATTATCTATGATCGCCATCGCCTCGTCTGCGTTCGCATTGATCCCCTCGATGCTGTTAGACCCCTGGAGGGCACGCGCCTCGGTGTTACGGCTGAGGAAGCCATTCCACCGCAAGGGGTTATGGGCGACCTGATGATGCAACAGGCGACGCTGCTCCCGGATTAGGCCAAGCACATCGCGGTCAATGGCTTCGAGCTGCGGATACTCGTGAATCATGTTGGTTATTCCGATATCATCAGACCTTTCGACGATATATAACCGACTTTTTGATGGAATAAAATTGAATAACCGACTTCGCCCCTCAAATCACCCCCGCCAGCCCATGCAACCCCATCCCCACCAGCCCGCCCACCAGCGTCCCGTTGATCCGAATGAACTGCAAATCCCGCCCCACGGCGCCCTCGACGCGGTCGGTGATGGTGCGGGCGTCCCAGCGTTTCACTGTTTCTGACACCAGCCGGA
>JACESM010000157.1 GCA_013911835.1 Porphyrobacter sp. | reverse complement strand
CAGGCCCTCTTTGGGCGGCTCGCGGTTTTCGCTGTCGAGATTCCACACGCCGCCTGCTGGCTTGTCACCCTCCATCAGCAGCCCGGTCTTGCGGCGCATTTCGCGGTAGAAATACTCCATGGTGAGGTGTTTGCGGCCTTCCGCGAATTTGCGGAATTCGGCGTGGGTGGCGATGAAGCGGGTATCTGCAAGGATCGAGACAGGGCAGGGGAAGCGGCCTTCCCATTCGCACATCGCTTCATGCAACCGCCACTCGCCGCTTTCGGTGACGCGGATTTCGGACGGGGCGTGGCGTTCCACCGCGCGCGCGACTTCGCCGGTGAAACTGCCGGTGTTGGCGGGATCATCGAGGCGGATGTAATCGACCTGCCAGCCCTCTGCGCGCAATCCTTCCGCGAAATGGCGCATTGCCGAAAAAATGAGCACGATCTTCTGCTTGTGGTGCTTCACATAGGTCGCCTCGTCCCACACCTCCATCATGAGGATGCGGGCTTCGGTGGGGGAGAGGCCTTCAAGGCTGGAGAGATTGCGCGACAGCTGGTCGCCGAGGATCGACACGAGAACGGGGCGGGTCATGGGGGGGATACGCCCTGCGCCCGCTTTTGGTTTCGTCAGACGAAGCTGTAGGGGTCGATGTCGATCCCCACCCGAACGCCGGGCGCGAATTGGACCCCGCCGATCCAGTCGCGCAGCATCGCCTGCAGGTTGGCGCTGCGGCGCGCATTGACGAGAAAGCGATAGCGATACCGCCCGCGCAGCAGTGACAGCGGGGCGGGCGCGGGGCCCAGGATTTGCACATCGGCAAGGCGCGGGCGGACATCGCCGAGGCGCTGGGCGGCCTCGCGCGCTTCCTTTTCGTCCTCGGAGGAGAGGATGATCGCCGCCCAGCGCCCGAACGGCGGCGCGCCCGCATCGCGCCTCCCTTCGGTTTCGGCGGCGTAGAAGGCGTCGCGGTCGCCGTTCGCCAGCGCGGCGATCACGGGGGCGTCGGGGTGGCGGGTCTGGATCAGCACCTCGCCCGGCTTGGCTCCGCGCCCCGCGCGCCCTGCAACCTGCGCGATCTGTGAGAAGGTGCGCTCGCCTGCGCGCAGGTCCCCGCCTTCGAGGCCGAGGTCGGCGTCGACTACTCCCACCAGCGTCAGGTCGGGGAAGTGGAAGCCTTTCGTCACCAGCTGCGTGCCGATGATGATGTCGATCGCCTTGCCTTCGGCCTGCGCGATGAAGTCTGCGGCGCGCTCGGGAGTGTTGAGCGTGTCCGAGGTTGCCACCGCCAGCCGCGCCTCGGGGAACAGCTCGGCGACTTCGGCCGCGATCCGCTCGACGCCGGGGCCGCAGGCGACCAGGCAGTCGCTCTCGCCGCAGTCGGGGCAGCTCTCCGGCACCCGCGTCTCGAACCCGCAATGGTGGCAGGCGAGGCGGGCGGAGAGGCGGTGCTCGACCAGCCATGCGCTGCACGAGGGGCATTTGAAACGGTGCCCGCAATTCCTGCAAAGCGTCAGCGGCGCATAGCCGCGGCGGTTGAGGAACAGCAGTGACTGTTCGCCCTTGTCCAGCCGCTCGCGCAGGGCGTCGATCAGCGGCCCGGCGAGCCAGCGCTGGCTGCCCGGCTTTTCCTCGGTGAGGTTGACGAGGCGCACGGCAGGCAGGCTTGCGCCGCCATAGCGGGCGGGAAGGTCGAGCTTCGTATAGACGCCGATCTCGGCCATGTGCAGGCTTTCGAGCGCAGGCGTGGCGCTGGCGAGGATCACCGGCAACCCCTCGAACCGCGCGCGCATGACCGCCACGTCGCGGGCGTTGTAGCGCACCCCGTCATCCTGCTTGAAGCTGATCTCGTGCGCCTCGTCGACCACGATCAGGCCGAGATTCGCGTAAGGCAGGAACAGCGCCGAACGCGCGCCGACCACGACCTGCGCGGTGCCGTCAGCAATCGCCCGCCACGCCCGCCGCCGCTCGGTCGATTTCAATGAGGAATGCCACAGCACCGGCTTGGCCCCGAACCGCGCCTCGAAGCGTGCCAGAAAATTCTCGGTGAGCGCGATCTCGGGGAGCAGCACCAGCACCTGCCGCCCGGCACGGATGGCGGCGGCGACGGGCTCGAAATAGGTCTCGGTCTTGCCGGAGCCGGTCACCCCGTCGAGCAGGAAGGGCGCGAAGGCCCGAGCGCGGACAGCGCCAACCAGCGTGGCCGCGACCCCAGCCTGCGCCTCGGACAGATCGGGCTGGTGGAAGCCGGGATCGGCGGGCGGGTAGGGCCGGTCGATGTTGACGGTGACCGGCCCGAGAAGCCCCGCGCCCGCCATGCCGCGCAGCACGCCTTCCGAGACGCCCGCCAGCGCGGCAAGCTCGCGCATCGAGCCCTGCTCGCCCGCCAGCTTTTCCAGCGCCGCCTTGCGCTGCGCAGTCAGTCGCCCCGAGCCTTCCGCCCCCGTCAGCCGGTATTCGGTCATCGTCGCCGGCCCGCCCAAGGCCCCGCCGCTCGCCAGCGCCATGCGGGCCACGCTGGCGAGCGGGGCGCAGTAATAGTCCGCGGTCCACTCGATCAGCCGCCGCAGCGGTGCGGGCAAAGGCGGGACGGGCAGCACTTCGAGAATCGGGCGCAGCCGCTCGAAGGCGATTTCCTCGCCCGGCAGACGCCCTTCGTCCCACACGATCCCCATCACCTTGCGCGGCCCCAGCGGCGCCACCACCACGCTCCCGGCGGGCGCACTGACACCCTCGGGCAGCCGGTAATCGAGCGGGCCCAATGCAGCATTCAAAACAAGGAGGCGTATGCGGTTCATCTTGCCGTTATATGGAGAGCGGCATAGGCCAAGGGCAAGCTTGGAGACCCGACCAATGACCGCAATTGTCACGAACCGCCTCACGACGCGTCGCAGCCTGCTGGCCGGCGCTGCCGGGGCTGGCACGCTGCTGCTGCTCCCCGGATGCGCCAGCACCGGCGGCGGGTTCAGCCTTGTGGAAGCGGTGCGCCGCCTGCTGCTGCTCGCCTCGGAAAACGCCTTCGCGCGGCTCACCGCGCCCGGCGGCTTCTGGGACGAGCAGGTTGCACGCCTCGGGCTCGACACGGTGCTGGGCACGCGCGGCGATGTGCTCTCGCGCATCCTCACGTCGCAATTGTTCAAGGACCGGCTGGAGGAGCGCTTCGCCACCTTCGCGATCGACGCCAGCTTCCGCGCTGCGCCGGTGGTGACCGACGCGGTCCGGGTGATCGGCTTCGACAACGCGCTGGCGCTGGTGCGCGGGGGGCCGGACGCGGCGAGCCTTTACCTCCGCCAGGAACTCGGCACGGCGCTGCTTGACGCGGTGGTGCCCGAACTCGGCGAGGCGCTGCGCCACAGCCGCGATCCGCTGCTGGGTCAGGCGCTCTCTGCAGTGACGGGCGTTGATGTCGCGGGCGTTGCCGACCGCTTTGGCCGCCAGATTGACGATGCCATCTGGGGCGAAATCGCGCGCGAGGAAGCCGCCATCCGCGCCAATCCGGAAAGCTCCCGCGATCCGGTGCTGATCGGCGTGTTCGGGCTCGGCGCGCGGATCTAGAACCTGTAGGTCAGCACCGTTTGCGGCACATGGGTGATGCGGTCGGGCTGCGCGCCGTTCGGGAACACCAGCAGCCAGTAATTTGCGCCCACCTCCAGCCGCTTGCTGATCCGGTAGGCGATGCCCGCCTGCGCGCGCCATTGCTCGGTCGCGGCGCCTTGCCCGTCGTTGCGCCCCTGCAGCAGCCCGAGCCACTCACCGCCCACGCTCGCGCGCCAGCCTTGCCCGAGCGGCTGGTTGTACTGGATGCGCTGGCGCAGCCTCAGCTCGGTCCGATCCGCGCGGTCGATGAAGCGCTCCTCCAGCCGGGTGCGCGCCTCGAATCGGCCGAGCGTGAAGGTCACCTGCTGGTGCGGGCGCAGCTCGGTCAGGCCGCCGGCCTCGAGCACCATGCCCCCGCCGCCGATCCGCACGCCCTTGGCCACAGTCTGCTCGATCTGGAAGCGCAGCGTCTGCTGTTCGCCCCCGCGCGCGGCCTCGCGCCAGCGCTGGGAGGCGTCCACCGTCAGGCGCGTGTCATCATCGAAATCGTGAGCGAGGTTCACGATTTGCCACAATTGCACGTCTTCATCCTGCGCGCGTGCTATCGACGGTTGCCAAGCCGCGACGAGGGCGGCAAGCAGCATCGCAAAGCGCAGGGCTGGTCTGGTCATGCGCGTCCCCTAGGCTGTGCGCGGCTGCGCGGGCTATCGCAAAATGCTGGAGAGACCTTCATGAAATTCTTCGTCGACACCGCCGAGATCGAGGCGATCCGCGACCTTGCCGCCACCGGGCTGCTCGACGGGGTGACCACCAATCCCTCGCTGATTGCCAAGTCGGGGCGCGATTTCAAGGAAGTCACCGCCGAGATCTGCGGGATCGTCGACGGGCCGGTGAGCGCCGAAGTGGTCGCGCTCGATCATGCGACGATGATGAAAGAGGCCGAAGTCCTGCGCAAGATCGCGGACAATGTCTGCATCAAGGTGCCGCTGACGGTCGACGGCCTCAAGACCTGCAAGGCGCTGTCGTCGGAAGGCACGATGGTCAATGTCACCCTGTGCTTCTCCGCCAATCAGGCGCTGCTGGCGGCCAAGGCGGGCGCGAGCTTCATCTCGCCCTTCGTTGGTCGCCACGATGACAACGGCTTTGACGGCATGGATCTGATCGAGGACATCCGCCTGATCTACGACAACTACAACTTCGCCACCGAGATCCTGGTCGCGTCGGTGCGTCACACCATGCACGTGCTGCAGGCCGCCAAGATCGGCGCCGACGTGATGACTGCGCCGCCCAAGGTGATCCACGACCTCTTCAAGCACGTCCTCACCGACAAGGGGATCGAGGGCTTCATGGCCGACTGGGCCAAGACGGGCCAGAGCATCCTGTGAGCAGGTGCGCGCATATCCTCCCCTTCAGGGGAGGGGGACCGCGACCCGCAGGGTCGGGGTGGAGGGGCGGACCGCCGCTCGCCCCTCCACCATGCTGCGCATGGTCCCCCTCCCCATGCTGGGGAGGATAGATGGCCGACCAGTCTCCGCTCGATCTGTTCAAGCAGGCGCTCACCGGCGCATCGCGGGCGATTGCGCGCGATGCCGAAGTGGAGGTCGCGTGGAGCGCCGATGTGCCCGGCGCGGCCGGCAACCGTTTCCGTGTTCCCCTGCCGGGCCGCGATTTGCCCGCCGATCAGGTGCGCGAGGCGCGCGGCTTTGCCGACTCGTTTGCGCTGAAACTGCGCCACCACGATGCGGGCCTCCACGCCAGATCCGCGCCGCCCGAACCCATCGCGCGCGCCTGCTATGACGCGATCGAGCAGGTGCGTTACGAGGCCTTGGGTGCCAATCGCTTCGGCGGCATCCGCGCCAATCTCGACGCCGCGACCGAGCTGCGCACCGCGGGCGACAAGATCGTGCGCGCGCAGAACTCTGCCGAGGTTCCCTTGCAGACCGCACTTGCCCTGCTGGTGCGCGAGGCGCTGACGGGCGAGGCTGTCCCCGCCAAGGCGCAGGGCGGGATCGAACTGGTGCGCGACTTCCTTGAGGAGAAGGTCGGCGGCGATTTCGCTGGTCTTGCGGAGAAGATCGGCGATCAGGAGGCCTTCCAGAAGCTCGCGCTCGACATGCTGCGCGAGCTTGACCTGACCCGGCCGACCGAAGCCCCCGACGAAAGCGATTCGGACGAGGCCGACGATGACGACGGCCCCGACGACGAGAACGAGGGCGAGGACGACAGTCAGGGCGAGGGCGATCCGCAAGGCGCGGAGATGGCCGGCGACATGTCCGAGGGCGAAGGCGAGGGGGAGCAATCCTCCGACACCCAGACCGACAGCGACATGGCCGAGGGCGATCCGTCAGACGACAGCGACGCCGCCAATGCCCCCGTGCGCCCCAATCGCCCGCAGGCCGAGGTTCCGGCCAGCGTCGACTACAAGGCCTTCACCACCCGCTTCGACGAGGAAGTCGCCGCCCCCGATCTGTGCGATGCCGAGGAACTCGACCGCCTGCGCGCCTATCTCGACAGCCAGCTGACCGGCCTCCAGGGCGTGGTGACGCGGCTCGCCAACCGCCTGCAGCGGCGGTTGATGGCGCAGCAGAACCGCAGCTGGGATTTCGATCAGGAAGAGGGCGTCCTCGATGCAGCGCGGCTTGCCCGCGTGATCATCTCGCCCGGCACGGCGCTCAGCTACAAGGTCGAACGCGATGTCGAGTTCAAGGACACGATCGTCACGCTTTTGATCGACAATTCGGGATCGATGCGCGGGCGGCCAATCAGCATCGCCGCGATCAGCGCCGACATTCTGGCGCGCACTCTGGAGCGCTGCGGGGTCAAGACCGAGATCCTCGGCTTCACCACCCGCGCATGGAAGGGCGGGCAGAGCCGCGAGGCATGGCTCGCCGATGGCAAGCCGCAGAATCCGGGGCGCCTCAACGACCTGCGCCACATCATCTACAAGCAGGCCGACGAGCCCTGGCGCCGCGCGCGCCGCAATCTCGGGCTGATGATGCGCGAGGGGCTGCTCAAGGAAAACATCGACGGCGAGGCGCTGATCTGGGCGCACAGCCGCCTGCTCTACCGCCCCGAAGAACGCCGCATCCTGATGGTGATTTCCGACGGCGCGCCGGTGGATGATTCGACTTTGTCGGTGAACTCGGCGGGGTATCTTGAGGCGCACCTGCGCGGCGTGATCGAATGGATCGAGAAGGTCTCACCCGTGCAGCTGGTGGCGATCGGCATCGGCCATGATGTGACCCGCTATTACCGCCGCGCGGTGACGATCATGGACGTCGAACAGCTCGGCGGCACGATCATGGAGCAGCTGGCGGAGTTGTTCGAGGATGAGAAGGCCGTGAAGAAGCGGTGAGTTTTTGCGGCAACACTCTGCCCGATTCGCTTGCGCCCGCTTGAAAACAGGTTGACCCTGCGGGTCGCTTCTTGAATTCAT
>JACESM010000156.1 GCA_013911835.1 Porphyrobacter sp. | reverse complement strand
TCGGGCCGCATAGCTGGCAATATGGCCTCCCCGTCATTGGCGATATCGAGTTGTTCGCGCAGGCGCGCGCCAGCCTGCCGCCGCACAAGGTGGTCGGCATCACCGGCACCAACGGCAAGTCGACGACCACCGCGCTGGTGCATCACGTCCTGACAACGGCAGGCGTACCGAGCGTCATGGGCGGCAATATCGGCGATCCGATCCTCGGGCAGGCACCGCTGCCTGAAGGGGGCGTCTATGTGCTCGAACTTTCGAGCTTCCAGATCGACCTCACCTTCACGCTCGATTGCGATGTCGCCGCGCTCACCAACATCACGCCCGATCATCTTGACCGCTACGCCGGTTTCGAAGCCTATGCCGCCTCCAAGGAGCGCCTGTTCCAGATGCAGGCGAGCGGGACGGCGGTGATTTGCGATGAGGATTCGCCCACCACCGCGATCGCCGAGCGGTTGGCGGCGGCGGGAGGCCGCGCGCCGGTGCGGGTCAAGACCGCCGATCTCGATGTGGCAGGGCTGGCCGAGGGGCGCTCGCCCTCGCTGGCAGGGCCGCACAATGCCCAGAACGCCGCCGTGGCGGTCGCGATCTGCCGCCAGCTCGGCCTTGCCGATGCGCAGATCGCCGAGGGCCTTGCCTCCTATCGCGGGTTGCCGCACCGGATGGAGCGCGTCTGCGAGACCGGCGGGGTGGCCTATATCAACGACAGCAAGGCGACCAACGCGGCCTCCGCCGCCCCCGCGCTCGCCGCCTTCCCGCCCGATCCGGCGATCAACGTGGGCGCGCCCCGCATCCACTGGATCGTCGGCGGGCTGCCGAAGGAGGACGGGCTGGGTGCCTGCGCCGATCACCTCGCCAACATCGCCGCAGCCTACACCGTGGGCGAGGCCGGGCCGATGTTTGCCGATTTGCTCGAAGGGCACGTCAGGGTCGAGCGCTGCGAGCTGATCAGCGAGGCCGTGCGCCGCGCTGCGGAAGCTGCGCGCGCGGGCGAGGTGGTGCTGCTGAGCCCCGCCTGCGCCTCCTACGACCAGTTCCGCGATTACGAGAAGCGCGGGCTTCACTTCCGCCAGATGGTCGGCGCGATCACCGGCTGCGATACTTGTGACGACAGCGGCGAGCGGAGCATCCTGCCATGACCGCGCCCGCCTATTCCTCCACCGCCGCGCGCGGACCGGGCGCCTATCTGCCGCCTGCACCCGTGCAGCGCCGCTGGCAGGATTCGCTGCGCATCTGGTGGCGCGAGATCGACAAGCTGCTGCTGCTGCTGATCGGCCTGCTGATGGCGATCGGCATCGTCGCGGTCGCCGCCGCCTCTCCGGCGAGCGCGCTGCGCCTGTCCACCGGCGCGGTGCGGCTCGATGATCTGATGTTCTTCAAGCGCCATCTGGTGTTCCAGGCGCTGGGCCTTGCGCTGATGATCGGCCTCAGCTTCCTCGACCGGGATCAGGCGCGCAGGCTCGGCATCATGGTCGGCGCGGTGATGCTGGCGCTGCTCTTCGTGGTGCCCTTCATCGGCGAGGAAAAGAACGGCGCGCGGCGCTGGATCAATGTCGGCATGAGCCTGCAGCCCTCCGAGTTCCTCAAGCCCGGTTTTGCGATCATCTGCGCGTGGATTTTGTCGTGGCGGCTGCGCGATCCGGGGCTGCCGGTGATCCTGTTCGTCACCGGCTTCTTCGGCCTCATCGCCGCGCTGCTGATGCTCCAGCCCAACCTTGGCGACGCCATCCTGTTCGGGGGGATCTGGGCGGTGATGGTATTGCTGGCGGGCCTGCCGTGGCAGCGCCTTGCGGCCACCGGCGGCGTCGGCATCGCGGGCCTGACGCTCGCCTACATGTTCTACGACAACGCCCGCCACCGTATCGACGGTTTCCTCGGCGGCGGCACGGCGTTCGATCAGGTCGACCTTGCCCAGCGCACCATCACCGCCGGGGGATGGACCGGCGCAGGCCTGTGGCTCGGCACCCGTAAGATGAACCTGCCCGAGGCGCATACCGACTACATCTTCTCGGTGATCGGCGAGGAGTTCGGGCTGATCACCTGCGGGATCATCGTGGTGCTTTATTGCGCGATGGTGATGCGCGCGCTGCTGCGGCTGACGGGCGAGGACAACCTCTTCGCGCTGCTCGCCGCCGCCGGCCTTGTCACCCAGTTCGGCGGGCAGGCCTTCATCAACATCCTCGTCAACCTCAAGCTGTTCCCCTCCAAGGGCATGACCCTGCCGCTGATTTCCTATGGCGGCTCATCGACACTGGCGGTGTGCTTCACGCTTGGGCTATTGCTGGCGATCACCCGGCGCAATCCGTTCCTCGCGCGCGAGGGAGGGAGCTTGCGCGACCTGATCGAACGCAAGGATAACGGCGCATGAGTAGCGAAACCCCCACCGGCGCATCACGGCACTTTGTGCTCGCCGCAGGCGGCACGGGCGGGCACCTGATCCCGGCGTTTGCGCTCGCAGCAGAACTGCATGCGCGCGGGCACCATGTGGCGCTGATCACCGATGAACGCGGCGCGGCGATCCCGGGCAAGCCTGATTTCCTCACCGCCCATGTCCTGCCCGCAGGCCGCTTCGGCAAGAACCCGCTCGGCTGGGTCGCGGGCGTGCGCGCGGTGATGGAGGGCCGGGCGATGGCGCTGCGGCTGTTCGAGCACTTCCAGCCTTCCGCCATCGTCGGCTTCGGCGGCTATCCCGCGCTGCCTGCGCTGCTCGCCGCCACCGCCGCCAAGCTGCCGAGCATTGTCCACGAACAGAACGCCGTCTTGGGGCGCGTCAACCGGCTGCTGGCGGGGCGGGTCGATGCGATTGCCACCTCCTACGAGAAGGTCGGCCGGCTCAAGCCCAAGCACGCGCACAAGGTCCATCTGGTCGGCAATCCGGTGCGCGCCGAAGTGCTGGCACTGCGCGAACAGGACTTCCCCGCCTTCACCGAGGAGAGCCTGCTGCGCATCCTCGTCACCGGCGGCTCGCAAGGCGCGAGCGTGTTGTCGCAGGTGGTGCCCGATGGCCTCGCCATGCTCCCGCCTGCACTGCGTCAGCGCTTGCAGGTGATCCAGCAATGCCGCGCTGAAGACCTCGAAGCGGTGCGCAAGCGCTATGCCGAGCACGACATTCCCGCCGAACTCGGCACCTATTTCGAAGACATGCATGAACGGCTGGCGGACGCGCACCTGTTCATCGGCCGCGCGGGCGCCTCGACCATCGCGGAGCTGACTGCAGTGGGCCGCCCGGCGATCCTCGTGCCCCTCCCCATTGCCACCGACGATCACCAGGCAGCCAACACCCGCGAGATGGTCAAGGCCGGCGGCGCGCGGATGGTGCGGCAGGACGCCTTCCAGCCCAAGGAGCTCGCCAAGCAGATTCAGGCGATGGCGATGAACCCGCAGAGCCTTTCCAACGCCGCGCATTGTGCCTTCAACTGCGGGCGGCCCGATGCGGCGAAGGACCTGGCCGATCTGGTCGAGAGCATGAGCGGGATCGATCTGATGGACGTGATCCGCGTGGGCGAAACGGCCTCTGCCGCCACCCGTCTGCGCACCCGCGCCTCGACCGCGACGGCGGGCGGCGAAAAGACCGAGGAGCAGAACGCGGCATGAAGGGCGTCGGCACCGATATCGGCACCATCCACTTCGTCGGCATCGGCGGGATCGGCATGTCGGGCATCGCCGAGGTGATGCACAACCTGGGCTACAGCGTGCAGGGCTCCGACATCGCGGAAGGCGCGAGCGTCGAGCGGCTGCGCGCGCGCGGGATCACCGTGCATATCGGCCACAAGGCCGACAACGTCGAAGGCGTCGCAGTGGTCGTCACCTCGACCGCGGTGCGCCGCACCAACCCTGAAGTCGCCGCCGCGCTCGAAGCCCGCGTCCCGGTGGTGCGCCGCGCGGAAATGCTCGCCGAGCTGATGCGGCTGAAGTCCACCGTCGCGGTGGCGGGCACCCACGGCAAGACCACCACCACCTCGATGATCGCAACGCTGCTCGATGCAGGCGGGGTTGACCCCACGGTCATTAACGGCGGGATCATCGAGCAATATGGCTCCAACGCGCGTCTGGGCGATTCCGACTGGATGGTGGTCGAAGCCGACGAAAGCGACGGCAGCTTCCTGCGCCTTGATGGCACCATCGCGGTCGTCACCAATATCGATCCCGAGCACTTGGATCACTACGGCGATTTCGACGGGGTCAAGGAGGCCTTCGTCGAGTTCATCCACAACGTGCCCTTCTACGGCGCGGCGGTGCTGTGCGTCGACCACCCGGTGGTGCAGGCGGTGATCGGCGAGGTGCGCGATCGCAAGGTGGTGACCTACGGCTTCTCGCTCCAGGCCGATATCTGCGGGGTCAACATCGCCTCGGAAGACGGGGGCAACCGCTTCGACGTGATCGTGCGTCAGCGGGGCGAGCATGATCGCCGGATCGAGGGCGTGCACCTGCCCATGCCGGGCCGCCACAATGTCCAGAACGCGCTCGCGGCCATCGCCGTCGCCATCGAGATGGGCTGCTCTGACGAGGTGATCCGCACCGGCTTTGCCCGTTTCGGCGGCGTGCGACGGCGCTTCACCCGGGTCGGCACGGTTGACCTCGCGGGCGGCAAGGTCGCAGTGATCGATGACTACGCCCACCACCCGGTCGAAATCCGTGCCGTGCTCAGCGCCGCGCGCGAGGCGGTGGCTGCCGGTGGCCGCGTGATCGCCGTCGCCCAGCCGCACCGCTACAGCCGCCTCAAGGATCTGATGAACGACTTCCAGTCGTGCTTCGACGACGCCGACATCGCCTATGTCGCCCCGGTCTATCCGGCGGGCGAGGAGCCGATCGAGGGCTTCGACCACGCCGCGCTGGTGGCGGGCATGAAGGCGCGTGGGCACCGCGCGGCGCGCGAGATCGCGGGGGCGGAGGCGCTGGCGGAAACGCTCAGCCGCGAGGTGCAGCCGGGCGATATCGTGGTGTGCCTCGGCGCGGGCGACATCACCAAGTGGGCGGCGGGCCTCGCCCCGGCGATCGCTGCCAGCCGTGGAGCGCAAGTCGCATGAACCAGCCGGGCGACACCTTTGTCGGCGACAACGGCTCGGCCCCGACCTGTGCGGTCGAAGGCGCGGTGAGCGCGCCCGTGCCGCTCGACGGCATCCGCGGCAAGCTCACCTGCAAGGCCCCGCTCGCGCCCTACACATGGTTCAAGACCGGCGGGCCGGCCGACTGGCTGTTCGAGCCTGCCGACATGGACGATCTCAAGGCCTTCCTCGAACGGCTCGACGGCGAGATTCCGGTGATGGCGCTGGGCCTCGGCTCGAACATGATCGTACGCGACGGCGGCGTGCCCGGCGTGGTGGTGCGGCTCGGCAAGAGCTTCGCCAAGGTCGAGCACACCGGCGAAATGGAACTCACCTGCGGCGGCGGGGCGAGCGGTATTCTGGTGGCCTCGACCGCGCGCGACCTCGGCATTGCGGGATTGGAATTCCTGCGCGGCATCCCCGGCACGGTCGGCGGCTTCGTGCGCATGAACGGCGGCGCTTACGGGCGCGAGGTGGCCGATGTGCTGCTCGACTGCGCGGTGATCCTGAACGACGGCAGCTTCATCACCCTGACCGCCGAAGAGCTCGACTATTCCTACCGCCACTCGGCCCTGCCAGAGGGCGCGATTGTGGTCTCGGCGCGGTTCCGCGGCCACCCGGGCGAGCCTGCCGCCATCGGCGCCGAAATGGACCGCATCGCCGCCGCCCGCGAGGCGAGCCAGCCGCTGCGCACCAAGACCGGCGGGTCGACCTTCAAGAACCCCGAAGGCCACAAGGCGTGGGAACTCGTCGACCGCGCCGGCTGCCGCGGCCTCACCTTGGGCGGCGCGCAGGTCAGTGAAAAGCACACCAACTTCCTCATCAACACCGGCACCGCCACCAGCGCCGACATCGAAGGGCTGGGCGAGCTGGTGCGCGACAAGGTCTACGCCGCGACCGGCGTCAGCCTTGAATGGGAAATCCAGAGAGTGGGACGTCCGTGAGCCTCGATACCAAACTCCACGTCGCTGTCCTGATGGGCGGCTGGGCGAACGAGCGGCAGGTCTCGCTCACGAGCGGCACGGGCGTGGCCGATGCGCTTGAGAGCAAGGGCCACCGGGTCACCCGCATCGATATGGGCCGCGACGTTGCGCTCCGGCTCCACGAGGCCAAGCCCGATGTCGTGTTCAACGCGCTCCACGGCGTGCCGGGCGAGGACGGGACGGTGCAGGGGATGCTCGACCTGATGGGGCTGCCCTATACGCATTCCGGTCTCGCCACCTCGGTTATTGCGATCGACAAGCAGCTGACCAAACAGGCGCTGGTTCCCCACGGCATCCCCATGCCCGGCGGGCGGATCGTGACGCGCGAGGAGCTTTACGAGCGCGACCCGCTGCCGCGGCCCTATGTGCTCAAGCCCGTCAACGAGGGTTCCTCGGTCGGCGTCGCCATCGTCACCGCCGACAGCAATGTCGGCAACCCGATCAGCCCGGACGCCAAAGGCCCGTGGCAGGAATTTGCCGAACTCCTCGCTGAACCCTTCATCAAGGGCCGCGAGCTGACCGCCGCCGTGCTCGACGGCCCGGACGGGCCGCGCGCGCTCGGCGTCACCGAGCTGGTGATCGAGAACGGCTTCTACGATTTCGAACACAAATACACCGCCGGTCAGACGCTTCACGTCTTCCCCGCCAAGCTCCCGCCCGAGATCACCGCGCTGTGCGAAGCCTATGCGGTCAAGGCGCATCAGGTCTTGGGCTGCCACGGCACCAGCCGCACCGATTTCCGCTGGGACGAGGAGGCGGGCGAGGACGGATTGTTCGTGCTCGAGACCAACACCCAGCCGGGCATGACGCCGCTCAGCCTCGTGCCTGAACAGGCGGCGGGCTGCGGCATCGCTTACGCCGACCTCGTCGAGATGCTCTGCGCCGAGGCGCTTCGGGTCCACGGTCTGAAAAAGGGAGGCACGCATGGCGCAGCAAATCCGGCGTAAC
>JACESM010000155.1 GCA_013911835.1 Porphyrobacter sp. | reverse complement strand
AAGACATCGGGGTGGATGTGGCCAAGACCGTGGTCACCGACGAATTCCTCGCCACCAAGTTCCCCAACATCTTCGCCGCGGGCGACGTCGCAGGGCCCTACCAGTTCACCCACACCGCGAGCCATCAGGCCTGGTATGCCAGCGTCAACGCGCTGTTCGGCACGTTCCGCAAGTTCAAGGCGGACTACCGCGTGATCCCTGCGGTCACCTTCCTCGATCCTGAAGTCGCGCGCGTCGGCCTCAACGAGCGCGAGGCGGCGGAGCAGGGCATCGCCGTCGAAGTCACCCGCTATGATCTCGACGATCTCGACCGTGCGATTGCCGAGAGCGAGACCCGGGGTTTCGTCAAGGTGCTCACGCCCGCGGGCGGCAAGGACAAGGTGCTGGGCGCCACCATCGTCGGTGCGCACGCGGGCGAATTGCTGGCGGAGTATGTGCTGGCGATGAAGCACGGGATCGGCCTCAACAAGATCCTCGGCACGATCCACGCCTACCCGACGATGGTGGAAGCGAACAAGTTTGCAGCCGGTAACTGGAAGAAGGCGCACAAGCCCGAGGGGCTGCTCAAGTGGGTCGAACGCTACCACACGTGGATGCGCGGCTGATCGGGGGCTGGCGCTTGCCCCCCGCTTGGGCAAGAAGGACGCGCATATCCGGATAAGGGGCCGCTTAGGGGGATTGCTTGGAACTGTTCGATAGCTTGCGCGGGATTATCGGCATCGCCGTGCTGATGGGTCTTGCATGGGCTGTCAGCGAAAACCGCAAGAGCCTGCCCGGCTGGCGCTGGATCGCGGGCGCGCTGCTGTTGCAGGGCCTGCTTGCCGTGCTGATCGTGCGCGTTCCCGCGGTGTGGGCAGCAGTCGGCCTCGTCAACAACGCCGTGAGCGCGGTCGAGGCGGCGACGCTCAAGGGCTCGGCCTACATGTTCGGCTATCTTGGCGGGGCCGAGCTGCCCTTTGCGCTCAAGGAGGGCGCGCAGCCGCCGCTGGTGATCGCCTTCCAGATCCTGCCGCTGGTGATCGTCTTCTCCGCGCTTTCGGCGCTGCTGTGGCACTGGGGGGTGCTGCGCTGGATCGTGAACGGGCTCAGCTTCCTGCTGCGCCGCTCGCTGGGCGTCTCCGGCGTGGTCGGCCTGTCGGGCGGGGCGAGCGTGTTCCTCGGCCCGGTCGAGGCGCCGCTGGTGACCCGCGCCTATTTCGGCAAGGTGTCTCGCTCCGAGCTGTTCCAGATCATGACCCTGACCATGGCGACCATCTCGGGCGCGATCCTGATCCTCTATGCCACGACGCTCAAGGCCACCGTGCCCGATGCTGTCGGCCACATGATCTCGGCCTCGCTGATCTCGCTTCCCGCCGCGCTGCTCATCGCCCGGCTGATGGTGCCCCCGTCCGCCGATGACACCGCGACCGCAGTCGATGCCGAAGATACCGGGCTCAGATACGAATCCAGCATCGATGCCATCATCAAGGGCACGCTGGACGGGATGCAGCTGTTCCTCGCGGTGATCGCGGTGATCATCACGGTCTTTGCGCTGGTGGCGCTGGTCGACATGGCGCTGGCTGCAACGACGCTGACGGTGGAGGGCGCACCCCTTAGCCTCAAGCGGATGCTCGGCTGGGGCCTTGCGCCCTTCATGTGGCTCTTGGGCGTGCCGTGGGGCGAGGCGCAGGCCGCCGGGGGGCTGATGGGCACCAAGGCGGTGCTCAACGAATATGTCGCCTATCTCGAACTCGCCGCACTTCCCGCCGGGACGCTGGGGCCGAGGGCGACATTGATCGTCACCTACGCGCTGTGCGGGGTCTCGAACCTTGCCAGCGTCGGCCTCTTGGTCTCGACCATCGGCACCCTGTGTCCCGAGCGCCGCGCCGAGGCCGCAGGGCTGGGGATGAAAAGCTGGATCAGCGGCAATCTGGCGAGCGCCATGACGGGTGCGTGGATCGGGCTGGTGACATGGTGAGGGTCATGCAATTACCCCTCCGTCAGCGCCTCGCGGCGCTGCCACCTCCCCATTCGTTCCGAACGGGGAGGGACGGGACGTGCCAAGTGCCTCCCTGTTCCGAAGGAATGGGGAGGGGGACCGCCCGCGCAGCGGGTGGTGGAGGGGTCATCCGCCATGCTTGACGCCCGCCTCCGCCCCCTGATCGACCCGCCCTTGAACGCCATCGGCCGCGCGCTCGCCAAGGCGGGGATCACTGCCAACGCCATCACCTTTGCAGGCCTTGCGCTCGGCCTTGGCGGGGCCGCCGCCATTGCCTTGGGCCATATCGGCTGGGGGCTGGCGTTGATCCTCGCCAACCGGTTGCTCGACGGGCTCGACGGCGCGGTGGCGCGGGTGCGGGGCCCTTCTGACCTCGGCGGCTATTTCGATATCGTCGCCGACTTCGCCTTCTATGTCAGCATTCCGCTGGGCTTCGGCATCCTCGCCCCTGCCAACACCCTGCCCGCGCTGGTGCTGGTGGCGAGCTTCGTGCTCACCGGCGTCAGCTTCCTCGCCTTCGCGGTGATCGCGGGCAAGCGCGGGGACACCACCGAGGCGCACGGGCGAAAGAGCTTCTTCTACTCCACCGGCCTCGCCGAGGGCACCGAGACCATCGCCGTGTTCATCGCCATGTGCCTGCTGCCGGCATGGTTCGGGCCGATCGCCTATGGCTATGCCGCGCTGTGCACGCTCACCGTGTTCCAGCGCAGCGCGATGGCGGTATCGGCCTTCAGGGATTAGCGCGCCGCCGTCCCCAGCAGCGCCTCGGTCCGGCCGCGCAGATCATTGATGCGCGCAGTGTTGGCGCCGAGATCGCTCACGCCGACCCGGCTCACCGAGCGGAAGTCGATCTGCGCATCGCCGACGCGGGCGACGACATCGTCCTTGAAGCCGAACCAGAAGCTGGTCGCCACGCCCTCGACCGTGCCGGCGGCGGCATCCTGGCGGATATCGGTAAGGCCCATCGCGGCCATCGCGGCGGCGACCGCGGCCACGCCCTGCTCGCGGGTTGTGCCGCCCAGCGGCAGCGGAGCGGGGCGATCGGCGCGCGCGGTGATGATCTGCGCATAGGACTTCACCGCCAGTTCGGGCGAGACGCGCGCCTTGTAAGGCTCGAGCTGGCCGAGCGGGGTCTGGTAATCGCTCACCGGATTGGCCTTGCCCTCCACGCGCGCTGCCATCGTCGCGGCCGAGAAGGCAGGCGGGCTGGCGGTATCGGTGGCAACGTCATGGATCGGGTTTTCGGCCGCCTTGCCGCCAAGGCTCGCCATCAGGCCAAACACCACGCCGACCGCGAACAGCGCCAGCACCGCCACCGTCAGCGGCACGATGCGGCGCGGCTTGGCGCGGATCGCCAGCACCAGCCCGACCAGCGCGGTAATGCCCAGCAGGCCCAGCACGATCGGGCCGCCTGCGATTGTCATGGTCAGCAGTCCGACCTTCCAGTCCCAGATCCCGAACTTGGTGCCGAAGGCGGCGATCGCGAACCACACGGGCGCGATCACCAGCAGAGCGAGGGTGAACCTGGTGTGCCAGGGCAGGGCGGGCTTTGTCATGGTGTCCATGGGCCGCGACCATAGCGCGCGATCCAACCATGGCAATATTTGTGGCCCGTCCCTTGGTTCCGGAACGCCTTGCGACAGACGGCTTGGAACCTCCTCCAATCCTCGTGCGTTAGGGGTTGGCGGTCTTGGGGAAAGGGGCGCCTGCCATGCGCGAAGTCCCGCTTTTCTTGCCCGGAAATGTGGAGTAAGGCCCGCTTGGATGTGGGAGGAACTGAATTGTTCAGAGGACAAACGACTATGAAGCGTAATTTCCTGATGGGCGCAGCTGCGCTGGCAGCACTCGCCACCCTTTCGGCTTGCGGTGGCAAGACCGAAGAGAAAGCAGCGGCTCCGGCGGCACCCGAAGCGGCTGCTCCGGCTGAAACCGCCGCCGCCACTCCGGCCGCGGCTGCTGCCGATCCCGGTGCGAAGCTCGAATATGCCAGCTTTACCGGCGATGCCGCTGCGGGCGAAAAGGTCTTCGCCGCATGCCGCACCTGCCACGTGTTCGATGAAGGCGTGAACCGCGTCGGCCCGTCGCTGCACAAGGTCGTTGGCCGCAAGTCGGGCTCGGTCGCCGGCTTCAACTACTCGGACGCCAACAAGAACAGCGGCATCACCTGGACGCCGCAGATCCTGTTCGAATACCTCAAGGATCCCAAGGGCTACATCCCGGGCACCAAGATGAACTTCCCGGGCGTCAAGGACGACCAGAAGCGCGCCGACCTCGTCGCCTATCTGGAAGCGCAATCCAAGTAAGGGTTGGCGAAGTAATCGGCTGGCCCTCAGGGCCAGGAAAAAACGGGCGGTGCAGCATGGCTGCGCCGCCCTTTTTCGTGGCTCCCCTCAGGCTGCGGCGAGCAGGCGCTCGTCAACCGGGCAGTGGCGGGCGAGGTATTCCTCGTGCGTGGGAAGCGTGCCGACTGCGCGCGCGGTGAGGGTCTTCACATTGGCGAGGAACTCGGCGAGCTGCGCGTCGCTGATCTGGTCGGCCATCGGATCGTAATCGGCGGGCATCACCCCCTGGCCCAGCATCACCTGCACCCAGCTTGCGTTCTGGAACAGATCGTCCACGTCGCGGCCCACCCGACCCGAGGCGGCGAACAGCGCGATCTTGTGGGTGAGGCTTTCAGGCACCTCCATGTGCTTGCAATAGCGCCAGAACTCGGTGTCCTCGCGCGCGGTCTGGTGGTAGTGGAGGATGAGGAAGTCGCGGACCTGCGCGAATTCGGCGGCGCAGCGGCGGTTGTATTCCTCGCGCATGACGCTGGCATCCCCCGCGCGCGGGAAATACTGGATCAGTCGGCTGACATGCGACTGGATCAGGTGGATCGAGGTCGATTCGAGCGGCTCGAGGAAGCCGCTCGACAATCCGATGGCGACGCAATTGTGCGTCCAGAAGGCCTGCCGCCGCCCGGTGGTGAAGCGGATCGGGCGCGGATCGCCCAGCGGTTTGGTGTCGAGCCCCGCCATGAGCGTCTCCGCCGCCGCCTCGTCCGAGGTGAAGCCGCTTGAATAGACATGACCGTTACCGGTGCGGTGCTGGAGCGGGATGCGCCACTGCCACCCGGCTTGCCTAGCGGTCGCGCGGGTATAGGGCACGAGGGTTTCCAGCCGCTCGCTCGGCACCGCCAGCGCGCGGTCGCAGGGGAGCCATTTCGACCAGTCCTCGTAACCCACCCCCAGCGTCTCGCCCATCAGAACGCTGCGAAAGCCGGTGCAGTCGATGAAGAAATCGCCCGTGACCTGCCTGCCGCCCTTCAAGGTGATGGAGGCGATATCGCCGCTTTCCCCATCGCGCTGGACGGTTTCGACGATCCCCTCGGTGCGGGTCACCCCGCGCCCCTCGGCATAGGCGCGCAGGAACAGCGCATAGCGGCTCGCGTCGAAGTGGTAGGCATAGGCGAGCCCGGTCATGTTCGTCTTGCCGACCCGGTCGAGCTTGCCGAAGCGCGCGGCCGAGGCCGCCATCTGGTGGAGCGAATAGTCCCACAACCCCTTGGGGTCAGGCGCCGCCCCGGCGCTGCGCCGCCAATAGTGGTGGAACGGCACGCTGCCGAGGGCCATTCCGGTCTCGCCGAAGGTGTGGAGATAGCGGCTGCCCTTCGCGCCCCAGTCGACGAACTCGATCCCCAGCTTGAAGGTGCCCGAGGTGGCGCGCAGGAATGCGTTTTCGTCGAGCCCGAGGATCGTGTTGAGGCGGATGATCTGCGGGATCGTCGCCTCGCCCACGCCCACTGTGCCGATCGCCTCGCTCTCGACCAGTTCGATCGTGAGGCGCTGGCCCAGCAGCCGCGCAAAGGCGGCCGCGGTGATCCACCCGGCGGTTCCCCCGCCGACGATCACCAGCTTGTTCACTTCAGGCCTTTGCATATGTCCTCGTCCCATCTGTGCCGCCGCCTCAGCCAGGGGCCGGGCGGAAGAAGGCGTTGATCGTCAGCCGGCCCTCGCGCGGGTCGGCGCTCAAGGAGGCATCATTGTCGATCACCCCGCTGTGAAGGATGTTGCCGCGGTAGAACACCGCGCGGTTGAAGCGCCCCTCGGCGACATGGATGCGCTCGAAATGCGGCGCGCCGTCGGTGGGGTAGGCGGCAGGGGGCATGCCGGTGCGCTGGTAATCCGCTTTGACCGTGGCGGCATAGCGCGGGAAGTCTTGCGTGGAAATCGAGGCGAGCCCGGTCGTCCGGTGGCGGAAGAATGCTGTCCCCCCGTGCCCGGTGCGATGAAGGTAGAGCATCATCGCGATCTGCTGGGGATCGGTGCCGTCGACATGCGGCAGACGCTGCATCGGGGCGAGCGCCTCGCGCGGGGTCGTCACCAGCGAATACCACGCCTGCATTGCCCAGGGGCGCCCTGTCCCGCCGAACCACTGGTCGAGCAGCGGGCCAAGCTGCGTCAGCCAGGCGCGGCACACCGCCGGATCAAGCGCTGCCCGCAGGCCCGGATATTGCGGCGTGATTTTTGCAAATTTTTGCAAAGAGGCCTGCAAAATGGCGTGATCGGGATCGATGAGAAAATTGTCCAGGCTGACAAGACGCTGATCAGGAAGAGGAAAATTCTCATCCTGCCAATCGGTCAGCGCAATTCCCCAGTGCGCGGGGGCATCCTGTCGGGGCAAGGCGGGCTGGCTGACCATGCGAGGAAGCCTAACAAACTCGCGGCAGGGCTCCAAGCTGCAAGCGTAAAACTCTCTAAATCAGACATAAAGTTAACCGAATGCCGGCCCGGGAGGCGTCGTTGACCGGGCGCGACGGGGCCGCGCGCCATGTTGCGCTGCGGCACGACAGGAAACTGTGACAATCGCGCAACATTCGCCATACTGAGAACGTTATCAAGCATATGATATGCGCGAATGCTCTCGTTCAATGCTCTGAAAAAACGATGAAACACAAGATTTTCGGGGTCGCCGTGAAAGCTCGGCATTCGGCGATTTACCTGAGGTTCAGCTTGGGCTATGAAAAAAACTGCAAAAGCGCTGCTGAACGGTGCTTGCGGGAGGGGACTTCTGATGAAAAT
>JACESM010000154.1 GCA_013911835.1 Porphyrobacter sp. | reverse complement strand
TTCGGGCCCAAGCCCAAGGCCGGCAACTGGCAGAACAGCGTCGAGCGCACCGAACGCGGCCACCTGATCGGCAATCCGGAAGCGGAAACGCGGCTGGTCGAATTCATCAGCTACACCTGCCCGCACTGCGCCGATTTCGCCGCGCGGGGTGAACCGGCGCTCGATGTGGTGCTGCTCGGGCCGGGCAAGATCACGGTCGAGGTGCGCCCGGTGATCCGCAACGGGCTCGATCTTGCGGTGACGCTGCTCGCCAATTGCGGCGATCCGGCGCAGTTCAAGGTGCGCCACCGCACGCTGATCCTCGCGCAGGCCGACTGGCTCGGCAAGGCACAGGCCGCGCCCAAGACCCAGCAGGCGATCTGGCAGCGCGGCGACAGGGCCGGGCGCCAGAACGCCGCGAGCGCGCTCGGGCTGACCGCGATGCTCGCCGCCAAGGGCCAGTCCAAGGCCGAGCTCGACGCCTGCGTCGCCAATGATGCCGCCGCGCAAAAGCTGCTCCAGAACGACGAGGCCGACGGCAAGGAATTCGGCGTCAACAGCACGCCCAGCTTTGCGATGGACGGCAAGCTGCTCGCCAACGTCCACAGCTGGGAGGCGCTCTACCCGCTGCTGCGCGACCGCTTCACCGCCAAGGCGAACTGAGGCGCCCACAGCTTGTTCACACCCCCCGGCGCAGCGATGCTTGCTGGCAGCGCGCGTGCGGGTCTATCCTTTCCACTCCCGAACGCCCGAGGAATACCGATGACCCTGACCCGCCTGTTCTCGCTCTGCCTTGCTGCACTCGCGCCGCTGATGCTGGCGGCCTGCGGCGGGGACGCTGCCTCCGATGGTGCCAGAAGCGAGCCGCTTCCGATCGTCGCGCCGCCTGCGGGCACGACCTGGTCGCAGAAGGCCGTCGCCACCGAAAAGGGCGGCTATCTCGTCGGCAATCCCGATGCACCGCTCAAGCTGGTCGAATACGGCTCGCTCACCTGCCCGGCCTGCGCCCGCTTTGCCGAGGAGGGGACCAAGCCCCTGCTGGAGAAATACGTCAATTCTGGCCGGGTCAGCTTCGAATTCCGCAGCTTCGTGATCCACGGCCCGCTCGACCTTGCGCTCACCCGCCTGATCGGCTGCTCCGCGCCCGAGGCCGCGCTGCCGCTGGCCGACCAGATCTGGGCCAACCTCGGCCCGATCCAGCAGCGCGCCTTCGCCGACGAATCCGCCCTGAACGACCTCGCCAAGTTCCCCGAGAACGAACGCTTCGTGCGCTTCGGCGAGATCACCGGCCTCTATGAATTCTTCGCCGCGCGCGGGATCAGCGCGGATCAGGCGCGCACCTGCATGGCCGATTTCGCCAGCCTCGAGAAGATTTCGAAGATCTCGGAAAGCTACGGCACCGAGGACAAGATCAGCCAGACCCCGACCTTCGTCCTCAACGGCAACAAGGTCGAAGCCAGCACCTGGGCCGAGCTCGAACCCGCGCTCCAGCGCGCGGGCGCGCGCTGAGGCAGGTTCGCGGAGGCGCGGCGGCATAGATGCAGATCCACCGGCTCAAGCTCAGCGGGTTCAAGAGCTTCGTCGAGCCGGCGGAACTGCGTATCGAGCCGGGGCTGACCGGCGTCGTCGGCCCCAATGGCTGCGGCAAGTCCAACCTGCTTGAGGCGATCCGCTGGGTCATGGGGGAAACCTCGGCCAAGTCGATGCGGTCGGGCGGGATGGAGGACGTGATCTTCGCGGGCACCTCCACGCGGCCGCCGCGCGATTTTGCTGAAGTCGTGCTCCACGCCTCGGATGACGGCGGCGAGGATCTGATCGTCACCCGCCGGATCGAACGCGGCGCGGGCTCCGCCTACCGCGTCAATGGCCGCGATGTGCGCGCCAAGGATGTGGCGCTGACCTTCGCCGATGCCGCCACCGGGGCGCACTCGCCCGCGCTCGTCAGTCAGGGCAAGATCGCGCAGGTGATCGCCGCCAAGCCTGCCGAGCGCCGCGCGATGCTGGAGGAAGCCGCCGGGATCGCCGGGCTGCACGTCCGGCGCAAGGATGCCGAGAGCAAGCTGCGCGCCGCCGAAACCAACCTCGCCCGGCTCGAAGACCTGATGGCCGGGCTCGACGCGCAGATCGCCTCGCTCAAGCGGCAGGCCAATCAGGCCGAGCGTTACACCGAGCTCACCAACAGGATTCAGGCCGCCGAGGCCCGCCTGCTGTTCGCGCGCTGGCGCGAGGCGGCGGCGGCGGCGAAGGCGGCGCGCGCGGCTGCGGAGGATGCCGAAGCGCGGGTCGCCGAGGCGCAGAAGGCGGTGGAGGTCGTCCAGAAGGAACAGGCCGAAGCCGCCCAGGCCCTCGCCGAAGCGCGCGATGAACTCGCCGACCGGCGCGACGATGCCTCGGCCCACGGGCACCGGATGGCGGCTCTGGCGGAGAAGCTCGACGCCGCCGAAACCCGCCTGCGCGATCTTGAGCGCCAGCGGGTGCGGCTCGAAGAGGACCGCTCGGATGCCGACCGCCTGACCAGCGCCGCGGTCGAGGCGCTGGCGCGGCTCACCACGGAACTGGCCGCCAGCCGCGATGCTGCGGCCGCCGCCGAGGCCGCGCGTCCGTTGCTCGCCGAAAAGGCCGAGGACAAGGAACGTGCCAGCCGCGCGGCTGAACTCGCGCTCGCCAAGGCGACCGCCGATCAGGCCGGGGTCGAGGCCGAATGGCGCGTCGCCGAAGCCGCAGTCGAACAGGCCGAGGCCCGTCTCGTCCGGATCGAAGCCGAGGCCGCGCGTCTCGCCCGCACCCGCGCCGACCTCGCCGCGAGCGGTGATCCCGAGGCCGATGTCATCGCCGCACGCGAGGCGGCGGACGAGGCTGCCAAGGATCTCGCCCGCCTGCGCACCCACCTCGCCGAGGATCAGACGCGCAAGGCCGACCTGCAAGCGCGCCGCGACGACGTAGCGAGCCAGCTTGCCGCCGCGCGGGCCGAACTGGCCGGCGTCGAGCGCGAGCACACCGCCCTCGCCCGTGACCGCGAGGCGCGCGCCAAGCGCGAGGCCGGACGCCAGGGCATGGCGACCCCGCTCGACCGCGTGACCGTCACCCCCGGCTTCGAACGCGCGCTCGCCGCGGTGCTGGGGCGCGACGGGAAATCGCCATTGGGTGCGCCTGCGGGGACGCCCGACGGACGGTTCTGGACGGGGGCCGCTGCGCCGCAGCCGGTGGCCGACAGCCTGCTTTCACGGCTTTCGCAATGCCCCGAGGAACTCGCCGCGCGCCTCGCGCTGGTGCACTGCATCGACGCGGATGATGGCCGCGCGCTTGCCCCGGGCGAATGGCTGGTGACCCGCGCCGGGCACCTGCGGCGCTGGGACGGCTTCGTCGCGCGCGGCGAAGGGGCCGCCGAAGCCGCGCAGCTCGAAGCCGCCAACCGTTTCGCCGAACTCGAAGCCGCCCTCCCCCCCTTGCGCGACACCGCCGCTGCCGCCGAGGCCGAGGACAAGGGTTGCCGCGAGGAACTCGCCGCGCTCCAGACCGGCCTTGTCGCGCAGGAACGCAGTATCGCAGGCGCCATCGAGGCCGAGCGGCAGGCGCTCCGCCGCCTCGATCAGGCCGAGGCCGCCAAGGAACGCCTCGCCGCGCGGCTTGCCGAACTTGCCGCCAGCGCCTCGGATATCGGCACGCAGATTGTGGCCGCCAAGGGCGAGGTTACGACCGCACGCGAAGCCTGCGCGCGCCTCCCTGAAAAGGACGCAGGCCGCGCCGCACTCGAGGCCGCGCAGGCGAAGAACGCCGCCGCCCGCGCCGCGGTGCAGGCCGCGATGGCCGAGCTTGCCGCGCAGGATCAGGCGCTCGCCGTCGCGCGTGAGCGGCTTGCCGGACAGCAGGCCGACCACGCCGGCTGGCAGGCGCGCGCCTCGGATGCCGAACGGCGCATGGCCGAAACCTCGCGCCGCCTCGCCGAGATCGCCGAGGAACACGCCGTCATCGCCGCCAAGCCCGCCGCGCTCGCCGCCGAGATCGAGGCGGGCGAAGCGACCCGCACGCGCCTCGCCGCCGAACTCGCCGAAGCTGATGCAGCGATGCGCGAGGCCGACGCGCGCAGCCGCGCCGCCGACACCGCGCTGGCGCAATGCACCGAGACCCTCGCCCAGGCCCGCGAGACCCGCGCCAGCCTTGTCGCCCGCGCCGAGAACGAGGAACTGCGCCGCGCCGAAATGGCCCGCATCTCGGGCGAGCGCTTCCAGTGCCCGCCGCCGCTGCTCGGGGACCGCTTCGGCTTCGACGAGCACGACCTTGCACCGGCATCCGAGGAATCCGCCGAGCTTGAAAAGCTCACCGCCGCGCGCGAACGGATCGGCCCGGTCAACCTCGTCGCCGCCGATGAGCTCGCGCGGATCGAGGCCGAGCATGGCTCCTCCGCCGAGGAACAGGCCGAACTGGTCGAAGCGATCGCGCGGTTGCGCGGCTCGATCGGCAACCTCAACCGCGAGGGCCGCGAGCGGCTGCGCGCCGCTTTCGAGGCGGTGGACGGGCATTTCCGGGTGTTGTTCACGCGGCTGTTCGAAGGCGGGCAGGCGCACCTAGCGCTGGTCGATTCGGACGATCCTTTGGAGGCCGGCCTCGAAATCTACGCCCAGCCGCCGGGCAAGCGCCTGCAATCCTTGTCGCTGCTGTCGGGCGGCGAGCAGGCGCTGACGGCGACGGCGCTGATCTTCGCGCTGTTCCTCACCAACCCCGCGCCGATCTGCGTGCTCGACGAGGTCGACGCGCCGCTCGACGACGCCAATGTCGAACGCTTCTGCGACCTGCTCGAATCGATGGTGAGCACCACCACCACCCGCTACCTGATCGTCACCCACAACGCGGTGACGATGAGCCGGATGCACCGCTTGTTCGGGGTGACGATGGCCGAAAAGGGCATCTCGCGCCTCGTCAGCGTCGATCTGGGCGAGGCGGCGCTGCTGGCGGCGGAGTAGGTCTTGAATTTCCAATTTTTGTAGTTACACTAATATGTGTCAGAGCGTCGCTCTTGACCGGCGCCTGACCCGAATGCTGGCAACGCGAGGAATGGAAGATGATGGATTGAGAGTTTTGGTCCGGAGGCCGCGTTGAAGAAGATTGAGATCGAATACGACGAGGCCAAAAGGCGTAAAACTCTCGAAGAGCGCGGACTTGATTTTGCCCGCGCTGGTGAGGTTTTCGTGGGGAGAGAGTGGACGTTTATTGACGACCGTATCGATTACGGTGAACAAAGGTTCAACACGTTCGGCCAATTGGATGGCCGTCTGGTAACGTTGGTATGGACACTCCGAAACGATAATCGACGCATCATCTCAATGAGAAAAGCCAATGAGCGTGAACAAGCCCGCTACCAAAGAGTCATGGATTGATCCCGACGATGCGCCTGAATGGACGGACGAACACTTCCGTCATGCGCAACTGTCAGTTGATGGGAAAGTTGTCCGCGAAGCCGTAGGGACATGGTCGAGACCAGGCCGCCCGCTTTCGCCTAACCCCAAGCAGCAGGTCACCCTGCGGCTTGACCCCGACGTGCTCGAAAAATTCCGCGCCACCGGCAAGGGCTGGCAATCCCGGATCAATGCCGAATTGCGCAAGGCGCTAGGTATCTAGCCCCTAAGCCTCCAGCGCTGCTGCCAGCTTGGCGCGCACCGCTTTCAGCCCGGCGATCACCTCGGCCATGTCCGCCCCCTCCGCGACCGCGATCCGCACGCCCGGCACCGTGCCGGGATCGACCTGCGCACGGCGGTCGCCGCTGCGGCGGTCTTCCTTGCGGCGGTCCATCGGCGACTTGGCGGCCGCGCGCAGCACCGCCTCGGCGCCCTTGAGGGTATAGCCCTCGCGGTTCACCAGCCGGTCGATGGTCTCGACCAGCTCGACGTCTGCGGGGCGGTAATAGCGCCGTCCGCCGCTGCGCTTCAGCGGCTTCAGCAGCGGGAACTGCGCCTCCCAGTACCGCAGAACGTGTGGCTTGATGTCCAGCGCCTCGCTGACTTCGCCGATGGTGCGCAGCGCGCCCTCGTCCTTGCCGTCATCGAATGCGGACATCTGGCCTCACCTTTTTGTGGTCACCCTTGGGCGATCCGTTCCTTGAGCAGCTGGCTTGCGCGGAAGGTCATCACCCGGCGCGGGGTGATCGGCACTTCGATCCCGGTCTTGGGATTGCGGCCGATCCGCTCGTTCTTGTCGCGCAGCACGAAGCTGCCGAAGCCGGAAATCTTGACGTTCTCGCCCTTGGCGAGCGCGTCGCTCATCTTGGCCAGAATCGCTTCGACCAGATCGAGCGACTCCGCGCGGCTGAAACCCATCTTGCGGTTGATGGTTTCCGCCAGATCGGCGCGGGTCAAAGTGCCAACCGAACGCATCATGCGAATTCTCCTTCGCGGCGCGACCCGAACAAAGGTGGCGAGTGCTTACGATTTTTCGGCGCGATTGCAAAGCGATGGAGTGCAGATTGTTGTGTTTTCCGCACCCGTGTTAGCAAAAGAGACAGGTGTAGTCGCCGCCGCCTCACATGCGGATGAGGCTCGCCCCCCAGGTGAAGCCGCCGCCCATCGCCTCGAGCATCACCAGATCGCCCGCTTTGATCCGCCCGTCCTTGCGCGCAACATCGAGCGCGAGCGGCACCGAGGCGGCCGAAGTGTTGGCGTGATCCTGCACCGTCACCACCACCTTTTCAGGCGCGATGCCGAGCTTCCTGGCGGTCGCATCGAGGATTCGGGCATTGGCCTGATGCGGCACGACCCAATCGAGATCTTCGGGCGTTAAGCCAGTATCTTCAAGCACTTCCTTGAGGACATCGGCCAGATTGACGACCGCATGACGGAACACCTCCGGCCCGCGCATGCGAACATGGCCGACCGTCTGCGTGGTCGAGGGCCCGCCATCGACATAGAGCAGATCGTGCTGGTCGCCGTCCGCGTGGAGCTTCGTGCCAAGGATCCCCGGTGCGTTATTGCCGCCCGCTTCACCCGAAGGCGCCTCGAGCACCACCGCGCCCGCGCCGTCGCCGAACAGCACGCAGGTGGTGCGGTCTTCCCAATCGAGGATGCGGCTGA
>JACESM010000153.1 GCA_013911835.1 Porphyrobacter sp. | reverse complement strand
CGCGCCTGCCGCGCCCTTGCGAGCGAGAGCGAGCGCCTCGCGTGCTACGATGCCAAGGTCGACGCGTTGCTCGGGGCCGAAGCGGCAGGCGATGTCCGCGTTTTCGATCGCGAAGAAGCGCGCAAAACCCGCCGCCAGCTGTTCGGATTGCCGCTGCCAGACATCGCGATCCTCAAAGCCGATCCCAAGGATGAAGCGGAGGAACCGTCCGATCTGTTCGAGACGACCATCGTCAGCGCCCGCCGGGTGGACAAGGGATCGTGGCGATTGACCACGGCCGAGGGCGCCGTCTGGGAGATCAACAATCCGCCGCGCCGCCTCGCTCCGATCAAGGAAGGCGACAAGGTGGTCTTCAAACGCGCGACCCTCGGATATTACTTCGTCCGCATCAATGGCCAGCTCGGGGTCAAGGGCAGGCGCGTGTCCTGAGCGCCGGGCTTGCTTACCCGACCACCATGGTCAGCGCCCCGTCGCCCTCGTCGATCTTGAGGGTGCTGCCGTCGGGGAGCTTGCCCTCGAGCAGCATCTCGGCGAGCGGATCCTGCAGGTAGCGCTGCACCGCGCGCTTCAGGGGGCGCGCGCCGTAGACCGGGTCATAGCCCACCCGCCCGAGCCAGCGCAGCGCGGCATCGGTCAGTTCGATCGTGATCTTGCGGTCGGCGAGCAGCTTCTGGACGCGTCCCACCTGGATCTCGACGATCGGCGCCATGTGCTCCTGCGCGAGGCGGTGGAAAAGGATGATCTCGTCGAGCCGGTTGAGGAACTCGGGCCGGAAATGCCCGCGCACCACGTCCATCACGTCCTTCTCGACCGTCGCGACCTCTGCCCCGTCCGGCAGGTTGGCGAGATACTGGCTGCCGAGGTTGGAGGTGAGGATGATCAGCGTGTTGGCAAAGTCGACCACGCGGCCCTGCCCGTCGGTCAGGCGGCCATCATCGAGCACTTGCAGCAGCACGTTGAAGACGTCCGAATGCGCCTTCTCGACCTCATCGAACAGCACCACCTGATAGGGGCGGCGACGCACGGCCTCGGTCAGCACCCCGCCCTCTTCATAGCCGACATAGCCCGGAGGCGCGCCGATCAGGCGGGCCACAGCGTGCTTCTCCATGAACTCGCTCATGTCGATCCGCACCATTGCGCTGTCATCGTCGAACAGGAACCCGGCGAGCGCCTTGGTGAGCTCGGTCTTGCCGACGCCGGTGGGGCCGAGGAACAGGAACGAGCCCAAGGGCCGCCCCGGATCCTGCAACCCCGCGCGCGCCCGGCGGACGGCCTTGGACACGGCTTCGATCGCCTGCGACTGGCCGATCACCCGCTTGCCGAGGATGGTCTCCATCGCCAGCAGCTTCTCGCGCTCGCCCGCCATCATCTTGTCGACCGGCACGCCCGTCCAGCGGCTGACGACGCCGGCGATATCCTCCTCGGTCACCTCCTCGCGCAGCATGGCGTTGGCGGCCTGCCCTTGCGCTTCGGCGAGCTGCTTTTCGAGCTGGGGGATGCGCCCGTAGGAGAGCTCCCCGGCCTTTGCGAGATCGCCCTCGCGCTGGGCCTGTTCGAGCTCGAGCCGCGCGGCATCGAGCGCCTCCTTGATCTTGCCCTCGGCCTCGATCTTGTCGCGCTCGTTCTGCCAGCGGGTGGTGAGTTCGGCGGACTGCTGTTCGAGGTTCGCGAGCTCCTCACGCAGCGCGACGAGGCGGTCCTTGGAATTGGCGTCGGTTTCCTTGCTGAGCGCGCTTTCCTCGATCTTCAGCTGGATGATCCGCCGGTCGAGCGCCTCGATCTCCTCGGGCTTGCTCTCCACCTCCATGCGGATGCGGCTCGCCGCCTCGTCCATCAGGTCGATCGCCTTGTCGGGGAGGAAGCGGTTCTGGATGTAGCGGTCCGACAGCTTCGCCGCGGCGACAATCGCGCCGTCGGTGATGCGCACGCCGTGGTGCAGCTCGTACTTGTCCTTAATGCCGCGCAGGATCGAGATGGTGTCTTCCACCGTCGGCTCGGCGATGAACACGGGCTGGAAGCGCCGCTGGAGCGCGGGGTCTTTCTCGACGTACTTCTGGTACTCGTCGAGCGTGGTCGCGCCGATGCAGTGGAGTTCGCCGCGCGAAAGGGCGGGCTTGAGCAGGTTCGAGGCATCCATCGAGCCTTCGCTCGCGCCCGCGCCGATCAGGGTGTGCATTTCATCGATGAACAGGATGATCTGGCCCTCGGCATGCTTGACCTCATCGAGCACCGACTTCAGCCGCTCCTCGAACTCGCCGCGATATTTCGCGCCCGCGATCAGCGCCCCCATGTCGAGGCTCATGAGCGTGCGGCCCTTGAGGCTGTCGGGCACGTCGCCATTGGCTATGCGCAGCGCGAGGCCCTCGGCAATCGCGGTCTTGCCGGTGCCGGGCTCGCCGATCAGTGCGGGGTTGTTCTTGGTGCGCCGCGCGAGGATCTGGATGGTGCGACGGATTTCCTCGTCGCGGCCGATGACCGGATCGAGCTTGCCGTCACGCGCCGCCTTGGTGAGGTCGCGCGCGAATTTCTGCATCGCGTCATAGGTGTTTTCGGCGCTGGCAGAGTCGGCGCGCTTGCCCCCGCGCAGGGCTTCGATCGCGGTGTTGAGCGATTGCGGCGTGACGCCCGCAGCCTTCAGCGCCTCGCCCGCCGCGCCCGGCGCGAGCGCGAGCGCGGTCAGCATCCGCTCGACCGTCACGTAGCTGTCCCCCGCCTTTTCGGCGAGCTGTTCGGCCTGGTCGAGCAGGCGCACTGCATCATTGTCGAGCCCCGGCGTGGCCTGCGCGCCGCCGCCGGTCACCGCCGGGATCTTCGACAGGCCAGCGTCCACTGCGGTCGCCGCCAGCGGCGCCTGCCCCCCCGCGCGCTGGATCAGACCGGCGGCCATGCCCTCGCTGTCCTCCAGCAGAGCCTTGGCGATGTGCAGCGGGGTGATGCGCTGGTGGTTGAGGCGGATCGCGACGGTCTGCGCGGCCTGCAGGAAGCCCTTCGCCCGGTCGGTGAACTTTTCCAGATTCATGGTGGTCCAAACCCTCCAAATGTACCGCCAGCAGATAGTGTTGCACTTTGGCAACACAAGCCCCCACCCGCAAAATCCGCGCAGGAGGTGTATTACCCGACTAGGTGGGTTCATTCGCGGCGCAAGGCAAGAGGGCCTGTGACTGCTTGACCGCAGCCCTCGCCCAAGCGATGGAAGACCCACGCGATTTGGGAGAGAAATCCGTCATGACCTGGGTAAAGCGCGGCGGTTTTGCGCTGGTGGTGCTGATCGTGCTCGCCTTCGCGGTGCTCGTCACCTGGGAGCCGGTGATGATGGCGAGCGCGGCGCCTCCGGCGTCCGAGCGCACTTACACGGCCGAGATCATCCGTGACGAATGGGGCGTGCCCCACATCACCGGCAAGACCGACGCCGACACCGCCTTTGGCGTCGCCATCGCCCATGCCGAGGATGATTTCTTCACGCTTCAGGACGTGGTCGCCATGGCGCGCGGGCGCTATGGCGCAATCGCGGGTGAGGACGGCGCGAAGGTTGATTACGTCTACCACCTGATCGACGCGCGCGGCACGGCGGAGCGGGAATATCCTGGGCTCCCCGCCGATACCCGCGCGCTGTTCGAGGCCTATGCGGCGGGCCTCAACCAATATGCCGAAGAACACCCGGACGAGCTGAAGCTCGCCAACCTTTTCCCCGTCGCCGGGATCGACGTCGCGGCGGGCTTCGCGCTGCGCCAGCCGTTCTTCTTCGGGCTGGACGGCGTGATCGGGCCTCTGGTGGCAGGCGAGGAACTGCGCCGCGAGCATGGCCCCGACATTCCCGGCTTCCCCCGCCCGCCGCTGGAGGCCGCCGCGCCCGCGCCGGAGGCCGAACCGAAGCAGGCCCGCAGCCTCGTGCTGCCGCTGGGCGAGGATGCCGAGCACCTCGGCTCCAACGCCTTTGCGGTCGCGCCCCAGAAGGGCGGCGGCACGACGACGCTCGTCTCCAACTCGCACCAGCCCCTGCGCGGCGGCGTCGCGTGGTACGAACTCGTGGTCGAAAGCGGCGAAGGTTGGCATTTCGCGGGCGCGAATTTCCCCGGATCGCCCTTCCCCTTCCTCGGCCACAACGCGCATCTGGGCTGGACCAACACGGTCAACACCCCCGACATGATCGACGTCTACCAGCTCGAACTCGACGAGGCGGGGACAAGCTACAAGCTCGACGGCGAATGGCGCGCGTTGGAAAGCGAGTGGGTGACGCTGCCGGTGAGGATGGGCCCCGTCGTGCTGCCGATCCGCAAGGAAGTGCTCCGCAGCGTGCACGGGCCCGTGATCCGCAACGCCAAGGGCGCCTTCGCGGTGCGCTATGGCGGGATCGGGCAGTTGCAGCAGCTTGATGCCTATTACCGCCTCAACAAGGCGACGACCTTCGCCGAATGGGAGGGGCAGCTGTCGCGCCTCGCGATCCCCTCGACCAACTTCATCTATGCCGACGAGGCAGGCACCATCGCCTATGTCTACAACGCTGCGATCCCGAACCGGCCCGAGAGCGTCAAGGCCGACTGGCGCTCTGTGCTCCCCGGCAATCGCTCGGACCTGATCTGGGAGGGCGCGGTCGACTACAAGGCGCTGCCGCGGATCGTGAACCCGGCGAGCGGGTGGCTCTACAATTCGAACAACACCCCCTTCACCGCCGCCGGGACCGGGAGCGATCTCGACCCCGAGGCCTTCGCGCCCCGGCTGGGGATCGAACTGAAGCAGACCAACCGCTCGCGCCGCGCCTACAAGCTGCTTTCGGAGGCGGGCGTGCTCGACCGCGCGACGCTGGAGCGGATCAAGTATGACACCGGCTACGAACAGGACGGCTATATCGCCCGCCTGTTCGAGGCGCTGGAAGCCATGCCCGCCAAGGGCGAGCTCGCCCGGCCACGCGACCTGCTGCTGTCGTGGGACTTCACCTCCGACGGCAAGGGCGCCGCCGACGCCATCGCGATGCTGATGATCCGCGACTTCATGGCCGCCGATTACAACAACAAGCCCTTCCCCGATGTGGCGGAGAAGCTGAAAGCGGCAGCCGATCACCTGACGACCCATTTCGGCCGGCTCGACCCCCCGCTCGGCGATCTGGTGCGGCTGCGACAGGGCAAGCGCGACCTTCCGGTCGATGGCGGTTCGGACACGCTGCGCGCCGCGACCACCTGGGATGTGGACGACGACGGGCGCCTCAGTCTCAAGCACGGCGACAGCTTCATCATGTGGATCGAATGGCAACCGGGCCAGAAGGTTAGCTCGCGTTCGGTGCAACCCTTCGGCGCGGCGAGCACGCGGCCCGAAAGCCCGCATTACACCGACCAGATGGCACTGTTCGTCGAACACAGGCTGAAGCCCGTCTATTTCTGGCGCGATGATCTGCTGGCGAGCGTCGCCAGCCGGCGCCATACCATCAAGACCGTCACCAACGCGCGTTGACCCGCGCCCGCCCGTCCTCCAAGCGATCCTCTCACCGGAGCCCCTGCCCATGACCCACCGTTTCGCTGCCGCCAGCCTCACGGCGCTCGCCCTTGCGCTGGCTGCGCCCTTCACCCCCTCGCTGGCCGAGAGCGCGGCACCCCAACCTGCTCCGGCCCCCGCCCCGGCCGCCCAGCAGCAGACTGCCGATCTGCCGACGCTGGTGAGCCAGGTGACTATCCCCTACGAGCAGTTCCAGCTCGAAAACGGCCTCACCGTCATCGTCCATGAAGACCGCAAGAGCCCGATCGTCGGCGTCACCGTCTATTACCGCGTCGGCAGCAAGAGCGAGCCGCGCGGCCGCACCGGCTTTGCCCACCTGTTCGAACACCTGATGTTCGGCGGTTCGGAGAACGTCGAGAATTTCGACATCCCGCTCGAGGCGGCAGGCTCGACCAGCACCAATGGTTCGACCTGGTACGACCGCACCAACTATGTCGAAACCGTGCCCACCGGCGCGCTCGATCTGGCGCTGTTCATGGAGAGCGACCGGATGGGCTATCTGCTCGGCGCGGTCACGCAGGACAAGCTCGATAAGCAGCGCGGCGTTGTCCAGAACGAGAAGCGCCAGGGCGACAACGCGCCCTATGGCCTTGTCGAATACAAGCTCGCCGACGGTCTGCTGCCGGTCGGCCACCCCTATCGCCATTCGACCATCGGCTCGATGGCCGATCTCGACGCGGCGAGCCTTCCCGACGTGCGCAAGTGGTTCACCGACAATTACGGCCCCAACAATGTCGTGCTGGTGCTGGCAGGCGATATCGACGCCAAGACCGCCCGCCCGATGGTGGAACGCTGGTTCGGCGCCATCCCGCGCGGGCCCGAGGTCGTGAAGACCGAAGCACAGCCGGTGACGCTGGCTGCCGAGAAGCGCGAGACCATCACCGATCAGGTGCCGGTCACCCGCATCATGCGCAGCTGGACCGGCCCCGCGATCAATGATCCCGACGCGGTGCCGCTTGCCGCCGGGCTTTCGGTGCTCGGCGGGCTCGCCTCCTCGCGGCTCGACAATGCGCTGGTGCGCGGCGATCAGGTCGCGGTCTCGGTCAGCGCCTTTGCCCAGCAACACGAGCAGCTGAGCTTCCTGCAGGCGCAGATGGATGTGAAGCCGGGGGTCGATCCGGCGGTGGCCGAGGCCAAGTTCAACGCGATCATCGATGAACTGGTCGCCCGCGGGCCGACGCAGGACGAACTGACCCGCGCCGCGACGCAGATCGTCTCGGGCCAGATCGACGCGCTCGAACAGGTCGGCGGCTTCGGCGGCAAAGGTTCGACGCTGGCCGAGGGGCTGCTCTACAGCGGCGATCCGGGCTTCTACCGCAAGCAGCTCGATGAAGTCGCGCGCGTGACCCCCGCGCAGGTGCAGGCGGCGCTAGGGCGCTGGCTCGGGCGACCCGCCTACACGCTGGTGATCGAGCCCGGCGAGCGCAAACTCGACGGCGCGACCATGGGCGGCTGGGGCGACGAGAGCAGTGCCGCCGCGATCACCCCCGATCCCAAGACCCCGATCGACATCACCCGCACCGCCCCGCCGCGCGAATATCCCGCGGTCGCGCCGGTCGGTGCGCTGACTTTCCCGGCGGTCGAGACCGCACGCCTTGCCAACGGCATGGAGGTCTC
>JACESM010000152.1 GCA_013911835.1 Porphyrobacter sp. | reverse complement strand
TCGCCGAGGCCTCCGTCGCCACGGGACAGAGCGAAAGCCTCGTCAAAGTGAACATCCACCGCGGGCTCAAGAAGCTTGCCGCCATGATCGAGAAAGAATGACAATGCCACGCACTTCCGACGCCCTCATTGCCGAGCTGGTGGACGGTCTCGAACCGGTCAGGCCGCTGCGCTTTGGCGAGGGCCTGCTGCTGGCGCTGGCTGCGGCCGGGGTGACCGTCGTGGCGGTGCTCGGGACCGATGGTCTGCGCGATGATCTGGCAGCGGGGCTGGTCGATCCGATGCATCTGGTGGCGACCGGGCTCTACCTCGGGCTGGCGCTGGCCGCGACGGCGACGGTGGTGGTGATGGGCCGCCCGCAGGTGGGCAGCGATCACAGCGGCTGGCGCTGGGCTGCGGCGATGGCCGGACTGCTCCCGCTGGCTGGCGTGATCGTTGCAGCGGTGCGCGGCACATCCGTGCTCTCGGTCGAGGGCCCGGAGATGGGGCAGGAGTGCCTTGCGGTCGGTATCGTCTCCTCGCTGCTGGTTTTCACCATGCTCGTGCTGTTGCTGCAGCGCGGTGCGCCGACCGCGCCGGATCGTGCCGGGCTGGTCGCCGGGATCGCATCGGGCGCCTTTGGCGTCTTCACCTTCTCGCTCCATTGCCCGGCGAACGACATCGTCCACATCGGCATCTGGCACAGCGCCGTGGTGCTGGCGATGGGCCTTGCGGGCCGCACGCTGGTTCCCCGTTTGATCAAGTGGTGACCTGAGCGGCCGGCGAGTGCCGGCCGCGCGCAATTGCGCAGCAGATCAACCCCGCAAGATCCGGAAAGTTCTGTTCCGTTCCGGGACTCCGCCACACGGTGTGCGCCAAGGCCTGGCCGATGCCCCGTGATTTGCGGCACGACGTTCCTTTCTGTCGTGTTTTGCCATTGTCACCCCCCTGCAATGTGCACTACGACCCTTGGCAGCCAAGGGGGTAAGGGCGCAGTGCGGCCACGTCCGGAAAGGACGGGTAGGCACGATTTCCAAGGCACAGGAACAGCGATGTCGACAGCTTGCGCGCGGGCTTGCCATGCCGCGCAAGCTTGCGGATTGCAGGGGGAATCAGGTGCTCACATTTCGGCCTGCCAGCGCTTCTGGCCTGCGCTTCACGCGGCGCGAGGTGCCGCTCGTGGCGGCCAGCCTCGCGCTCGGGCTGGGCGCGGCATCGCCTGCTCTCGCCGACGAGACTGCCGACGAGGGTGATAAGCCCTCCGCGCCGCAGACGATCATCGTGACCGGCCAAAAGGATGACCAGCCGGGGCTCGACCGGATCGTCACTCCGATCCTCGATACCCCGCAGGCGATCAGCGTCGTCACCCGCGAGGAGCTGGAAGACCGCGGGCTCACCAATCTCAACGATGCCTTGCGCAACGTTGCGGGGATTTCGCTCGGGGCGGGGGAAGGGCGCTTTCAGGGCAACAATGCCAGCCTGCGCGGCTTCTCCACGGTCAACGACATGTTCGTCGACAATGTCCGAGACTACGGTTCCTATTTCCGCGACACCTTCGATGACCAGTCGATCGAAGTGCTCAAGGGCCCGGCCTCGATCCTGTTCGGGCGCGGTTCGACGGGCGGCGTGATCCACCGGGTCAGCAAGAAGCCCGTTGCCGAGGATTTCGTCCGGCTCGATCTGCTTGCCGGCACCGACGAGACCTTGCGGATCGCGGCCGATTTCAACCATGATGGCGCGCTCGGCGAAGGCAGCGCGGTGCGGTTCAATGCGATGTATCACGAGGCCGGCGTCCAATCGCGCGACTTTGCCCGGGTGCAGCGCTGGGGCGTCGCGCCCAAGCTGATCTTCGGGCTCGGCACCGAGACGCGGCTGTTCATCGGCTTTGTCCACCAAAGCGAGCGCAACCGCCCCGATTACGGCGTGCCATGGATTCCGGGCACCATCACTGCACCGGGCGCTCCGGCGGCGGTCGACCGGTCGAACTTCTACGGTTTCACCAACGATTTCCTCGACACCGACGTCAGCATCGCGACACTGAAGCTCGATCACGACTTCAGCGAGGATTGGCGGGCGCGCAGCATCATCCGCTATTCGCGCGCCGACCGCGGCTTTCGCTACAGCGAGGCGATCATCCCGCGCTCCACCCCGCGCGGCACGCCGCTTTCCAGCATCACCGTGACCCGCAATCTGTTCGAAGGCGCGTCCACCGACGAATTCTTCCAGAACCAGACCGACATCACCGGCGAATTCGAATGGGGCGGAATGACCCATACGCTGATCTTTGGCGGTGACATCGCCTTCGAAAGCCCCACCACCACGCTGGTGGACAGTTTCAACGTCCCCTCGACATCGCTGACCGCGCCGCAGACGGTGTTCTACGACAGCCGCCCCAACAGCTTCGTGCGGCTGGTATCGCGGCCCCGCTCGACCGGGCTGGGGCTGTTCGCGATCGACACGATCGAATTCGGATCGGGGTGGAGCGCGATTGTCGGCTTGCGCTGGGACAGCTTCCGCACCGATTTCACCGGGGAGAGGTTCACCCGTGAAGGCGCGCGCACCGACCTTGCCCTGGACCGCACCGACCGCAATCTGAGCTACCGCGCGGCTGTGGTCTACAAGCCGGCCGCCAATGGCAGCATCTATGCGGGCTTTGCGACCAGCTTCAATCCTTCGGGCGAGGGGGTGGAATCGGTGATCTCCTCGTCGCGCGGTTTCGCCCTGTCCAACCTCAACCTCGCGCCCGAAACCAGCCAGACCTTCGAGATCGGCACCAAGTGGAACCTGCTTGACGACAAGTTCCTGGTGACCGCCTCGGTGTTCCGGATCGACAAGGATCAGGTTCGCGTGCCCGATCCCGATGTGCCCGGTTTCAACACGCTCGGCGGACGCCAACGGGTTGACGGGGCGGAGATCGAATTTCGCGGCACCATCATGCCGGGCTGGCAGCTCAACGGCAGCTACGCCTTCCTCGACAGCCAGACCACCCGTTCCAGCCCCGGCGGCCCGGTGGTGGGCGCGCCGCTGGTGCAGGCGCCGCGCCACATGGGCACGATCGGCACCAAGGTCGATGTCACCTCCCGGCTGACGCTCGGCGGGAACCTTGTGGCGATGGGCGAGCGGCTGGGGCAGAACACCGCCAATTCCTTTCTCGTCGCGCCGGGCTTTGCCGTGGTCGATCTCAATCTGCGCTACCAGTTCACCGAAGACCTGTTCGTGCGGGTGCTGGTCAACAACCTGTTCGACGAGCTGTTCTACGAGCAGCTTCACCCCTTCCACGTGATCCCGTCGGCCGGGCGCACGGCGCTTGCCTCGGTCCAGTGGACGTTCTAGCCCACGGGTCAGAGGCCTGAGGGGGCGGCGGATGTTGCATATTGAAGGCGTACTGGATGGGGCCGGGGTGGAGCGGGTCAGGGGCCTGATCGCGCAAGGAGGCTGGGCCGATGGCCGCGTCACCGCCGGGCATCTGTCCGCCGGGGTCAAGGCCAACCGGCAACTGCCCGAGGATGATCCGGCCGCGCTTGAGGCGGGGGCGGTGGTGCTCGATGCGCTCGCCCATCATCCGCTGTTCGCCGCCGCCGCGCTGGCGACCCGTATCTCGGCGCCGCTGTTCAACCGCTACGGCGCCGGTGAGACTTATGGCGATCATGTCGACGGCGCGATCCGTGCGCTCACCCGGGGACGGATGCGCGCCGACCTGTCGGCGACGCTGTTTCTGTGCGATCCTGAAACCTACGAGGGCGGCGAACTGGTCATCGCCATGCCCGGCGGCGAGACCGCGGTGAAGCTGGCGGCGGGGGACATGATCCTCTACGCCTCGGGCGCGCGGCACCGGGTGACGCGGGTTATCTCCGGCGAGCGGGAAGCGGCGGTGCTGTGGATCCAGAGCCTGGTGCGCGGGGTCGAGCAGCGCGACATGCTGTTCGAGCTTGACCAGACCGTGCAGGCCCTGCGCGCCGAGGATGCCTCGGCCGATGCGGTGCTGAGCCTGACGGGCCTCTATCACAACCTTTTGCGGCTGTGGTCCGAACCCTGACAAAGCAAAGGGGGCGCGGCCTGATGGCGCGCGCCCCCTCCCCCCTGCTTTGACGTGAGTGTGGTCAGCCGCCCTTGGCAGCCAGCGCCTCGGCGATCTCGCCGGGCGCCTGCTCGACGTAGTATTCCATGGCTCCCACGACACTCGTGTCGAAATATTCCTGCCGGGCGATCAGAGCCGCCTTCTCGGTCTGGAAATCGGTGCGCGCGGCAGCGGCCTGCTGCTCGAGCTCGCCGAACCGCTTGTTGATCTCGGCAATCCGGGCGGAATCGTTGCTCTTGCGTGCCGTTTCCAGATCCTGGTTGAGGCGATCAAATTCATCGAGCGCGTTCATCGAGCGTCTCACGATCGCATTGAACGTGACCACCGCCTCTGCGCTCAGCGGGGGCTTGTAGCCCTCGGGGGCAGGCGTGCCGAGCGGCTTGACTGCGCGATAGGCCAGATCCTCGCGGGCGTCCTTCGGCTGTTCGGCCTCGGTCTGCGCCTGAGCGGCGGGCTCTTCGGCGGTGGCAGGAAGCGCGATGAAGGCTGCGGCGAACGCCAGCATCTTGGTGTGCAAACGGAACTTCATGATCGTGCCATCCCAATTGAAAAATGGGGGCTGCCCGGCCGGGGCCGGACAGCCCGGAAATTGCGGGCCGGGATACGCGCGGAGCGCATCCCGGCTCACTGTCATCAGCGCGGCTGGAACAGGGTCGCGCGAGCGTGCTGGGCCACCGAGATGCCCATCCGGACGCCTTCGGTACCATCGAACTGCCAGTGCACGCCGTTGAGAATGCGGCTGCGGGCGTTCTCGTTCGTCGGCGCGGTGAGGTTGCGATACCGCACCGGAACCAGCGGACGGACGACCGTCGACAGGAAGGGATCCCTGGTCAGGCCGTTGTACTCGTCCGACACGAAGGTGAAGGCAGTGGTTTCAGGCATGAACCCGCGGGCAGTTTCGAACAGCGAGGCACCGAAGGTCGCGTGGCCCGAAACATAGGCGGGGAACGGCGGGGTCGCACGCACGGCGCTATCCCCCGGAATGTTGGCCGCCGACACGCCGACCGGGGTCCAGCCCGGAACCGTGACGGTATTCCGATCGCCGTCTTCAACCCGGAGACCGACGACCGGACGCCAGTAGTTGTAGAAGTACTTCGAGTCCCACGCAGAGATGCCGCTGTCGGCCATCGAAATGTGAACCAGCGCATAGAACCGCGCGAGTTCCAGAGCATCGACGATCCGGCCACGTTCGGCCAGCACGTTGGCAATTTGCGCGTAGAGGCGCGGCGGCACACCCAGCTTCGGCGCGCCATCATAGCCCCAGAAGTTGCCGATGAAGATGCCGCGCTCGGTCGAGAGGGCGGTGTCTTCGTCGGCTTCGTCGTTGAAACCGTTCGGACCGTTCGGCGCTTCACCAACCCGGCGCACATCGACGAAGGCCCCGCGGTAGGCGCGCGTGTTGATGGCCGGCGGCGGCGGCGCGCGGAACTGCGCGCCGGAGGTCAGCGCGAAGGGCTCAACCGCACCCCAGTTGGCGCCGAGCGCCACCGGGTTGTTGCTGATCGGGTCGACCGTCCAGTTCGGGACGGTGGTCTCACCGCTGTTGACCGGCTGACCAAAGGCGTTGGTGGTGCCGTCAGCGATCGAACCGCCGTTGCCGAACTCCACTTCGGCGATTTCCGAACCATCACCTGCGCGGCGGGCGATGATCGCGGCGGCAGCGTTCTGGCCCACGGTCTGGCCGCGGGTGAGAACAGCACCGGTCGCGCCGATCCGGGCGATTTCCTGGGCCAGGATCGCGTCGATCGAAGCGGTCTGGGCCGGCCACAGGTGCACAAGCGTGTCACGCGCGGCATAGGCGATGGCGACTTCCTTGTCAGCGCCGGAAATCGGCGCCGGAATGGCGTTGTAGCTGGTGCGGGTGCTGCCCGGGAAGGCGTTGAGCGCGTCATAGACCGCGGTCATCACCATGGCGAAGGCACGCGAAGTGCGGGTCGGGCCGACCTGCTCGGGCGCAGCGTTGTCCGGATCGCGGAAGTCGACGGCATGAACGTCGAGCATGACCTTGTGCCACCGGACAATGGAATCGCCCACATCGCCAGCGCGCTGCGACTGGACTTCCGAGACGAGCTGAGCGGCGGCGGGAGCCGCAGACAAGCCGGTGCCCACCACGGCCACCGATGCCAGTAATGCAAATGCCTTTTTCATGAAAATTCCCCTGTGCTTCTCGTTCAAAAACGTCGGAATCAGGGAAAGTAACAAGACTATCACACAAGCGAAGACGCTCGGCACGGGGGCCGAGTGACAAGCCAAAAAACGAAGAGAATCGATTCGGGTGAACCCTGATGGAGTCGAGCTCGCACCAATTCTTTTCGGAACGCGTGATAGTCGTTGAAATCCCCCAAAACAGACCAGCTCTGGCAACACTATATTCGCAATTGCTTTTGTTTTTTTGCGAGTGTGCCGCAGCGCGACCCGGACGAGACATGGCGCAGGCCAGCTTGCTCGTCAATGCCAACCCAATTTAGCCTTCTGTCCTAAGCATGTGATAATTTGTAGGAATGCGTCAGCGGGATGACGTTGCGTCAGACGCATGTAATCGGCGCCGGAAATTTATCGAATAGGCGCATAGGTATAGTCCGTCAGGCGATGCTCGCGGGCGCCTGGTGATCGATAATGGCGATTTCTGTGATCGAGATATTCGTCGGTAACCGGAAACGAATTCTCCATTGGTTATCGCCTCTGGGGCGCTACCAAGGCGCCGGGCGGGGGGGGGATTCCTGCCGCAAGCAAGGGGCAGGGCGTGACAAGCGCGGTGGCGATCTCTGGAACAAGGGTCGATCCCTCGTCGGATCTGGGCCAGGAATTGCTGGCGCGCGGCCTGATTTCCGCCGATGCGCTGGCTCGTGCGCGCAGTATCGAGGCGGACAGCGGCGAGGATCTCGCCACCATCCTCACCCGACTCGGCATCCTGAGCGAGCAGGCGCTGGTCGAGTTCTATCGTAATATCACCGCGCTGCCGCTGGTCGGCCCCAATGACTGGCCCGCCGCCCCGGTGCTGCCCGCGGATGAGGTCTCGCTTGCCTTTCTGCGCGCGCATCTGGTGCTGCCGCTGGCGCGCG
>JACESM010000151.1 GCA_013911835.1 Porphyrobacter sp. | reverse complement strand
GGGAGCGGGGGGGCTGAGGGCGGGGGGCGGTGAGATTGGGGCGCTTCAGGGCATGCGGCATGGCTCTCTCCTGCTTGGCAGAGCGGCCCCGAGCGGAATCGACGCCGCGCTGACAACCTGAGAATATCGCAAAAAGAAGAGGTTGCCTAACGCGTACCGGTATCGGGCTTGCAACCGGTCAGGCAATGCCGGCGATGTTCATGAAATGTTTCACGTGAAACATTGCCGTGTGCGATGGAGCGCGACCCAAACTCCGCGCCACATGCAACAAGGGCGCCGCGATTGCTCGCAGCGCCCCTCTATGATCATGCAACAACCGGGCAACAACCTGCCTATGACCAGCCGACAGCCGTGTGACTGTCAGCCGGCGCCGACGATCACTTGCCGAAGTCGCGGTACTTGTCGTTGCCGACGAAGCCGAACTTGGTGACGCCCGACGACTTGATCGTCTGCAGCACCTTGGCCGACAGGTCGTAGCTCGCTTGCGATTCGGGCTCGAACTGGAGCTCGGGCTCGGGGTTCATCTGCGTCGACTGCTGCAGCGCGGCGATGAGCTGGCCCTGATCGATCGGCGTGCCGTTCCACAGGATCTGGTCATCGGGCGTGAGAACCAGCTTGTTCTTGGTCGGCTCCACCAGCGGGGGCGGATTATTGTTCGGCTGCGGCAGGTCGATATCGACCGAGTGCGTGGCCACCGGGATGGTGATGATGAACATGATCAGCAGAACGAGCAGAACGTCGATCAGCGGAGTCATGTTCATGTCCATCAACGGCTCGCCGTCAAGCTTGCCTCCAGACATACCCATGGTGTGTTCTCCTTAGAAGATTGGCTGTTGCTGTCAGATACCCGGTTCGACGGGGTTCGAGATGAACCCGACGATCGGATAGCCGGCCAGCTGGACGCGGAAAATGGCCCCCGCCACGCAACGCCAGGGGGCGTTGACGTCACCGCGGATGTGGACCTGCGGAATCTTCTCTGGGTCTTCAAGCAGGGCCTCGACCCCGCCTGCGCGCTGGACGATCGCGTCGAGGCGCTTGAACGCCTGTTCCTGCAGCTCGGTCGAATCCACCAGCGTGATGTTGTTGAAGTAGATCCGGCACTGCCCGCTGCGCGATGCGCCCTCGTAACCCGCGTCACCGGCGCTGCGGCCGGCATCGTCGGTCGCGCTGACGGTGAGCAGCAGGTTTTCGACCTTGTCCTTCGATTCGAACGATTCGAAGACCGGAATCTTGAGCTTCTCGATCGTCTGGATCGCCACCGGAACCGCGATGAGGAAGATGATCAGGAGCACCAGCATCACGTCCACCAGCGGCGTGGTGTTGATGTCGGACAGCGGGGCGTCGCCCCCTCCTCCCGTTGAAATCGCCATTGTGAATTCCTAGCCTGTCAATACTTTGGCTTCTACTGCTTGCCCCGATACACCGCCTGGACGGCCGATGGGCTGGGCACCTGTCGGGAGCAAGCCTCGGCCCGCTCCCGCAAGGTTTGCAGCTATGACGATCAGGACTTGTTGAGCGTCGGGTTGGCGGGAGCAGCGGGCTTCGCAGCGGGCTTCGCCGCCGGAGCCGCAGCCGTCATCGTCGGCTTCACCGCGCCGTTCGAGTTCATGTAGGCCAGCAGGTCGTTCGAGAAGGTGCTCAGCATGGCCGAGATCTTGCGATTGCGGCCCTGCAGCCAGTTGAATGCGAACACTGCGGGCACCGCGACGAGCAGACCGATCGCGGTCATGATCAGCGCTTCACCCACCGGGCCGGCGACCTTGTCGATCGAGGCATTACCGGCGATGCCGATGTTGATCAGCGCGTTGTAGATGCCGATCACGGTGCCGAGCAGACCGACGAACGGCGCGGTCGCGCCCACGGTGGCGAGGAACGCCAGACCGCCATTGAGCACCGCGTTGATCGAATCTTCCGAACGCTGCAGCGAACCGTGCATGTAGTCATGCGATTCAAGCGCGTCGATCATCTTGCCGTGATCTTCCTGAGCCTTGACGGCGTCGTCAGCGAGCTGGCGCCACGGGCCGTCCTTCTCGAGCTTGGTGGCGCCTTCCTTGAGGCTGGCGGCGCGCCAGAAGCTGCTCTGCACGGTCTTGTACTGCTTGATCACCTTGTTCTGTTCGAACAGCTTGGTGAACATGATGTAGAATGAACCGACCGACATGATGATCATAATGCCGAGGATCGACCAGGTAACCGGGCCGCCTTCGACGATCGCTTCGTAGAAGCCGAACTTGCTTTCGGGCGCTTCGCCGGCTGCGGCGGTGAGAAGGGTAAGGTTCATTGCGAAAGTCCTCTTGAAAAGAATGGGTCGTATGGGAGCGGAGCGCGTGCGCGCCGGCCCGATTGATCAGTTCAGCTTGTAGGTAATCCGGGTCGACCAGCTGGCGTTGATCGGCGTGCCCTCATCATTGAGCGCCGGATCGAAGCGCGCATAACGCTCGACCGCCTTGGTGGCTGCGCCATCGAGGATGTCCGAACCGCTCGACGCGGTGACCGAGCAACCGGTGGCACGGCCTTCGGGCGTCACGGTGCAACGCACGCCGACGGTGCCTTCGATTTCTTCCTGGGCCGCACGACGCGGATAGTCTTCCTGGATACGGGCCGACCACGAACGCTGGTTCTTCGGCTGCACGCCGCGGGCCTTGGACGGGGCCTTGGGCGCCGGCGGCGGGCCCGGAGGGGCCGGCTGCGGCTGGGTGGGACGCGTGTCCGTACGGGTCGGCGGCGGAACTTCCCGCTGCGTTTCAACCGGCGGCGGATTCGGCGCGAGGTTGAGCTGCTGCGGCGGGGTCACCGGCGGCGGCGGCGAGGTGTTCTGCGGCTGCTCGGGCGGCGGTGGTTCATCCGGCGGCGGCGGGGGCGGCGGCGGCTCCTCGACGTTGACGGTGGTCACGCGTTCGACCACTTCTTTGACGGCATCGACGGCAAGGAAGACGATCATTCCCGTGCCGACGAGACCGACAATCGACAGCGCGATGATCAGTGACACAAGCTTGGGGCCGGTCAACCCTTGTTGTTGGCTAGCGTAGGACATCCAGCGCTTTCTCTCCAAATACTCGCCAATCCCAAGGATCGGCACACTCCCCGCCCCCCGGCCATAGTGGTCGGCGAGCGGATCCCGGTAATTTCGGTCCTCCCACGCCGGAACAAAATTTCAGGCCCCTGCTTCGCAGGTGACCCGATCTTTCTCCGGCTGGCACGCGCGGGACAACAAACAATCCCCGCACGCAACCTCTCACTGTCCGCGCGGCAATGTCCCCAGTCCCGCGCCTTCAGTCTTGCGGGCTTTAACGGGCAACCCCTAGCCGATCAAACGCTTTTGCGGTTCAGCGCGGATTCACTGCGAGTCATGTGCAAAAGACCCTGCTAATATGCAAAGGCACATAGGTGCCTCCCGGCCCGCAATGCGCCCAAAGGTAAAGGGAAGATTAATGTCGTTTTTCAAGACTCTGGCGATGGCAGGCATGGTGTTCGGCGCGCTTGCCACGGTGCCTTCGGCGGCGCTTGCACAGACTGCGCGGGGCGGCGATGTCGCACAGCCTGCGGGAGCGGCGTTCGGCCCGACCTATGCCGATCTGGCGACCCTTTCGGACGCTGCGGAACTGGTAGTGCGCGTGCAGATTCGCAAGACGACGGCCCTCAAGCCCGATCGCGCGCCCGGCCTCGCGCCGGGATTCGCGCGGCTCTATGTCGAGGCGAACACGGTGGCGCTGATCGCCGGGCGCAGCGGGGTGGGGGCAGCGGTGACCTATCTCGTCGATGTGCCGCTCGATGCGAAGGGCAAGGTGCCCAAGCTCAAGAAGCGCGAATTCGTGCTGTTTGCGCGGGGCGTGCCGGGCCGGGCGGGCACTCTCCAGCTGATCGGCCCTGCCGCCCAGCTCGATTACACCCCGGCGCTCGAGGCGCGGCTGCGCCCGATCCTGACCGAACTCTACAGCCCCGATGCCGCCCCGCGGATCACCGGGGTGAGCGATGCGCTGGCGGTGCCGGGCACTTTGACGGGCGAATCGGAGACCCAGATTTTCCTCGCAACCGAGAATCGCTCGCCGGTCTCGATCACGGTGCTGCGCCGCCCCGGCCAGCGGGTGCAGTGGGGCGTGTCGTGGGGCGAGATCATCGACGCGGCGGCGCGTCCGCCAAGCCCGGAGAGCTTGCGCTGGTATCGCCTCGCCTGCGCGCTTCCCGCGCAGCTGCCGTCGGGCGCCAACCTCGCGCGCGATGCCGAGGAGCGGCGGCTGGCGGCGGGCGATTATGCCTTCGTCAGGCAGGCGCTCGGGCCGTGCGAGCGGCAGATCACGAAGGGGTGATCGCGGGCTGATCGGGTCTTTGCCCGCTTGACCGCGCGCGACGCACGGCTAAGCGCGGCCTCACGTTTCCGACGGAGGGCCGATTGACCACCACCGCACCGCAACCGCTGCGCATCGCTATTGCCGGGCTTGGCACTGTCGGCGCGGGCGTGATCCGCCTGCTTGATACCAACGCTGCGCTGATCGCCGCGCGCGCCGGTCGCCCGATCGAGGTCGTCGCGGTGGCCGCGCGCGACCGCGGCAAGGATCGCGGCGTCGACATCGCCCGCTTCGCCTGGGAAGACGACATGACCGCGCTCGCCCGGCGTGATGACGTGGACGTGGTGGTCGAGCTGGTCGGCGGTTCGGACGGCCCCGCGCTCGCCCTCTCGCGCGCTGCACTTGGCGCGGGCAAGGGCCTTGTCACCGCCAACAAGGCGATGATCGCGCATCACGGGCTGGAGCTGGCCGAGCTGGCCGAGGGCGCAAATGCGGCGCTCAAGTTCGAGGCGGCGGTGGCGGGCGGCATCCCGGTCATCAAGGGCCTGCGCGAGGGCACCTCTGCCAATGCGCTGACCAAGGTTTACGGGATCCTCAACGGCACCTGCAATTACATCCTCTCCGAGATGGAGGCGACCGGCGCAGACTTTGCCGATGTGCTGGCCGAGGCGCAGCGCCTCGGGTTCGCCGAGGCCGATCCCGCCTTCGACATCGAGGGCGTGGACGCCGCGCACAAGCTTGCGATCCTTGCGTCGATCGGCTTCGGCACGCGGGTTGACTTCGCGGGTGTGCGGGTCTCCGGCATCACCCGGGTGCGCGCCGCCGACATCGCGCAGGCCGATGCGCTGGGCTTCGTGATCCGGCTGATCGGCGAGGCCGACGTGGAAGAGACCCCGCAGGGTGCGCGCCTGCTCCAGCGCGTGCGGCCCTGCCTCGTCGCCAAGGGCCACCCCTTGAGCGCGGTCGATGGCCCGACCAACGCGGTCGTGGCCGAGGGCAACTTCTCAGGGAGGCTGCTGTTCCAGGGCGCGGGCGCGGGTGACGGGCCGACCGCGAGTGCGGTGGCCGCCGACCTCATCGACATCGCGCGGGACGAGGTGGGCGCGCCCTTCTCGATCCCCTGCGCGCAGCTCGCCGCAATGCCGCCCGCCGAGCCGGGTGACCGGACCGAGCGCACCTATATCCGCTTCATGGTCAACGACCGCCCCGGCGTCCTCGCCGAGATCACCGCGGCGATGCGCGACGGGGACGTCTCGATCGAGAGCCTGATCCAGCAGGGACGCGCCAGTGGCGGCGGCGAGGTGATGGTGGCGATGGTCACCCACGAAGGCCCCGAGCGCTGCATTTCCAAGGCGCTCGCGTTGCTCGAGGGTTCGGACAGCCTAGCGGGCGAGCCGCTGGTGCTGCCGATCCTGCCGCGCTAGCCTTCGGGCTTGGGCGCCTCGGGCAGGCCGAGCTCCGCCTCCACCCGGCGGCGGTCTTCGTCCGAAAGCGGGGCATCGTCACCCTCCACCGGGGCGAGGCCCTGCGCCACGCGCGCGGCGTCCGAGCCTTCCGGCGGGGGCGGGATCGCCTCGACGTCGACGATCAGCGCTGCATCCTTGGGGCAGGGCGGGATGAAGCACAGGCCGCTGATGGTCGCAGGCCCGCGGAAGATTCCCGGCCCGGCGACATCGGGCGGCGGCAGGGTGCCCGCGTTCTGCGTCCGCTCGGCATAGTCCTTGAGCCACGCCTCGCGGCTGCCGCTATAGAGCTGCGAGGTGTCAGCCGGAAGCTCGCGGCACACCACGATCTCGCCCGAGACCACCCCGCGTTCGGTGTCCTCGGCGCATTGCTTCAGTTCCACCGCATCAGCGGCCTCCGACACCTGCGGGGGCGCGAGGATGTCGATCTGCTGCGGCGGCTCGCTTACGGGCGCGTCGGGACCGAGGTCGATGGGGATGCGCGGGCGTGCGGGCTCGGCCGGCTTGGCGGGCCCGTCTGGAGCGGGGCGGGACGGCAGCTGCAGGGTCGGGCGGGGCGGCACCTGCGGGCCGATCGGCACCTGCGGGTCGGTCGGCACCTGCGCGGCGAGCGCGGCGACGATGAACGGAAGAAGCATCCGCGCCGCTCCCTACCCGCCCTTCCTCTTCTTGGGGGGCGGGGGCACCGCAGTCTTGATCCCCTCCGCCTCGCGCCGCGCGCGTTCCTGTTCCTCGGACAGCTCCTCGCCCTGCCCGAGCGGGGGGAGGCCCCGCGCGATCCGGTCCGCGTCCGATCCTGCGGGGGCCGTGGGCAGCGCCGCGAAATCGACCGTCACAGCAGGCGGCGGAACCTTGCCGAAGCCGACACAGCCGAACGGGTTGCCCTGATCATTGCAGTCCCGAATGAAGTCGGGCGCGCGCGGGGCGCCTTTCAGGGCGGTCTCCTGCGCATAGCGCTTCTGACTCTCGGCGCGGCTGCCGGTGAGGCCGGTGCCGTCATTGCCGCGCACCCGGCACACCACGATCTCGCCGTTGATCGCGGCGGCTTCCTCGTCATCGCGGCATTCGCGCAGATCCGCCGCGCTCGCCTCGCCCTGCGGGACCGAAACCGTCAGGTTGACCCGCGGCGGCACGCCCGCAGGCGCGGCAGTCACGGCGGCGGGCGCATCCCCGGCAGGAGCGGGAGTCGCGCTGCTGTCATCCTGTGCGGCCAAGGGCCCTAAGCCGAAAGACGCGACCAGCGCGGCAAAGGCGGTCAGCCAGAGGCGGAAACGGGGCAGGACTAGCGTTCCTTTGCTCGACAAACCCGTCTCCATCCGCTTAAGCGCCGCAGGGTATCCCATGGCCGGGCCGCATCCAGAGCGAAGAAGGGCTG
>JACESM010000150.1 GCA_013911835.1 Porphyrobacter sp. | reverse complement strand
CTTCGCCGCCTTCGCCGCCTGGCGCAGCGGGCCCGGCGCCGCTGCGGCGCGGGCCGGGGTGATCATGCTCGGAGTGGTGCTGGCGCATTCGCTGGTCGACTACCCGCTGCGCACCGCAGGCCTCGCCCTGCTGGCCGCCGCCGCCGCGGTCATCGCCGCGCGCCGCGACACCACCAAACCGGCGCCCGATGCCGAGCCGTCCGAGGCGCCGGCGGACGATCTCCGGCAGCTCCGTATTACCTTGTGATCAAGCGGTTTTGCCACTTTACCTCGGGTGGCATCCCTGCCATTCCGTCACACGCAAAGCGGGACGCCGCAATCAAGGGAGCTGGCCGGAAGTGACCGAGATCGGGGGGGGAATCGCCCGCGAAGCCGGCGAAGCCCGCGAGCAGCAGCGGCGGCTGGGCGGACTGTATTTCGCCCGTGCGCCGGGCGCCGCTCCGGAGCAGGCTCCCCCGGGCACGCCGCTCGTCGATATTGATCAGGCATTGAAGGTGGTGCTGCGGCATCGCTGGCTGGTGCTCGGCACGCTCGGCCTCGCGCTCGCGCTCGCGATCATCGTCACCCTGCTGGCGACCCGCGAGTATCGTGCCGAGGCGACCTTGCAGATCAACGCCCAGCCTGCACAGATCCTCGGCAGCCGCAACCAGCCGCAGCCGCGCTTCCGCAATGATGACCAATACCTCCAGACCCAGTTCGGCATCCTGCGCAGCCGCGCGCTGGCCGAGCGGGTGGCGCGCGATCTGAAGCTGGCCGAGGACCCGACCTTCCTCGATCCCGCAACGCCGTCCGCCCAGCGCGCCCGCGCCGCAGCCGCCCAGCTTGCGCGCAATCTCGAGGTCGGCCCGCAGCGCGGCAGCGATCTGGTGACGCTCGCCTATACCGATCCCGATCCGGCCCGCGCGGCGCGCATCGCCAACGGTTTTGCCGAGGGCTTTATCGCCGCGACCACCGAGAACCGTTACAACACCACCAATTACGCCCGCGGCTTTTTGCAGGACCAGCTCGCGGTAGCGCGCGAGCGGCTCGAGAATTCCGAGCGGGCGCTGGTCGCCTATGCGCAGCGGCAGGGCATCGTCCAGCTCGACAGCGGCAGCGCGCGCAGCAGCGGTGGCCGCGAGGGGGACGGCCCGAGCGCGGCGACCGGCGATACGCTTTCGAGCCAGACGCTGCTGGGTCTCAACAACGCGCTCGCCCAAGCGACGGGGGAGCGGATCGCGGCCGAACAGGCCTATCGCCAGGCGGGCGGGGCCGAGGTCTCGGGCGAGCAGATCGCCGATCCCGCGCTGCAATCGCTGCGGGCCGAGCGCGCGCGGCTCGAGGCAGATTACAGCGAGCGGCTGAAAACCTTCAAGCCCGACTATCCCGATATGCTCGCGCTTGCGGCCAAGATCGCCGAAGTGAAATCCGCGATCGCGCGTGAGACCGGGGCGATCGCCAGCTCGCTCGCCAGCCGCTACCGTGCCGCCGCCGGGCGCGAGCGCGAGTTGCAGGCCGAGGTCGCGCAGCTGCGCGCGCAGGTGCTCGACCTGCGCAGCCGCGGGATCGGCTACAATTTCCTCCAGCGCGAGGTCGATACCAACCGCGAACTCTATGACGCCCTGTTGCAGCGCTTCAAGGAGATCGGTGTCGTCGGCGAGCTGGGCGAGAATCAGGCAACGGTGATCGACCGCGCGCTCGCGCCGATGGGGCCCTACCGCCCGCAGCCGCTGCGCAATCTCGGCATCGCGCTCGTGCTCGGGCTGATCGCCGGGCTGGGCCTCGCCTTCCTGGTCGAGTTCGTCGACGATACGGTCAAGTCGCCCGAGGAGATCTCGGACATGCTCGGCCTGCCGGTGCTGGGGGTGGTCCCGCGCCCGGGCAAGGGCGAGAAGGTGTCCGAGCAGCTCGAGGATGCCAAGTCGCCGGTCACCGAAAGCTACCAGTCGATCACCGCGGCGCTGCGATTCATCGGCGATGGCGGCACCCCGCGCTCGATCCTCGTGACCAGTTCGCGCGCCTCGGAGGGCAAGTCCACCTCCTCGCTGGCCATCGCACAAAGCCTCGCGCGGGGGGGCAAGCGGGTGCTGCTGATCGATGCCGACATGCGCAACCCCACCTTCCTGTCGGATTCGGCGCGGCTGTGGGGGCTGAGCACGCTGCTGGCCAACACCGCCAAGCTGGCCGAAATGGTCGTGCCGACCCGGCTTGAGACCATGTGGCTGCTGCCCGCCGGACCGATCCCCTCGGCGCCCGCGCACCTGTTGGCGACCTTGCGGATTCACGAGGTGATCGCCGAGGCGACCGCCACCTATGACGTGGTGATTGTCGATGCGCCGCCGGTGCTCGGGCTTGCCGACGCGCCGACGCTTGCGTCGATCTGCGAGGCGACCGTGCTGATCGTCGAGGCGGGCTCGGCCCGCCGCGCGGCGATCCGGCGGACGCTGCGCCGCCTGCTCGATGCCAAGGCCAGCGTGGCCGGGACGGTGCTGACCAAGTTCCAGCCCAAGACCGGTTCGGATCACGAAAGCTACGGCTATGGCTACGGCTATGGACAGGGGGCCGCGCCGTCAGCTCCGGGTCTGCTGGGCAAGCTGCGGCGGCGGCCGGGCACCGAGAACAAGACGCTGGATATCGGCACATGACCGTGGCTTCGCGCGGGGTTCTGATCGCGCTGGTGCTGGCAGGAATGTGGTTTTCGCTGCGCGCAGTGGTGGTCGCGCAATCCGATGCCGTGCGGCCCGAGGCTTCGGCCTGGGCCGTGCCGCGCAGCGGCAATGCGCTCACCGCGCTGGCCGCGCAGCGGATCGTTGCGCAGGACGGTGCGATTGACGCGCCCGCCCGCGCGCTGATCGCCGACGCCATGGCGCGGGTTCCGGCGGCGGGACAACCGCTCGCGCTGGCGGGCCTCGCCGCGAGCGCCGGGGGCGATCTGCCCCGCGCCACGCAGCTGATGGAGACTGCGCGCCGCCGCGCACCGCGTTTCCCGCTCGCGCGCAACTGGCTGCTCAACGAATATGCCCGCACCGCCCGCTACGACGCGGCGCTTGATGAGGCGGGCGCGCTGATGCGCCTCGCCCCCGAGACCCGGCCGCAGGTCTATGTCCTGATCGCCGCAATGGCGGCGCGCGCCGACGCTGCCCCTGCGGTGCGCCGCGCGCTCGCTCGCCAGCCCGACTGGGCCGAACCTTATGCCGCATGGGCCCGCGCGCAGAAGCAGGCCAACGCATCGACATGACCGAGGGGCAAGCGGCGCAACCGGCTCCGGATACGGTCGTCGCCGCAGTGCGGCTGATCCACGCCCGGCTTGCCCCGCACCGCCAGCGGCAATTGCTGCTGCTCTTCGCGCTGATGCTGGCGGGCGCGATCGCCGAGACCGCGACCGTGGGCGCGGTGCTGCCGTTCCTCGCGATTGTCTCTCCCGGCGCCGAGCTCGGCGAATATGGCGCGGTGGTCGATCCGGTCGCCCGCCTCGCTGCTGTCTTGGGCGTGAGCACGCTGGTGATGGCGGCGCTCCTGCTGGTCGCGCTCGCGGTGATCGCGGCAGTGATCCGGCTGGTGCTGCTGTGGAACAGCCAGAACACCTTCTTCGCGATCGGTCACGACCTGTCGATGGGGGTCTATGCCCGGGTGCTCCACCGCCCCTATGCCCGGCACGTGATGGAGAACAGCGCGACCACGCAGGCCGCGATGCAGAAGGTGCAGTTCGTGCTCGGCAATGTGCTGCTCCCCGCCATTGCCGGGCTGACGGCGGCGGTGGTGGCGCTGTTCATTCTTGCCGCGCTGGTCGCCATCGACGCGCGCACCGCACTGATCGCGGCCGCCTGTTTCGGCGTGCTCTACGCCCTCGTCAGCCGCTTCACCCGCCGCCGCCTCTACGCCAACAGCGATCTCGTCTCGAGCGCGATGAAGGGCCGGGTGCAGGTCTTGCAGGAAGGGCTGGGCGGGATCCGCGACGTCCTCCTCGATCATTCGCAGCCGCTGTTCCTCGCCAAATTTGGCGCGGTTGATCGCCAGTTCACCCGCGCGCAGGCAACCAACCAGTTCCTCGCCGCCGCGCCGCGCTTCGTGGTCGAGGCGGCCGGGGTGGTGCTGATCGCGGTGATCGCGGTGTTCGTGTCGGGCCGCCCGGGAGGGCTTGCCGGGGCGCTGCCGATGCTCGGCGCGCTGGCGCTCGGCGCGCAGCGGCTGCTGCCGCTGATCCAGCAGACCTATTTCAGCTGGGCGCAAATCTTCGGCCACCGCGCCGCGCTGGTCGAGGTCGCGCGCCTGCTGGCCGAGCCGCTCCCGGCCGAGACCGACGCTGCCGCTGCCCCCATGGCGGGTTCGGGCACCGTCACCTTCCACAAGGTCACATTCGCCTATCCGGGCGACCGCGGCACGGCGCTGTCCGACATCGACCTCACCATCGCGCCGGGCGCGCGGATCGGCCTCGTCGGGCCTTCGGGCGCGGGCAAGAGCACCTTTGTCGATCTCCTGCTCGGCCTGCTCGAGCCGACGACCGGAGAGGTGCTGATCGATGGCGTGCCGCTGGACGAGACGACCCGCGCCGGCTGGCAAGCGGCGGTCGCGCATGTGCCGCAGGCGATCTTCCTCGCCGATGGCAGCATCGCCGAGAACATCGCCTTCGGCCGCTCGGGCGCGGCGATCGATCACGCGCGCGTGCGCGAGGCGGCGCGGCTGGCCGAGCTCGACGCCTTCATCGCCACGCTGCCGCAGGGCTACGACACTTTCGTCGGCGAGCGCGGGGTGCGCCTGTCGGGCGGCCAGCGGCAACGCATCGGCATCGCCCGTGCGCTCTACAAACAGGCGCGGGTGCTGGTGCTGGACGAGGCGACCAGCGCGCTCGACGAGGCGACCGAGGCGGCGGTGATGCAGGCGGTCTCGCAGCTCCCGCGCGAGCTGACGCTGGTGATCGTCGCGCACCGCCTCTCGACCCTCAAGCTGTGCGAGGAGATCGTGCGGCTGGAGGCGGGTCGGGTGGCCGAGCAGGGCAGCTATGCGCAAGTGATCGGCCCGGCACGAGGGCACGGATGAGCCTTGCGCCGGGGGCGGGCGCGGGCGTGATGCGCGCCGACATCCAGGCGCTGCGCGGGTTCGCGGTGCTTGCGGTCATCTTCTACCACGCGGGCCTGCCCTTCGCCGGGGGCGGCTTCCTGGGTGTCGATGTGTTCTTCGTGGTCTCGGGCTTCCTCATCGGCGGGCACGTGCTGCGCGCGCTGGAGGAGGGGCGTTTTGCCTTCGGGGCCTTCTATATGCGGCGCATCCGGCGGCTGATCCCCGCCGCCTATGCCATGCTGCTGCTGACGGTGCTGGCCGCGGCGGCGCTGCTGACGGCGGACGCCCATGCCCGTTTCACCGCGCAGGCGCTGGGATCGCTGTTCTATGCGACCAACATCGTGCTGTGGCGGCAGATCAATTACTTCAACGACCAGTCGGACAGCGAGCCGCTGCTGCACATGTGGTCGCTGGCGGTGGAGGAGCAGTTCTATCTGCTGCTCCCCCTCGCGCTGTGGCTGCTGCCGCGGCGCTGGCGCGCGGGCGGGGTGACGGTTGTGACCGTGGTGAGCCTCGCCCTCTATCTCTGGCTCTACCCCCGCTCGCCGGGCGCGGCCTTCTATCTGTTGCCGACCCGCGCGTGGGAGCTGGGGCTGGGCGTGCTGGCGGCGATGCTGGCGGCGCGCGGCCTTGGTCACAACGGGATGCGGTGGCTGGCATTGCCGCTGGTGGCGGTGATGGCGCTGCCGGTGATCCTGCCGCCTTCCGGCGTGCCATTGCACTGGCTCGCAATCCCCGTGTGCCTTGCCACCGCCGCGCTGCTGCTCGCCGCGCTGCCGAGCCCCCGCGCGCTCGCGCCGCTGGAGCGGGTCGGCGATGCGTCCTATTCGCTCTATCTCGTCCACTGGCCGCTGTTCGCCTTTGCCCATGTGATCTGGCTGGGCGCGACCCCGCCGCTGGCTGTGCGGATCGGGCTTGTGGCGGCGACTTTTGTGCTGGGCTGGCTGTCATGGCGCTGGATCGAGACGCCCGGACGCTTCGCCTCATTGGCCCCGCGCCGGGCGGTGGCGCTTTATGCCGCAGCGACGCTGGTGCTGGCAGGCGCGGTGTTCGCCGCCGCCGCGCTGGTCAAGGCGCGCCCGGAGCCGATCGACCTTGCCGGGGTCACCGGCCTCGACCTGCCTGGCTGCGACACCGAGGCGGCGCGCTTCGACGGGGCCTGCGCGCAAGGGCCGTCGCCTGATCTGCTGGTGTGGGGCGATTCATTCTCGCAGCAGCTGATCCCTGCGCTCCTCGCCGATGGTGAGCGCAATCTGGCGCAGGCGAGCAAGGGGCAATGCGCGCCGCTGCCGGGCCTCGCGCCGGTTGACCGCGATGCCACGGCCGCCTTTGGGCGCGAATGCCTCGCCTATAATGCCAGCGTGCTCGACTATCTGCGCCGCACGCCTTCGATCAAGGTCGTGGTGCTGTCGGGCAATCATGCCCGGTTCGCCCAAGCGGGCACGTTGGCACTGCGGCCCGATGGTCGGCTCGCCCCGGCAAGTCTGGGCGAACTCGTTGCAGCCCAGCAGCGCACCGCCGCAATGATCCGGGCGATGGGCAAGCAGGTGGTGATCGTCACCGGGCCGGTCGCGGCGCGCTTCGATGCCGGGCAGTGCCGGGCGCGGGCGCTCGGAGGCCTGCCCACCGCATCGCCTGCGCCCGATTGCGCGATTCCCGCTGCGGCCCGCGCGGTGCCAATGGCATGGCAGGAGGCGCTCTTCACCGGTTTTGAGAGCGGCGGGAAGACGCCGGTCTTGCGGCTCGACCGGATGCTGTGCCCCGATCCGGCGCTGTGCCCGACAGTGCTTGGCGGCGTGGCGCTCTACCGCGACGCGCATCATCTGAGCGCGGCCGGCGGTGCCGAGGTGGGGCGGCGCTTGAGGCTGGGACAGGCGGCGCGTGCAGCGGCCGCTCAGCGCAGCCGGTGACGCAGATGCCAGACCCGTGCTCCGAGGCGCAGCACAGCGCGCGGGACAAGGCTCATCGACCACCACAGCCACCACCCGCGCCTGCGCGAAGCCACTCCGCCCAGCAGATCGCGCGCCGCTCCGCCGTGGCCGTGATAGACCAACTGGCGTGCAAAGCGCACGCGCAGCATGTCGCCATAGGCCCGCAGCATTGCATGGCGTGC
>JACESM010000015.1 GCA_013911835.1 Porphyrobacter sp. | reverse complement strand
CATGGCAGGGCCCTTCTTTCGCAGGCGGCCTCGCCCGCTGTGACCGGGATCGCCGCGGGCCTTGTCGCGGCGCTGGTCTGGTCGACCTTCATGCTGTTCGCCAAGTCGGGCGCCATGCTCGGCCTGCTGCCGCAGGACTTCGCCGTGCTGCGCTTCGGCACCGCGGCGCTGGTCATGCTGCCCTGGCTGCTGCGCCACGACCCGCTGCGCTTTGCCGGGATCGGCTGGCGGCGCGCGGGCGTGCTGACGCTGCTCGCCGGGCCGCTCTTCATTCTGCTGGCGACGGGCGGCTACGCCCACGCCCCGCTCGCGCATGGTGCGGTGATCCAGCCCTCGACGATCGCGCTCGCCTCAATGGCGGCGGCAATGGTGCTGCTGAGGGAGCGCCCAGGCCTCGCCAAACTCGCCGGCACCGGCCTGATCGTCGCCGGGCTTGCCCTCATCGCCAGCCATGCCGATGCGATGGGTGGCGGCTTGGTGTGGATCGGCGACATCATGTTCGTCGCGGCGGGGCTCGGCTGGACGGGCTTCACCATTCTCATCAAGCGCTGGGAGCTCGAACCGCTGGCGGTGACTGCCGCCGTCTCGACCTTCTCCGCGCTGGTCGTCATTCCCGCCATGCTGATCGCAGGCGACTTCGGCCGCATCGCCGCGCTGCCGCCCGCCACGCTGCTGGCGCAGGTGGCAGTCCAGGGCCTTGCCGCAGGCGTGCTTGCGGTGATCGCCTATGGTGTGGCCGTCCAGCGGCTCGGCGCGGCCAAGGCGGGGATGTTTCCCGCCATCGTCCCGGCACTGACTCTGATGCTCGGCAGCCTCGCGAGCGGCACGTTGCCCCAGCTTTTCGAAATCGCCGGGGCGCTGCTTGCCACACTTGGCCTCATCATCGCTGTCGGGCTGCATCGCTCGGCGCTCGCTTCACCTGTTGCCGGAGGAACCGCGCAATGACCCACGATCCCCTGTTCCAGCCGATCCGCTACGGTGCCATCGAAGCGCCCAACCGCATCGTCATGGCCCCGCTGACCCGCACCCGCGCCAATGCCGACGACGCACCGCACGAGCTCCAGCAGACCTACTACACCCAGCGCGCGACCGCCGGGCTGATCATCTCCGAGGCGACCCATATCTCCCAGCAGGGCAAGGGCTATGCCGGGGCGCCGGGGATTTACTCCGACAAGCAGGTCGAAGGCTGGCGCGGCGTCACCGACGCGGTCCACGCGGTCGGCGGGCGGATGATGCTCCAGCTGTGGCATGTGGGTCGTCTGTCGCACCCCTCCCTCCAACCGGGCGGCGCGCTGCCCGTAGCGCCGAGCGCAGTGGGCCTTTCCGGCCACGCCTTCACCTACGAAGGCCCGCAGGACTTCGTGGTGCCCCGTGCGCTGGAGCTCGATGAAATCCCCGGCATCATCGAGGATTATCGCCGCGCCGCGATCAATGCCAAGGCCGCCGGGTTCGACGGGGTCGAGGTGCACAGCGCCAATGCCTACCTGCTCGACCAGTTCCTGCGCGACGGCACCAACCACCGCACCGACCAGTATGGCGGCAGCATCGAGAACCGCACGCGGTTGACGCTCGAGGTGACCGACGCGGTGATCTCGGTGTGGGGCGCGGACCGGGTGGGCATCCGCCTCTCGCCCTCGCTCACCATCAACGGGATGAGCGACAGCAACCCCGCCCCGCTGTTCGGCTATCTTGCCGAGCAGCTCGGCAAGCGCGGCCTCGCCTATCTCCACTGCGTCGAGCCCAGCGACCCGCGCGGCGATCCCTTCGAGCGGATCGTCGATCCGCAGGTGGTGAGGAAGGCCTTCGGCGGCAACTACATCGCGAATGGCAGCTACACCGGTCCCCGCGCCCGCGCCGCACTGGAAGCCGGCGAGATCGACGCGGCCTCCTTCGGGCGGCTGTTCATCGCCAATCCCGATCTGCCGCGCCGCCTCGCCGAGGACTTGCCAATGAACCCGCTCAACACCGCACGCATCTACAGCGGCGGCGGGGACGGCTATATCGACTATCCGTTCCACGACTGAGATGGCGGCACCGCGCCTCGTCACCCCGGCGCTTGCCCTGCTGGCGGTCGCCGCCTTCGCCGGCAATTCCCTGCTTGCGCGCGCGGCGCTCGGCGAGGCCGCTATCGGGGCGGGGAGCTTCACCGCGATCCGCCTCGGCGCGGGCGCTGTGGTGCTGCTACCGTGGCTGCTGCGGGGCCCGCGCGCCGGCACCTTCAGCTGGCCCGGAGCGCTCGCGCTGTTCGTCTACTGCGCGGGCTTCTCCTTTGCCTATGTCGAGCTCGGCGCTGCGACCGGCGCCATGGTGCTGTTCGCCGCGGTGCAGGCGACCGTGCTGGCGAGCGGCGCATTGTCGGGTCAGCGGGTGCGGGCGGGCGATCTTGCCGGGATCGCGCTGGCGCTGGGCGGGGTTGCGGTGCTGCTCGGTGCCCACCTCGCGCCCGGGCCATTGCTGGCGATCGCGAGCATGATCGCGGCCGGGATCGCCTGGGGGCTCTATTCGGTGCTGGGCCCCAGCGCGCCCGATCCGGCGCGGCGCACGGCGGGCAATTTCGCGCTCGCCGCGGTGCTGGCTGCCCCGCTGCCGCCGCCCTGCTGGCCGAGCCGCTGACGTGGCGGCTCGCAATCGCTGCCGTGCTGATCCTGGGGGGTATTGCGCTCACCCTCAGGCGCGGGTGATCACCCCGCCCGCAGCATTCCCGCGACATAATCGGCAAAGGCGCGCGCCTTCGCGCTGGCGAGACGCCCGCTCGGGAACAGCGCCCACAGGTCGATCGGCGGGAGCGTCCAGTCGGCAAGCACCGGCACCACCGCGCCGCTCGCCAGCTCGCCGGTGAACATCCATTCCGAGGCGACCGCCAGCCCCATGTCGGCGAGCACCGCAGCACGCAGGCCCTCGGCCGCCGTCACCCGCAACCGCCCGCCGACGCTGACCGAGGCTTCGGCTCCGGAGGCATGGCGAAAGGTCCAGTGCGAGCCTTCGTAGCGGGTGTAGACCACCGCCTGATGGCCCGCGATCTCGGCCGGGCTGGCGGGCGCTCCGGCGCGGGCGAGATAGGCCGGCGTTGCCAGCAGCAGCCGCCGCCCCGCCGCCAGCTTGCGCGCGGTCGCGGTCGAATCCGGCAGCGCGCCCATCCGCAGGGCGAGGTCGATCCCCTCCTCGACCATGTCGACCACCCGGTCGTCCATGATCAATTCGAGTTCGAGCCCGGGGTGTTCGTTCATGAAGGCGGGCAGGCTTGGGACGACATGGAGCCGCGCGAAGGTTGTCGCGGCCGAGATCCTGAGCCGCCCGGTCAGGCCCTTGCCCGCACCGCGTGCAGCCACTTCGGCCTCGTCCGCTTCCTCGAGCGCGCGCCGCGCCCTTTCGTAATAGCGCTGCCCCGCCTCGGTCGGTGACAGACCGCGCGTGGTGCGCGTGACCAGCCGGACGCCGAGCTGTTCCTCAAGCTGCGCGATCATCTTGGAAACCGCCGGCTGGCCGACATTGCCCTGCCGCGCCGCGGCCGAGAAGGACCCCGTGTCGATCACCCGCACGAAGGTCGCCATTGCATGGAAACGGTCCATCTTCATTCCCCACTGGAATAGATCATAGTGCTGCGGGCCATCTGCCCTGTCGCGCGGGAAATGGGCATCTGTCTTGTCGGAAAGCGGGCGGGATCGCTGCCCCGCGAAGGAGACAGGCCATGATCGAGGTTTACGCATTCGCCACGCCCAACAGCGTCAAGGTTCCGATCGCGCTGGAGGAAATGGGGCTGGAATACGCCCTCAACGGCGTCAATGTGCGCAAGGGCGAGCAGAAGGTGCCCGAATTCGTCGCGATTAACCCCAACGCCAAGGTCCCGGTGCTGGTCGATGGCCCGCTGGTGCTGACCGAGAGCGCGGCGATCCTCGTCCATCTCGCGGAGAAGACCGGCCAGCTCCTTCCCGCCGCGGGCGAGGCCCGCGCAAGGGTGTTCGAACAGCTGTTCTTCCACGCCTCGGGCCTCGGCCCTGCTTTCGGCCAGGCCGGGTTCTTCAAGAAGCAGGCGGCCGAGCCCCAGCCGCTCGCCATCGCCCGCTTCGAGGCCGAGGCCGCGCGCACCGCCGGGATGCTCGATCTGGCGCTTTCGCGGCACGAATTCGTCGCCGGCGACAGCTACACCATCGCCGACATCGCCCATTTCGGCTGGCTGTGGCGCCGCGCCTTTGCCGAGGTCGACATCTCCGGCCTGCCCAACCTCAGCCGCTGGGTCGCCGCCACCGAGAGCCGCCCGGCCGTAAAACGCGCCATTGCGCGGGTCGAAGCCCTCGTCCCCGCCGCCTGACCTGCCCTCACGGAGAAGTGCCATGACCCTGCAAGACCGCCTCGATGCCTTCAAGGCCGAATTCCGCGCCGCGCGCCCGCCCGAAGTCCGCGCGATCATGGAACGGGCAACCGCCGAACTGATCGCTTCCGGCGCCGCCGGACAGGCTCTCAAGGCCGGTGACCGCGCGCCGGCCTTCACGCTGCAAGCCCCCGACGGCACGCCCGTCGCCTCGACCGAACTGCTTGCGCTGGGCCCGTTGGTGGTGAGCTTCTATCGCGGCGTGTGGTGCCCCTATTGCAACATGGAACTGCAAGCGCTTGAAGGCGCGCGCGGGGAATTCGAGGCCGCCGGCGCGCGCCTGGTGGCAATCTCGCCGCAGAACCGCGTCAACAGCCGCAAGTCGCTGCGCGAGAACGCGCTGGGCTTTCCGATCCTGTCCGATCCGGGCAACGAAACCGCTGCCGCCTTCGGCCTCAGGTTCACGCTGCCCGACTATCTGGCAGCACTCTACCGCGAGCTCGGCAACCACCTGCCGCTGTTCAACGGCGACGATAGCTGGACCCTGCCGATGCCGGGCCGCTTCGTGATCGGCAGCGACGGCGTGATCGCCTATGCCGAGGTCAATCCCGACTACACCCGTCGCCCCGAACCCACCGAAATGCTGCCTGCCATCCGTCGCGCCGCAGCGCCCTCGGTAGCGGCGTGATGACCCGCACCCGCACCTTCCTCGTTACCGGTGCAAGCAAGGGCATCGGGCGGGCGCTGACAAAGCAGCTTGCCGGGGCCGGGCACCGTGTGGTGGGCATCGCCCGCACCGCTGATGACCCCGGCTTTCCCGGCACGCTGGTCCCGCTCGATCTTGCCGACAGCAACGCAAGCGCGGCGGGATTGGTCGCGCTGGCGGAGGAATATGCCTTCGACGGGGTGGTCAACAATGTCGGTCTCGTCCGCCCGCAGCCCTTGGGGGCGATCGACCTCGACACGCTGGACGACGTGCTGCGGCTTAACCTCCACCCGGCGCTGCTCGCCGCGCAGGCGCTCCTGCCCGGCATGCGCGCGCGCGGCTGGGGGCGGATCGTCAACATCGCCAGCCTGGTGGTACTCGGCGCGCGCGAGCGCACCGCCTATGCCGCCGCCAAGGCCGCGTTGGTCAGCTTCGCACGGAGCTGGGCGCTCGAGATTGCGGGGAGCGGGATCACCGTCAACGCCGTCGCCCCCGGCCCGACCGAGACCGAGCTGTTCCGACAAAACAATCCGCCGGGCAGCCCCGGCGAGGCGCGCTACCTCTCCGCCGTGCCTATGGGCCGCTTCGGCCAGCCGGAAGAAGTCGCGGCCGCGGCAAGCTTCCTGCTGTCGGAGGAGGCGGGATTTATCACCGGACAAACCCTGTTCGTGGACGGCGGCGCCTCAATCGGACGTATTGGGATCTAGGTGCTGCGCGCAAGGGGAACGAAAGACCACTCAGATCGAGTTGACGTAGAGGAGCCGACGTAAGTTCGTCTGTCGTCAGTTCAATCCCAAGGCCTGCACCCTCGATTTGCTTCTGCAGTTCGGGGATCGGAAAGCGGACATGCGGCTTTTGTTTTCTTGACACCTGATCAAGGTGGTGTCCGCTTTTGCCCAAACCGGACGTCTGTTCGGGCGGTCACCAGTGCCCGGGTCTGGGGCGGCAGCTGACCCTGCACAGCCCGCGCCGCGCATGGCGGCTTTGCCTACTTTCTGGAAAATTCCTGCCATTCAGCAACCGACCCCGTTCCCGTCGTTCCCGGCTGCACTACCTTAACCCGCAGGTGAGATGATGTTTGTCATTGATTCGGCGGGATGAAGCTGCACACGTCGTCGTGCAGCGGAGGGATTTTGATGGTCTACGTGTTGCATGCCAAACCAATTCACGGACACTACCCTAAGGTTGATTGGGGGGCGGATAGCATGCCCTCGGCCAACATGATCGAGCCTCCTCAGGACGGTATGCCGAAGATTGGCGCAGAGAAATCGGGAGTTCCGGTGGACGGGAGTCCGCTGCCCCAGCGAGTAATTTGGGACGAGAAGCCCGAACATCCCCCGGCAGACTTTGACAGCATGCCGCGCATCAATGTGTCTGAACGGGCGAAGGCGGTGATCGAGTCTGTCGAGCCAGGCGTGCACCAATTTTTCCCGGTTGATTACTATGGCCGGGACGGAAAATTGATCGAGACCCGATACTGGGTTTATATCTGTAACCGCAGAGACTCAGTGTGTGCCGAAAAGAGCAATTGGGTGCTCAATCCTTTGGGGTACTACAGTGACCCCAAAATGGCTCTGCGGCGTGGCTGGGATATTCCTGCACATGTCGATGTGAACGCGCCAGCCAAGTTTGTGTTTGAGAAGGCGAAGATTGGCGACATTCATCTCTGGAGAGAGGCTCGCGCCGATGGACTGCCGCTCATGTCCGAAACCATGTATCGCGCGATTGTTGACGCTGATCTGACCGGCTTTGCTCCTTCCGAGAAGAAGGAGGTCATTTAGCCGTCGAGCCGCCATTGAACCGAGTTTCGGCGTGTCATCCCGCAACCTTAAGCTCCGGGGCCGCGAAGCAGCCATTCGCCAAACCACCCATCCTCGGCCATGCACGGGGCCGAAGTGCGATCCCGAAAGCGGCATAGCGGCTTTGCGCCGCTCGCAAAAAATTCCTGCCATTCAGGAGGCGACCCCGGAGGGGACAATTCAATCTTGTGTTATCAATAACAAAAACGGTCAACCAATTGGCATTAAAAGTCGAAGCCTATTTGGCGACAACGTTGGCATGCCGTGCGAGGAATCGCCACTTGCCGTCTTCCATGACATAGACATTGGTGTAGCGCCGAGTGAGTTCGCGCTGTCCGAAAAGTTGTCCGGACTCGCTCGTCTCCGTGGGCAGCACTTCTTCACGTCCCATCACAACGCCGACATCGCCGGTGATATACACCTCCTCGGGGATGCGGCGATGGTTCTCGAATGCGATGATATGCTGGTCAAGGCGCCTCAGGAACTCCTCGCGACCCAGCACCTCATTGGTTGGCGCATTGATGTGAAGGTTGGGATGCGCCAGCTTGCGCATACCTGCCGCATCGCCCGTCAAAATCATCTGGCGTTGTTGATCGTCCAGGTCGAGCAGCTGTTGCTCGGGCGTTTTTGCAGGTTCGGCGGCGACGCCGAACGCCAGCGTGACAAGTAGAATGCTGGCGAAGGATCGTGAAAGGATGACACCCATTTTGCGTCTCCGACATGAGCTAGCCTTCCCGCATCATCGGGACTCAGAAAGGCACTGGCATGATACCGGCCATTTAATTGATCACGAAACGATTTGGAGGCTGCTGTTCATTGCCGCCGAAAGACCGACATTCAGCTTCCCACCCACCAGCGGCCATAACCGGGATGGCGGTGCGATCCCCAAAGCGGCTTGGCGGCTTTGCCCCCGTTCTGAAAAATTCCTGCCTTTCAGCAGTCGACCCCGGAGCGGTCATTCTGGGCCATCCGGCAGACGGACCAGCCTCTGCGCGAGCCAGATTCCAACGAGCTCGGTGACGACAGACATCGTGCCATCTTCCGGTGCGGTTGCCGTGCTCGTTGCCGGCGTTGCGCGCTGCAATTCGTGGGTCATGTCAGGCACCACGACGACGATCGCATCCGGGTTACCCTGCAAGGCCGCCGTCGCCGCTTCGAGGCTGAGGTAGGGAGCGATGACATCATCTTTCGACCCGTAGATCGCGAGCGTCGGCATACGCAGTTTTTCGAGAGCGCGGTCGGGCGCGACATCGAACATCGAGAGCACAACGTCGTCATCCAAGGCCGTCACGAAATTCTCCGCCTGATCGTGCGGGAAGCCGACCTCCGCAAACGCATCTACCGCAGCTTCTCTCAAATTGGCCGTTTCACTTGCGTCGACAACCCTGCTGCGCGCGTCCATCCAGGCTGAAACCGCCGCGGCCACTTGATCTATCTGCACACTGGTCTTGCCGGCGTTCTTGAGGTGGCCGCGCAGGATACCGAGAAACAACTCACCGCGCGGCCCGACCGGGCCGGAGAGCATGACCACCGCAGCAATTGCAGGATCTGCAGCTGCAACAAGAGGCGCTGCGACGGCACCCTGGCTTATGCCCATGAGGGCAATCCGCTGGTGATCGATGTCTTGTCGCGTGCGCAGGAAGGCGACGGCCGCTGCAACATCGCGCTGCATGGCAGGAATAGTGTCAACAAACGTGCCGGTCGATTGCCCCAGTCCGCGCTTGTCATACACCAGCGTTGCAAGGCCCGCAGCATGGAGACTGGCGCGCATTTTTTCCCAACCTCCGCGGGTCGACGGACCGGTGCCGGAAATGATGACGACCACAGGAAGGCGACGATCACCAGCTGCCGGTGGCTTTTCGAGGGTCCCAGCGATCACTGTGCCGGGATCGGACGGATAGCAAACCTCTTCGCGCACCGGACCTTCCCTGATGGACTGAGCGCTTGCGACCGATGACATGACGGAGGCAAGCAATGTCAGGAACATCGCCAAGGCCTGGCGCGACTTCACCAGCATGGCCGATGAATTTGAGGATCAGCGTCAGGTAGGGTCGCGTGAAGTCGTAACCTCGCAACGTCCAGCCCTAGCCATAAAGATCTCAGGTCCATGTCTATATCCCTTTCTGAAGGGCTATCGACCGAAATGGCAATCTTCCGGGCTCCAGGCTCCGGCCCCACCGGACGCGCTACTTCCGCCGCTGAATGGGCCACCGAATGAGAACCACGAATGCTCTTTGAGCGCCTTCTTGCCTTTGTCCGACAGCTGGCTCCAGATCTGCCTGTTCCGCCGCAGATCGGAGACGGAGAGGCAGAACATTTTACCGCTTTCCAGTGCCTGGACCTGCGCCTCAGCAAAGCTTTGCAGCACATTGCAATCGGATGCGCTCAAGCTGACGGTGCTTGCTGAAGCGCAGTACTGCTCCACGGGACGCGGCTGCGCACTCAGGAACCATGCTGCCTTGGCTTCCGGCCTGATCCCCGAGCACCCACCGAGAACCAGAAGGCCGGTGATCGCAAGGACCGATTTCTTCAGCTTAGCCCGTTTTGCTGACCGTTTAAGCAGCGCAAGCAAGGCGGTTCCGGTCTGACGGGAGATGTTTGTGCGTCTGGACATACCTATAATCTATATATGTAGATTTAAGGAAGCAAGCGGAGATTGGCCGTCAAGACATCGACGTCTATGGATGCTCAGAAGGCGGCCGTCATCAAGCAGGGCAGGAAAGCACGCCGGGCTCTCGGATCTGCCGCAACGCCAGGATCAGCCCGGAAACCTGTTTCAAAAGATTATTCGGCGCGGCTGATGATCTGTCGCATCCATCTCAACATCCTCACTTCGATGAAGAGATGAAAGAGAACAGCTACGCCCACGATTGCGACGGTCGCCGCGATGCACGCCAGGCAGCTTGTCGGCGGCGATTGGGGCGGGAGCTGAAGCAGTTGCCCGACCGCTACGGGATGCAGCAGGTAGATGGCATAAGAGCCCGCACCAAGCAGTAGAATTGCCCGGTTTCTGATCGCAAGCCCCTCGCGCTCGGCCAGAATTGCGCCAAGGACAATGCAGGTGGCGGGCAAGCCCCAGACCAGCACGCGTTCGACACTCTGATAATCGTCCGGGTCATAGCCGGTGAGCTGGGCTAGCAGTGGCAACGCCAAAAGCCCTGCCCCTGCAACCCACAACCCGACGCCCTTGCTCACGGGACGGCTCAGGTTGTCGATTGCCAGATAGATGCAAACGCCAAGGACGAACTCCAGCAAGAGAGGCCAGGGGCCAGGCTGGCCGGGCACCGGAACCAGACCAAGCACGAGGAGCATGGCTATCGCGACCACCGGAGCGCGGCGGGCGCCAGCACGCAGCGCCAGCCAGTAGAGCAGGTAAAAGGCCAGCTCGTAAACCAGCGTCCAGGCGACGAAGATGAGAACCGGCCTTCCCCCCGGACCTGGCAAATAGAAAAGCGACTGAACCAGCCAATCGAAGGTTTCGGCCGGGCTCATGGCCTGAAGCACGAACAGCGATGCGATGATTGTGGCGATCCAATACGCCGGCAGGATGCGGATCAGGCGGCGCGCGAGGAACTGCCGGGCATCCTGCGACGAGCTATAGGCGATGATGAAGCCGCTCAGGACAAAGAACAGATCGACCCCCGCAGCACCGATGGTGAACGGCAGAGATGTGGCCGGCAACAGGCCGACATGAAAGACACTCACGCCGATGGCGGCGAGAGCGCGCAGAGCCTGCAGATTGTTGATCATTCCCGGGCTCTCGTCGGCATGATCTACGCGGCCCCGCGTTATTGCTCAGCAACCGCGGTGTTATCGTAAGGGTCTTGCAGATTGAACGGATTGGGCAAATCTGCGTGCCAACCGACCAGTGCCCAGACTGCAACAAGTTCAAGTGCGATGATGACCGCCTGCGGTATGGCGCAGCCATCACCGAAGAACAGAATGCTGCTGAACACCAGCAGGGTCACCACGATCGCCGCACCCATAGAGGAGATTGCTGTGACGCGCTTCCAGTCGCGCTCGAGAATGGCCCATGCCAATGCCAGATGCCCGAACCCGAGTGCGAGAGTAAGCAATGCCATCAGCGGGAGCCCCACCTGATTGGCTTCGTTGATGCCGAACGAAGGATAACCGCTCCCCAGCAGGGCGGCAGCGCTTTCAGAGCTTGGCGCAAGAAGCGCAAAGCCGCGTGGCACGCTGGACACGAGCAACGCTGCGATCGGCAACATTATGCCAAGGGCGAAGATGTGACTGGCCAGAGCGAACCGTCCTTCCTCGTGCTTCGGCATCTCGCGCAGCGCGGTAGCAAGGCAGCCGATGGCAAAGCTCAGTGCTTCTCCTTCGTCGGCAGCTGTCTCAAACTCGGCCGCCATCGCCGACGCCCATTGATGCCGGCGGTCACTGAAGCAGCGCACAGCTATTGTGATGATGCATCGGGCGAGCGTGTCCTTCATGCCGGCAGACCAGGAGCATTGGGCGAAGATGGATCAACCTCGATCGACTGTGCAAACGCAAGCCCGGTGGTCGTCAGTCTATAGGCGTGCCTCGCGGGGCGGCCTGGCTTGACGGGATCATGCCATTCGGCTTCCACCAGTCCCTGATCAGTCATTCGGATAAGCAGCGGATAGAGTGTGCCGGAAAGCAAGCCCGACTCTTTCATGATGTCATAGCCGTAACGCCATTCTCGCGGTCTGGCTGCAAGGGCGCCGACCAGTGCCTGCATTTGTTTGGAAGGACGTCGATCACGTGGCATAGCTTTATTCAACATATGTAGATGTAAGAGTCAACGCTCTGCATTCAGTTGGCGGTGCTCATGCCATGAGCCGAGGCCCTGTCTCCCATTTCAACTGACTCTTTCGAGCCAAGAATAGAACCATGCACGCCATCTGAGTCGCTGCCATCTACCCGTCAGTTGAGCATCGGCGCATGTTCGCGTGCCTAGCTCGAACCTGCCCTTCTGGAATCCACCCACGACCGGCCATGCGCCGGGCCGATGCGCGATCCCGAAATCTGCCGGGCAGCTATGGCCGCCCTGTTGCCAGGACCGGAAATTCTGAAAGCGACCCCGAAGGAGACGTTCCCGCCTGCCCCCCATCGCTGTCGCATATCTTCCGTTTCAGGCGATCCGGGGGGCGCAGCGCAAATTCTGGCGCCTCGCGCCCAAAGTGAGCCCGGCGATCAGAATTTCGCAATGATTTTCAGGCATGTTGTCGCCCAGCAGGGGGCGTGCGTAAGTGATGGCGGGTCGCATTTCATCGGGACTGGGCGTTTTGGGCCTGTGCCTCTTCTTCGCGGCCTTGTGCCTGCAAGGACCGATGATCGATCCCGTAGGTCGGCATCAGCGGTTCTTCGCACTCCTCGTCAATGGAATGGTTGATCGGTTCGGTGAGTCAGGATCGGCGGGAGTGTTTGCGGTGGCTGGCCTCTTGCTTGGCGGCATCGCGTTGTGGGGTAGCCGCCCCCAGTAATGAATGCAGAGGAACAGCGATAATGAGCGATCACATTTGGATGACGAGGCCGTTTGGCGATGTGGACGCTTCCCGCTCGCTGACGAGCGATCAATTGGAGCGAGATAAAACCGAGGCAATTGAGTGTGGCAGACGCAATCAGAGGGGGGAGCCGCTCGGGCCTGAGTGCTTCCCGACGATGATCTGGCCAAAACCCGGTGCTGGGAAGCGGGATTACTCCCCCTCCGCAGACATTTTCGGCGGCGCTGCCAATTGGTTTGTTTCCGGCCGTTTTGCAGGATTGCTGCGGCAATTCGATATGGGCCAAGCGCGACTGTATCCGGTCAAGTATTTCGAGTCGGACAAGGAAACTCCGGTCAAAGGCGAATGGTTCGGGTTGAGCTTTGGCAATGTGAAAGAAGCCTTGATGCCCGATCAGTCGAAGAGGCTTGATGAAACATTCAATCCGAAAGTCTGGGTGCTCGATCCGATCATCAATGACTTAGATGTATGCTTTGATAAGGTGGCGGGAACGGGACCAGACATCTGGATCGAGCCCGCATTAATGCATGTGTTGTGCCTGAGCGGACCACTGGGCGACGCGATGTGCGAAAAGGGCATCACAAAAGGCTTCAAGGGCCGCGGAATGATCAAGGGACGCGTCGTACAAGACCGCTGAAAAGCCGTCCTTCCGAATTCCACCCATCTCCGGCCATGAATGGCCACCCGGCGCGTTCCCAAAAGCGGCATGGCGGCATTGCCCTACTTCAGAAAAATTCCTGCCCTTCGGGAAGCGACCCCGTTGCGGTCATAAGCCGTAAAGTCGTACTTGGTTGTCGGCGTAATAGTCATCGGGTAATGTTGGCGTGCGGTGTCGGTTGCTATGGGTCCAAAGAAACGAAGAATGGGCTACTGGGCAAACCGAGCGCGCCGCGTATAGGATGAGGGCGAGGTTCGCATGGTTTGGCTGCTACGATATTCGCCCGCGGATGATAGGAGTCCAGATGCCGATGTCGTTAAAGGCAACTGGAAGCAACTCGGCCAACGTGGTCAGCACCTCGAGCTGGAGGACTACACCCCCGATGGTGGTGGAGGGCTCCAATACGGATTGTTCGAGCACGTGTCAGGTCGACGGGTAAAGCCAGAAGGTATCCCAAGGATCGTGCGCTGGAAATCGCGACGCCGACCACATGACTTTGAATGGGTAATATTCAAATCGGTTTCTGATCGACTTCGTGCGCTGATTGAGGAGATCGATCCCGAGATTCATCAATTCGAACGTGTCGAGTTCATTTCCAGAGATGGAAATTCGCTAGAACATCGTTGGCTTTGGCAGATCTGTCACCGGATCGATACAATACATCGAGCAAAAACCGACATGGTTCGATCTGGCCTCGGTTGGAGAAATAATGATGCGATTCCGCAGTCCGAAAGGATCGGAGCGGTTTTTGACCTCTCCAGGATTTCAGACGCGGGTTTCTGGTATGACAAGTACTTAGGCGGCGGTCCATATTGCAGCGACAACGCGAGAAACAAGCTTCTGGAGTCCGGTTTCTCTGGGTTCACATTCGTTCCAATGAAGTCTGCCTGAGCAATAGTGAAACGATGGGCGGAACCAGATTGACGACAATCAAGCAGACCGTCGCAATTCCACCCACGACCGGCCATGAGCGGGGCCAATGCTCGATCCCGAAAGCCGTATGGCGGCTATCCCCGGCTCACGAAAAATTCCCGCCGTTCAGCAATCGACCCCTATGCGGACGCGGCAGAATGATGGCTTGATTTTCCTCACTCCAGCCAAAATGCTAGAAAACAACATCTTGACCTTGGACCCCTAAGGCTGGTGGCGCTCACGTTTCGAGGCCCGCATGTCTAACGCTCTCGACTTCACCTACCGATACGAAACGGTGTCCTGTGTGACGCGAGAGCATGGTCATTCACCGCGGCTGATGCTCGCGACCTTCAATCCTGATCATGCTCCGGCCGATTTCTTCGACGGAGCGTTGCTGCGGTCGCGGCTGACGGGGCAGATCCTGTTCACTCTCAGCGAGATCGTTAGGACGCGGTTCTGGGAACCGGTTCCGGCGGGGCTTTCGATGTATGATCCCGTGCTCACCAGCCACCCGGGAATCCTCCGGCTGGAGGGCTTCAGCGGATGCTGCGGGGTCTATGCCCGGGCCGATCTGCCGGCCGCGCTGTTCGATGCCGAGATCAGGGGCAGGGGCACGACCAATGTCGATTTCAACGATGACATGCGCCGCAACCTGCTCGCCTTGCGCGACGGGGAGGACGTGCGGCTTTCCATTGGCACGGATAAGGTCGTCCTCACCCGTGGCGATCAGCGGGTGGTGGAACGCAAGGTCAAGCTGCCGCTGCGGTGGATCAAGGGGTTCAGCGAAGCCCAGGCCTATCTCGCTAGGCTGAAGCCCCATGCCGAAGTGCCCGCAGCAGCGGCCCTGCAACTGCTGCGCACGCTGCCCCGGGCCGCAAAGCCGCCGCATTCCGGTTTCGTGGTCGCCTCGGCCGGCGGTCTGCGCTTGACGCAGCGCGCTTCGCCCGGAGCGGTGCCGGTCATCGGAACGCACCGGATCAGGGTGATCGAGCCGCTTCTGCCCTTCGCCCGAAGGCTGCGCATCTGGTTCGATCCCGAGAGCGGCGCCAGCGGATGGGAGCTGATGTTCGAAGAAGGGTCCTTCTTCCTGCTGCTCAGCCCCGCGCTCAACCGCGGCTTTTCGGGCGAGGGCCAGATCCTCGCAACCCTCGCCGCGCCGCCGCCCGAAACGCTGGTGGCGCAGGTGCGCGCGCAGCTGGTGTGGCAGGCGAGGATCGCGCCCGCAGCGCTGGCCGCCAGCATCGGCAGCCCGGCCGCCGCGATCGCGGACGCGCTGGCGGTGATCGGCAGCCGCGGCCTCGCTGGGTTCGATGCCGCTGCTGGGCACTATTTCCACCGCGAACTCCCCTTCCATCTGAGCCGGGTCGAGGCGATGCAGCCCCGCCTTGCCGCGGCGCGCAAACTGGTCGCGGCGCGCGCGGTTCGATGCTTGCCGGGCGACCGGCGGGGCGAGCGGGTTTTCGAGGTCGAGGGCCGCGACACCCTCCACCGCGTCCGCCTGACAGGCGAAGGCGCGCGCTGCGCCTGCCGGTGGTTCAGCACCCACCAGGGCCAGCGCGGGCCCTGCAAGCACATCCTCGCCGCGCAGATGATCGATTCCGAAATCGCAGACGGAGCCCACGCATGACCCCTGAAGACCTCGAACTGCTCGTGCTCGGACAGGGGAGCCATGCAAATGTCTGGCTGGCGAAGGCCTTTGCCGGCCTGGCGGAAAGCGAACGCGCCGCCCTTGCCCCGACGGCGCAGCAGCTGTTCACCGATCTCGGCGCGCTGAAGCCGGGTCCGAAGACCTCCCCGGTGGTCGCCGCATACATCGCGGACTACCACGCCAACCTCAGGCCCGAAGACCGCGGCCGCACCGTGCCCGCCGCCTATCCGCGCGCCGCTCATGCCGTCATGGCACTGTGCCCGCTGAACTGGGCGAGCAAGCCCGAGGTCAAGTCCTATATCGGCACGCAGGAGATGCCGGTCCTTCTGCTGCAGCGCCCGCCGGCCTGGGTGACCCAATGGCTGGAGGCCGATTATCGCCGTGGCTGGACCTGGGGTCAGGTCTATGCGGATACGGTTCTCAAATGGATCGCCGCCGGCATTTGCAGCCGCCCCGCCGTGGACGAATTCACGGCAAGGGTCGCTTATGAAATCATCTACCAAAGCTCCTCAACGCTTCGGGGGTCACCCAACGAGGCCAGACTGGACTTCGTCAGCCTTTTCCGCGCCCGGCCCGAACTGATCGACTATGTCCCCGATTTCTTCCGGGTCGATTGCGAGGCTTTCAAGAAGGAGGCGGCGACCCGGCGCGACAGCTGCGGCCGCACCTTCGCCGAGGCGCTGGTGGCTTTGTCGCAAAGCGGCGAGCTGGATCGGGACGCGCTGGTCGATCTCACCTTCGAGGGCCTCGCCGCCGACAAGGTGCTGCGCAATTCCAAGTCGGGGATGATCGAATTCCTCGCCCTGCTCGGCGCGACGCCGCAAGAAAAAGCTGCGCGGCAGAACCAGCTGTTCGCCCTGCTGCAAAGCCCGGTGCCGCAAGTGCGCACCTTTGCGATCAACGAGATCGCCGGGCTGGAAAAGGCGGGCGTGCTCGATGCCGCGCTGGCGGTGCAGGAAATGCCGCTGATCTTTGTGCAGGAGGGCAAGTCGACCGCCGTGGCCGCGCTGAAGCTGCTCGACCGGATCGCGAAGCAGGCGAAGAAGGCCAAGACCAGCCCCGATGGCGCGCTCGCGGCGCTCATCGAAGGGCTTCGGACCTCCAGCGATGACGTGCAGGCCAAGGCGATCGCGCTGCTCGCGGCGCATGCCAAGGCGCTCGGCCCGCAGCACTGGCAGACCATCGCCGAATACGGCGATTTCGTCGCGCCGACCCAGCACAGCGCCCTGCAGGGGCTGCTGGCGCAAGCGCCCAGCGCTGCGACTGCCTCCGCCTCTGCGCCCGCGCCGCTTGCCGCCGCGCCGGTACTCCCGGCCAGCTACGCCTTCAGGCCGCGTCTGCTGATGGCTTGCACCGTGCTGGACGAGGCAAACCGCATCGCGCCGATCACCGATCTCGACACGCTGATCGCCACGATCCTGCGCGCGCTCGAATATGTCGACACGCCGGACGATATCGAGCGCATCATCGACGGAATCAGCCGCCTTGCCGATCAGCGTCCGGGCGATTTCGAGCGCCGCATCGCGCCGCTGCGCCGCCGCGTGGAAACCGCCCAGTGGCGGGGCAACAACCTGACTTCGCTCCAGCGCACCGCGATGGAATACCCGTGCGATGCGGTGGCCCAGCTGGTCAATGTCTGGCTCGGGCTGATCGACGGTGCTGCGATCACGGCCTCCCATGCGCCGCCGAGCTATCATCCCTTCCTTCCGCTGCGGGCCCATATGCAGGCGCTGTGCAAGGATGTCGGTCGGCGCAAGGCGTCGCCGCTGCTGTCCTTCCCGACCCATCGCGGCGGCTGGATCGACCCGCGCGAATGGGTCGCGCGCTTGCAGGTGCGGACCTATTCCAAGCCCGACATGCTGCGCTCGCTCGCCCGGCTTGCTCCCGATCACCGGGTCGAGGCGCTGGCGATGGCGGGCTCCATCAGAGGCGACACGGGGCGCATTGCGCGCTTTGCGCTGGGTGGGGACGAATGGCCGGGCTGGCTCGCATGGAACGATTACGACCTGTGGATCACCGCCGCGCGGTGCCGCGATCCGCTGGCCGACTGGAGCGATCTGGCGGCCAAACTGCGCGCCGACGATCCCTGGCCGGGCGGCGCGCAGCCGGCGCTCTTCCATCCGCACATCGCGACCTTCGTGTGGGGCCTCTCCAATAATCTCGCCGTGCATTTCAAAGCGCAGGACGAGGTGTGGAACGCAGACAGCCGCAGCTGGCAGCCGCGCGGCAAGCGGCACGCGATGGCCGGTGGCAAGACCGGATCGCCGGAGGAAAGCTTCGCCAAGGCGCGAATGATCGAAGCACGTCCTTTTGCGGCGGCGGCGAGCTATCCCGAGGAATCGCGCGGCTGGGCCTATGGCATGATCTGGGTGCAGCAATGGCTCGGCTATCAGTGCCCGCTCGATATCCGTGCGGCGTGCCTGAAGGGGGCAAGCAGAGCCTTCGATCTGATGGATGAACGCAATCACGAAATGCGCGGGCTGTTCGACGTGCTGTTCTGTCCGTCCCGCCCATGGGGTGAGGAGGGCCATGCGCTGGTGATCCTGGGCCTGATGGTGCGCGAGCTCGAGGCCAGCGGGCTGGCGATCGATGCGCTGGCTCATGGGATTGATCACGGGCTGTTCGATCCTGCGGTTTTCGCCGCGCTGCTGACCCGGTTCGAGGCGGGCGGGTGGATGAAGCTCAACCGGCTGGCAAGCGCATTGGCGCGCGTGGTCGCCATCTCGCCGACCCATGCGGCGGCGATCTCGCAAGGGCTGCAAGCATGGCTGACCCACTTTGATCTGAGCGAACGCGGCGCGCATGAATTGCTGGCGGTGCTCGATCAGGCACATGCCGCGATGATCATGGCGGTCAGCTCCGATCTGGCTGACAAGCTCAGGCAGTTGGAGGGGGCAAGCAAGACGGCTCGGCTCGCAAAGTCGATCCTCGACCGCACGCGAATGGCTGCCTAGTGGAGGACTTCTTGGCGTAACGTCTCAATTCCAAGTCGAGCCCGCCTGAGCGTCGGTCGGGTGCGGAAGCGCCGCCCGGCCGACCTTCATCGCGTAGTCGCAACATCGAACATCATTGGCGAGGGGGCGGTGTCGGTCTAGCGATGAACTAACATGCTCGCTTTCTCGGGGTCCTTTCGGCAGCAGCCATTCCGGTTTCCACCCAGTTGCAGTCATCAGTGGGGTCGAGGATGAAGCTCGAAAGCCGCCCGGCGGCTTCCGGCGGAAGCAGACGTTCATTCCTCTGATCGGGAAGGACTGGATCTGGGTCGAGAGCTGCCAATGTACAGCAGGCAATCGCCACTCAGCCAATGCTGGGCAAATCGACAGCTCGGAAAACGGCCCCTGATCCGGCATCACGCACGAGGCCAACGCGCGCGCCGCCCCAATGGCAGTCTAGGTATCGACCCTGCAGGGGGTTTGACGCGCAGTCTGGGTAGAAAAGCGCAACGCATTCCCCACTTGGATGCCGGACGCTCGGGTAGGCAATCCCGTCAGCTCCCGCGCCCATAAGGTGCCGTGCGAGAGCTTGTGAGGCAGCACAGTTGTCGGGATCGATCGCCGGAGCCGGCTCGCCCGTGAGAGCTCTAAGGTCATGCAGATCTGCAGCGACCGACATTACGATTTCCCGGGACTGGGAGGCCCATCCCGGCGCTTCCCGGGTTCGCGCCGTGAAACGGGCATGATGGTGGATCGTCTCGAACAGTGCAGTTTCAAACCGGTCGCCAACGTAGAGAACGCCGTAACTGCCATCGGTAAAGCGACTTGGCCGGTCGGTGCTGACGTGGGTGAACGGCGCCATGAGGTAGGAGGCTCCGTTTCCGCCGACGCGTCGGTTGATCGGCACTAGGTCGAGATTGCCAATCGTCGTCATGATGCGGGGATTGGTCTTCTGCTCTGCCGAAATCAGCAGCGGCCAGTCAGCTGGATCGGCGATATCTTCGAACAGATCGATTGGCGGAAAGGCGCTCCGGATGATCCGAACAGCGCCCTTCCACTCAATTCGAGAAACAGGGATATCCGCGGCTTCGCTCACCAGCCACCGCGTGTCGCGTCGAGGTAGCGACGCACGCGTATAATGTCGGTCAGCTCGCCTCCCAGCATCACGTCGAGTGCACTGGCTCCGCCGAACGCATCGTTGGCAGCTCTGATCCAAGCATACCCGCGGGTCGCCTCCGAGAAGATGATCCGAAGCGCCTTGTGAATGCCCATCAGGTTGGACAGACGCGCACGCCCATCGCGCGAAACGCGCTCAGGGCCTTCCGCCTTCCATCGGCGATACGAGCGCACCGGCATGTCGAGCAGAGTTGCAGCCTGCTCGTCGGTCAGTTCCCATTTGCCGAACAGATTGAGGACTGCCCGGAACATGGCAGCTGCCTCGTCCTGGGTAATCGGATCGGGACTGAAGGCGGTGACGGCGGTATCAACGGGTTGCAGAGCCAGCATGGCATTTCTCCATATGGCACTTTATATGCTGAAAAATGCCATTTGGCGAGGAACTACGCCGTTGACGCCAATCTCCCAATCACGCCCGCCGCACCCTTGATCGGCACGAAGAGCCGGGTCTGGTATCGTATGATCTCGGTGAAGCAGCCTTGAGCCTTGTACCAGTCGAGGCGTGCCGCACTCCATCCCGTAAGCTCAATTCGCTGTGAGCCATTGACCAGGCTGCGCTTGACCATGAGCTTCTCGCGGGCCGCGAAATCCATGGCCCGGCCCGTCGCCAGAACGTTCTGGACAATGTCATCGGCAGAAAGCGTCTGTTCGCGCTCGAGACCCAGCGCCCGGCATAGTTCGGGCGCGCAATGGACGGGAACCTCACGGCCTAGCAGTGAGCGACCATCCGCCGCTGAAATGCGGCTCACCCTCACGAAATCAGACGGGAGCTTGTCCCAGACCGGAAGCAGGAGGCCCGTCGCAAGATACAGACGCTCGCGCTTATGGCTCATCCTCGCCTCTTCCACCTCGGTGGCCCAAGCCTCGCGGAAAGCGCCGATGGCAATGTCCTCCCAGCTGCTTTCAGCCAACTGATCCTCGGTGATGTGACTGCGCCCCAGCGGACGTAGCAATTCGAAGCGGGTCACGCGCGTGCCGTCATCAGCAAGAATACTACGGGCGGGGACCAGCAGGGCAACCCGACCAGAGCGGGCGTTCCGAACCGATCGCTGCCGCTGCCCGGTAAGGCCGTAGAGCTCCTCGAGCCGCTTCAGCGTGAGCGGCTTCAAGGCTCTGGCGATTTCCAATTCGAGCAGATGGGTGGTCGCGCCTGAGGCCGGATCGGTGCGCAGCAGGGTGTCCGACAGGACCGTGAAGTCCTCGACCGCAATGGTCTCGAGGCCCAAATCGAGTGTGCCTGCCTGCCTGGCGGCATCGATGCGCGCCTCAACCAGCCCCATGAACTCGTCGAAGATCGCGTTCTGTAGGGCGATAGGAAGCGCGAGGATACGATTAAGCCACCGCTGGATCGAAGGCAGGTCATCGACGATTGAACCATCGGGCGCTTCGATCCGCAGGCCTGTCAGCTCCTGAAAGCGCCCGAGGCTGACCGCTTCGAGCTTCCCCGTGAACAGCAAGCCGAACCAGCGATGAAGCGCCTCCTTGGCGTAGATGCTTTCGAGATTGTCGGCGGGATCGAACAGGTTTTGGCCACCGGTCTGGCGCTGTCCGCGGGTCAGAGCGCCGAGGCTGTCGAGGCGCCGAGCGATCGTCGAAATGAAGCGGCGCTCGCCGCGCACATCTGTCGTCACGGGCCTGAACAGCGGGGCCGATGCCTGATTGGTGCGATTGGTCCGTCCAAGCCCCTGGATTGCGGCGTCAGCCCGCCAGCCCGGCTCGAGCAGGAAGTGGACGCGGCGGGCCTGGTTCTTCGCGGCCAGATCGGCATGGTAGCTGCGCCCGGTGCCCCCGGCATCGGAGAACACCAGGATACGCTTGGCACCGTCCATGAATGCCTGCGTTTCAGCGACGTTGGCACGCGGCGAGCGCGATTGAAGTTTCTGACGGCCATCGTGGCCAACGATGAGCCGGCGCGTGCGACCGGTGACTTCGGCCACCTGATCGACGCCGAAGCGTTCGATGATGGCATCGAGGGCTGTGGCGATGGGCGGCAAAGCGCAGAGCTGCTCCATCATCCTGTCGCGCGCGGCGAGTGCTGATCGGCACAGTACCGGCGCGCCGTCCTCGTCGTTCATTGGCTCGGAGCGAGGATTGCCGTTTTCGTCAGTGAACACTGCCATCAAGCGGACAGGAAAGCTCTTGGCCAGATAGTCGATCACATATTCCCGCGGGGACAGATCAATCTCCAGCGCTTCGCGTTCCTCGTCCGAGAGGTCAGCAAGCCGGCGGTTGAGCATGGCTTCGGCGGTCGAGACCAGTTGGACGACTACAGCGCTTCCGTGGGCAAGCGCACTGTCGATGGCTGGCAACAGGCTCGGCAGCTTCATCGACAGAAGCAGCTGCGCGAAGAAGCGCTGCTTGGTCCCCTCGAAAATCGAAAAGGCTGCGGACTTGGCACCGGAGTTGAGCGTCCCGCCGGTTTCGCTGTCAACGATCCGTGTGGCCTCCAGCGCTTCGCGCAGGTTGGCGTGGATGATCGCCCAAGCCTCGGCATAGGAATCGTAGACCGCGATCTGATCCTCGGTCAGGCAATGCTCGAGGATTTCATATTCGACGCCTGCAAAGGAGAGCGCACGCGCGGTGTAGAGGCCGAGCGACTTGAGATCTCGCGCGACCAGTTCCATCGCGGCGATGCCGCCGTCGCGAATGTCGGCAACGAAAACCTCGCGATTGGCGAAGGCAGTCTCCGGCCCCCAAAGCCCGAGGCGGGTCGCATAGGCGAGGTTGTTGACGTCGGACGCACCAGTTGCCGAAGCGTAGAGCACCCTTGCCCGGGGGAGGAGGTTCTGCAGGCGCACCCCGGCAATGCCTTGGTCCGATCCTTTGACCTTGCCGCGAGTGCCTTCGCCACCAGCAGCGTTGGCCATGGCGTGCGCTTCATCAAACACGATAACGCCGTCGAAGTCTTCTCCGGCCCAGGCAAGTATCTGGTCGAGGCGGGTCGCGTCGTTTCGGCCCGACCGCAGCGTCGGATAGGTGACGAAGAGGATCCCGTCGCGCATCGTGATGGGGGTGTCCAGCTTCCAGGACGCCAGCGGCTGGATGTCGATCGGGAGGCCGCCAAGGGCGGCCCAGTCGCGGCGGGCGTCTTCCAGCAGCGCCTCGTTCTTCGATATCCAGATATGGCGGCGCTCACCGCGTACCCATCGATCAAGAATGACGCTCGCAACCTGACGGCCCTTTCCGGCACCTGTTCCGTCCCCGAGGAAATAGCCCAGTCGGTAGGTCTGGCCTTCCGCAGATGCCGTGAGTGAACAGCCCTTGTCCTCTGGCTCGAACCGGCCAGGAAGGTCGCGTGCATGGGCACTTGCAGCGTAGATCAGTGTCTCTGCCTGGGCAGCCGAAAGCATTCCCTTGGTAATCAACCCGTCGGGCAGCTGCGGTACAGCATCGGGAATTGGTGCGGCGATTGACCCCATGGCGACGGACTCAACAAGCGGCGTCGGATGCCCGGCCGCGCCATCGATCATGATCCTGCTCGGGCGATAGGGCAGATAGTGGCCGACCTGAGGAGCAAGCGGCGCAGGGGTTTCGAGCGACTGGTAGGTGAGCGCCCCGATGGCGGAGGCTGCAGGAGTGATCCTTGCTGGTATAGGTAGCGGCAAGCGCGGCGCGGCCACCAGGCGAAATGGCGCACGGGCCGGAAGGCTCGATGGCTCTGGAACAGCGTCCACGCTGGCGCGAGCCGTCAAAGCATCGACAAGATCAGCCAGCTGGCGAAAGTCGTTCGTGCGGATCGCCACAGGCTCGTCGGAGCTTGCCACCTTATCGAGAACCAGCAGTCGCGTGGTGATCCCGGTGCCATGCTTGACGAACGCACGTTCGACTGCGGCATTGAGCCTCAGCGCAACTGGCCCCTTCATCCCGGCCAGAAACCGCGCGCAATCGAACCATTCAGGCATGATCGCGACTAGCCTTCCGCCGGGAGCAAGGCGGCTCCAGGCCGATCGTAGATGCCTCGCCCCGGTGCGGCCATCGTGGCCCCGCTCGATGCCGTGAGAATAGGGCGGGTTCATGAGCACGGCGCTTGGGACGACGGCCGGATCGAGCAATTCGTCGATCAGCTCGGCATCATGTCCGGTCACGCTGGCAGCCGGGAACGCCACAGTCAGGCAGTCGCGGCGCAGCGGTGAAACTTCGTTCAGGACTAGGCGGGTGCCGGCTTTGGCGGCCCAGACCGCAAGCATCCCCGTTCCGGCCGAGGGTTCGAGCGCGAGCTCGTTGGGCATCAGTCCACAGGCCCGTGCGGCAAGCCAAGCAAGCCGCGGCGGCGTTGCAAACTGCTGCCATTCGATCTGCTCGTCGCTGCGATTGGTCTGAGGCGGAACTCGGGCATCGAGGCGGCAGAAGAACTGATCCGCCTCTTCGATCGGAGTCGAGAGCGAGATATGCTCCGATCCTTGAAAGTAGTGGACCTGCGCCAACTCGAGCGCGGCATGTGCATCACGGACTGACCAAGCTCCCAGCGCATCGCTCCCGCCGAAGTGGTCCGTCATGATGCGATTGATGTCGCTGCGCGAAAGCGCGTGGCCTGCTCCCAAATGCGACGCCATTGCTTTGGCGACTGTCACGACAAGCGGCGGAGATGGTGGATCGAATGCGAAAGCGAGGGAAGAGCTAGACATGGGAAACCTCCTGACGAGGTCCTGCGTCTCGCAGGCCTCAATCAGCCGAAGGCCCCCTCCCCTCTGGCTCGCTGATCAGGTTTCCCGAGCGAGCCTCGCCTTGAGTTCATCGTTCCAGTCGAAACCGGTGGACGCTGGCGCTCGCGGCTGAATGACACGGTCCGGCGCAGAATATGCCTTCAGCCCGCGCTTCGCTGCGAGCTCGCCTCCTGCATCATTGTCGATGAAAAAGTGGAGCTCGCGCACACTCTCTGGAATCGCGACCAGGCCGAACCGCTCGTTACCGAGCGTTGCCCAGCAAGGGACGCCAAACAGCTGCATGGCTGACAGGGCGCTTTCGATACCTTCGGCAAGGCCCAACCGGCCCGCAGCTGGCGGCGCCAGTCTGACAGCACCACAGCCGAGGCTTCCCAATGCACGCTTGGGACGCTCGAAACCTGCCAACTTGCCGCTCCCACTATCGAGAAACGTCCTGTGC
>JACESM010000149.1 GCA_013911835.1 Porphyrobacter sp. | reverse complement strand
TCGCCGGCGCATATCGAGCGGCTTGCCAGCGCCGATGCCTTCACCTCGCTGGGCCTCACCCGCAGGCAGGCGCTGTGGGATGCGAGGAGCCTGATCGCCGCGCCCGATCTGCCGCTGTTCCGCGCTGCGGGTGTGCGCGAGGAGGGGGCGGAGCGGGCGGGGATCGCCTTGCCCGCCATGCCGCTGTCCGAGGAGGTGGTGGCCGATTACCAGACCATCCGCCTCAGTCTGAAGGCGCACCCCATGGCTTTCCTGCGCGCCGATCTGGCCGCGCGCGGCTTCGTGCGCGCGGCCGATCTGCGGGCCCGCAAATTCCGCAGCATGGTGCAGGTCGCAGGCGTGGTGCTGATCCGCCAGCGGCCCGGCAGCGCCAAGGGGGTGACCTTCATCACGCTCGAGGACGAGACCGGCGTGATCAACCTCGTGGTCTGGCCCGATCTCAAGGAAAAACAGCGCAAGGTGGTGATGGGCGCGCGGCTGATGGAGGTGCGCGGGCGGGTCGAGTATGATGACGAGGTGATCCACGTCATCGCCCATCACATGACCGACGCGACGCACCGGCTGCACGCGCTCTCCGACGATCTGCTCAACGCCCCGCTCGCCCGCGCGGACGAGGTCAACAAGCCGATGCCCGATCGAGGGGGGCCGCGCCCGCGCGACATGATCGACGAACTTGCCCCGCGTTTAGAAGATTTGAGGGCGAACGTGACCGGGCACCCGCGCGACCACAGAATCCTGCCCAAGTCGCGGGATTTCCATTAGGATCGCTGCGATGCCTCGCAAGAAGTCCAAAGCTCGCCGCCGCACCGCCCGCACCGCGTTTGCCGCGCTGGTGCTGCTCGCGCTGGGAATCGCCGGGTGGCAGTGGCTGCTCGGCCATCCCGAGCACAACCCATGGGCGCCGCTGAGCCTGAACGACCCTCCGGGGTGGGCGACGCGCGCGAAGCTTGCCCGGCTGAAGGGCGATGTGCGCGAATGCCGCGCGGTGCTCGAACGCAGCGATGTCGCCTTCACCGCCCTCGCCCCGACCGGCGCGGGCCCCTGCGCGCGCCCTGACCGCACCCGGCTCGGCGGCTACCCGCTCGCCCCCGACACGCCGCCCGTCACCTGCCCCGTCGCCGCCGCGCTCGAAATCTGGCGCCGCGACAGCGTCACTCCCGCGGCGCGCGAAATTCTGGGAAGCGACCTCAAGCGAATCGAGCACCTTGGCGCCTTCTCCTGCCGCCGGATGTATGGCAGCAGCGATGCTCCCTGGAGCGAGCACGCCACCGCCAATGCGATCGACATTGCCGCCTTCGTGCTCGAAGACGGCCGCCGGATCAGCGTGCTGAAGGACTGGGATGGCGATGGCCCCAAGGCCCGCTTCCTGCGCGCGGTGCGTGCAGGCGCCTGCGACAGCTTCGCCACTGTGCTCTCGCCCGATTACAACGCGGCCCATGCGGACCACTTTCACCTCGATCAGGACGATCGCTGGACGGGGGTGTGCCGCTAGTAAGCCTAGACCGCTTCGAGCGCGTAGCCGGCCGAGCGCACGGTGCGGATCGGGTCTTTCGTGCCGTCCACCGTGATCGCCTTGCGCAGGCGGCGGATGTGGACGTCGACCGTGCGCAGTTCGATGTCCGAGCCGGTGCCCCACACGCCATCGAGCAGCTGGCCGCGGCTGAACACGCGGCCCGGGCTCTCCATGAAGAACTTCAGGAGGCGGTATTCGGTCGGCCCCAGCTGGAGCGCGCGGCCCCGGCGCTGCACCTTGTGCGCGACCGGATCGAGCTTGAGGTCGCCAACCTCGATCGTCTCGCCGGCGAGCGCGGGACGGATGCGGCGCATCACCGCGGCGACACGGGCCAGCAGCTCGCGCGGGGAGAAGGGCTTTGTGAGGTAATCATCCGCGCCGGTTTCAAGGCCCCGGACACGGTCGTCCTCGGCCTCGCGCGCGGTGAGCATGATGATGGGGACGTGCGCGGTTTCCTTGTCGCGGCGCAGGCGGCGGCACACTTCGATCCCGCTCGTGCCTTCGATCATCCAGTCGAGGATGATGAGATCGGGCGTCTCCTCGGCGGCGAGCACCAGTGCTTCGTCACCGTCACCGGTGCAGCGCACTGCATAGCCTTCGTTCTGGAACCGATATTCGAGCAGTTCGGACAGTGCCGGATCGTCTTCGACCAGCAGAAGTTTGGCAGCGGACATGCGGCGAATGCCTCCTTGCGCTTCCCCAAGCGAGCGCCTCGGCAACCCTATGTGTCACTTGCGCGACAGTTTGATGAAACCGCCCATGGCAAGTTTTCAACAACAGGATGACAGCGGCAGGCGTGGGCTCAGCGGTCGCCTTCGGGCGGATAAGTGCCGGTCGCGGCGAAGTGAACCATTTCGGCGACGTTGGTCGCATGGTCGCCGATGCGTTCGATGTTGCGGGCCACGAACAAAAGCTGTGCCGCGCTCGAAATGGTCGAAGGGTTTTCGACCATATAGCTGACAAGGTTGCGAAAGATCGAGTTGTAGAAGCCATCGACCTTGGCGTCGGTGGCGATCACCTCACGCGCCAGGTCAGGATCGCGTGCGGCATAGGCGGTGAGCACGTCATGGACCATCTCGCCCGCCAGCTCGCCCATGGTGGGCAGCAGGGTGAGCGGTTCGAACCGGGCGCGGCCTTCGATCATGCCGGTGCGCTTGGCGATGTTCTTGGAATAATCGCCGATCCGTTCCAGCACGCCGCCGATCTTGAGCGCCGCGATCACTTCGCGCAGGTCGTCGGCCATTGGCGCGCGCAAGGCGATGATCCGCACCGCGAGCTTGTCGACCTCGATTTCCAGCGCATCGATCCGCTTGTCGCGCGCGATGACCTGTTCGGCCAGCACCTCGTCCCCGCGCACCAGCGCATCGAGCGATTCCGCGATGGCCACTTCGGCCAGGCCGCCCATCTCCGCGATCAACCCGCGCAGGCGGGTGATGTCCTCATCGAAGGCCTTGACCGTGTGCTCTGCCATCAGCCGTACCTTCCGGTGATATAATCCTTGGTACGTTCCTCGATCGGATTGGTGAAGATTTCCGAGGTCGGGCCGTATTCGACCATCTTGCCGAGGTGGAAGAAGGCAGTGCGCTGGCTGACGCGCGCGGCCTGTTGCATCGAGTGGGTGACGATGACGATCGCGTAGCGACCCGACAGCTCGTCGATCAGTTCCTCGATCTTGGCGGTGGCGATGGGGTCGAGCGCCGAGGCCGGCTCGTCCATCAGAATCACTTCGGGGTCGACCGCAATCGCGCGCGCGATGCACAGGCGCTGCTGCTGGCCGCCCGAGAGCGCGGTGCCCGAATCGTCGAGCCGGTCCTTGACCTCGTCCCACAGCCCCGCACGGGTCAGCGAGCGTTCGACGATCACGTCGAGATCGGCCTTCTTTTCCGCGAGGCCGTGGATCTTGGGGCCGTAGGCGATGTTCTCGTAGATCGACTTGGGGAAGGGGTTGGGCTTCTGGAACACCATGCCGACCCGGGCGCGCAGCTGGACCACGTCCATGCGGCTGCCGTGGATATCCTCGCCGTCAAGCTCGATCAGCCCGGTCACCTTGGCCGCGCCGATGGTGTCGTTCATGCGGTTGAAGCACCGCAGGAAGGTCGACTTGCCGCAGCCCGAGGGGCCGATGAAGGCGGTGACGTAATTGGGCGATATGTCGATCGACACCTCGTCGATCGCCTTTTTCTCGCCGTAGAAGACACAGACATCGCGCGCGCGGATCTTGGCGCCTTCGTCAGCCATATTGGGATGGATCACAGTCACCAGCGTTTCTCGAACTTGTTGCGGAGGTAGATGGCAAGGCCATTCATGGCGAGGAGGAACGCCAGCAGCACGATGATAGCCGCGCTGGTGCGTTCGACAAAGCCGCGATCGATCTCGTCCGACCACAGGAAGATCTGCATCGGCAGGACGGTGGCAGGCGAGGTGAAGCCTTCGGGCGGGGTGGCGACGAAGATGCGCATGCCGATCAGCAGCAGCGGCGCGGTCTCGCCCAGCGCGCGGGCCATGCCGATGATGGTGCCGGTGAGCATGCCGGGCAGGGCGAGCGGCAGCACGTGGTGGAACACCACCTGCACCGGCGAGGCCCCGATCGCGAGCGCCCCGTCACGGATTGAGGGCGGCACTGCCTTGATCGCGTTGCGTCCGGAGATGACGATGACGGGCATGGTCATCAGCGCCAGCGTCATCCCCCCGATGATCGGGGCCGAGCGCAGGCCCGGGAAGGCGGTGAGGAACAGCGACAGGCCGAGCAGGCCGAAAATGATCGATGGCACAGCGGCAAGGTTGCTGATCGAGACTTCGATGATGTCGGTCCAGCGCCCGCGGGGCGCATATTCCTCGAGGTAGAGCGCCGAGAGCACCCCGATCGGGAAGGCCAGCACCAGCGTCACCAGCATGGTCAGCATCGAGCCCTTGAGCGCCCCCCAGATGCCGACCGATTGCGGTGTGGTCGCGTCCGAGCGGGCGAGGAAACCCCAATCCCAGTTGCGCGCCAGCTTGCCCTCGGCGGCGAGCTTGGTCGCGAGCGCCTGCAGTTCGGGCGCGCCTTCGCCCCGGAGCGCCGCGCCGAGCGCCGAGGTGGTGGGCAGGGTCAAGGTCTCGCTGCGGGTGATCAGCGTGGGGTCTTCGGCAAGCGCGGCGACGACATCGCGCCAAGCGTCGGGCGCGATTTGCTTTGCGGCCTCGGCTCCGAGCTGCTGTTCGGCGAACAGCGTTACGATCTGTGGCAGGCCCTGCATCTCGAGCGTTTGCCCGGCGGTGGGCGCGGTCAGCGAGGTGGCATCGCCGGTGATGCCGCTTTCGGGGAAGTTGATCGTCACCGCGAGTTCGGGGCGCTGGAAGCCGGCGATGCCGTTCATCAGCATGTTGCCGAGCAGGAACACCAGCACCGCGACCGAGAAGGCCACCGCGCCAAGGCCGAGCAGGCGGAAATTGCGTTCGGCGCGGTAGCGCTTGGCGAGACGCGCCTCGAAGGCGGCGGTACGGGTCGGGCCGAGGGCCTGCGCCTTGTCAGCGGCGGTGCCGTTGCTGCCCATGGGGATGCTGCTCATTCGTAGGCCTCCCGGAAACGCTTGACGACGCGCAGGGCGACGAAGTTGAGGGCGAGGGTGACCATGAACAGCACGAAGCCCAGCGCATAGGCGCTGAGCGTGGCGGGGTGGTCGGTGCTCTGTTCGCCGGTCAGCAGGTTGACGATCTGGACGGTGACGGTCGAGATCGGCTCCAACGGGTTGGCGGTGAGGTTGGCGGCCTGCGAGGCGGCCATCACGACGATCATCGTCTCGCCGATCGCGCGGCTGACCGCGAGCATGATCCCGGCAACGATCCCGGGGAGCGCGGCGGGGAACAGCACGCGCTGGATCGTCTCGGATTTGGTTGCGCCCATCGCGAGGCTCCCGTCACGCATCGCGCCGGGGACAGCGGCCATCGAATCGTCCGCCATCGAGGAGACGAAGGGGATGATCATCACCCCCATCACGATGCCTGCGGCTAGCGCGCTCTCGGTCGAGGCGTTGGTGGCGCCCAGCGCCACGGCGGCATTGCGGATCATCGGGGCGAGCGTCAGCGCGGCGAAATAGCCGTAGACCACGGTGGGCACGCCCGCGAGCAGTTCCAGCAGTGGCTTGATCCACGCGCGCACCCGCGGATCGGCATATTGGGTGAGGTAGATCGCGCTCATCAGGCCGAGCGGAATCGCGACCACCATCGCGATGATCGCGCCGATGAAGATCGTCCCCCAGAACAGCGGCACCGCGCCGTAGTGGGAGGGATCGATCGTATCCGGGGCAGCAAGCGTGTCGGGCCCCCACTTGAGGCCGAACAGGAAATCGATCGGCGAGACCATGCCAAAGAAGCGGAACGTTTCAAACACCAGGCTCGCAAAGATGCCGAGCGTGGTGAGGATCGCGACGAGCGAGGCGAGCAGCAGGATCGTCAGCACCGTCCGCTCGACCTTGGTGCGCGCACCGAATTGCGGCTTGAGGCGCAGGAAGGCGAGCGCTCCGCCTGCGAGCGCGATCAGCACGGTCACGATGATGCCGATGGTGTTGTAACGGGCAAAGGCATCGCGGAAGGGCGCGATCAGTGGCTCGGCCTCGGTGTTGAAGACACCCGGTGCCTGCCCCAGTGCGACCGCGCGGGCCTCGCCGATGAAGGCATTACGCTCGAAATCGAAGCCGGTCAGGCTCTGCGCCTCGGGCGTGGCGAGCACAGATTGCAGCACGAGAATGGGCGCGATCACCGACCAGGCGGCCACGAAGGCGAGCACCGGCAGCACCACCCACAGCGCGACATACCAGGCGTGGTAGATCGGGCGCGAGGCCGGGCGCATGGCGGCGTCGCCCGTCTGGAAGCTCCACGCCTTTGCACGGCCCGCCAGCCAGCCGAGCAGGCCGAGGCCAATAGCAATCAGGATCAGCGTGATCGGCGACATAACAGCCTTTGTTTTCCTGCCGGGAGTGCGCGTTGGTCAATCAGGCCGGGAGTTGCGCGGCGGGCCCGCGCCGCACCCCCCAGCCTCTACGCCATGGCGGCGCCATGTTGAAGAAATAAGACACGTCTATGACACTTGTTGCGATTGCTCGGTGAGGGGGCCCTCTGCTTCGCCTTCGGGAGCGGGCGTTTCGGCGGGGGTTTCTGCTTCGGCGAGCGGGAGGCGCACCACCACGCGGGTGCCTTTGCCGAGCGCGCTGGTGATGTCGAGCCGCCCGCGGTGGCGTTCCACAATGTGCTTTACGATCGCAAGGCCGAGCCCGGTTCCCCCCGAGGCGCGACTGCGGCCCGGATCGGTACGGTAGAAGCGGCGCGTCAGGTGCGGGATGTGCTCTGGCGCGATGCCTTCGCCCTCATCGGTCACCGCGATCCGCGCCAGTTCTCCCTGCGCAAGGTCGAGCGCCACCGTCACCGGCCGGTCGGCCGCGCCATATTTCAGCGCATTGTCGACAAGGTTGCGCACCACCTGTTCGAGCTGCTGGAGATCGCCAAGCACCACCGGTTCGGCGCCGAGCTGGAGTTCGAGGCGGTCGGCCCGGTGCGATCCAGCCGCATCGCGCGCGGCCCGCTCGACCAGCGAGGCAAGGTCGATGTGCGTGGTGGGCAGTTCGTGCTTTTCGGCCTCGACCCGGCTGAGGCTCATCAGATC
>JACESM010000148.1 GCA_013911835.1 Porphyrobacter sp. | reverse complement strand
GCCACGACTACCTGCCCAAGGGCCGCAGCGAATATGTGTGGGAGACCACCGTCGCCGCCGAGCGGGAGGGCAATGTCCACGCCCATGACGGCATCGCCGAGGATGATTTCGTGGCCATGCGCGAGGCGCGCGACGCGACGCTTGCCATGCCGCGCCTGATCCTGCCGAGCGTGCAGGTAAACATGCGCGCGGGCCACCTGCCGCCGCCGGACGATAACGGCGTCACTTACCTCAAGCTGCCGGTGAACGCGGTATGACCCTGCCAGGCTTTCCTGATGCGGACCCGCTTGCCGGGCTGGCGGGCGGCTTGCTGATCGGTCTCGCGGCGGCGTTGATGCTGCTGGGGGCAGGGCGGATCGCGGGCGTCTCGGGCATCGCCGCGCGCGCCTTTGGAATGGCCGAGAGCTCGCTGCCGCGCAGCGCGGCCTGGGCTTTCGTCATCGGCCTGCCGCTCGGCGCGCTGTTGGTCACCCGCCTGACCGCTTCGGCCGCGCCTGCCTTTGCCGATCCTGTCACGCTGGTGGTGGCCGGCCTCATCGTCGGCTTCGGCACGCGTCTCGGCGGCGGGTGCACCAGCGGGCACGGGGTGTGCGGCATGAGCCGTCTCTCGCAGCGCTCACTGGTCGCGGTGGCGACCTTCATGGTGACCGGCTTTGCCACCGTAGCGGCGATGAACGCCTTCGGCCTCGCGGTGCTGCCATGATCCGCTCCCTGATCCTGCCGCTCGTCTCGGGCGCGATCTTCGGCGCGGGGCTCACCATCGGCGGCATGACCGATCCGGCGCGGGTGCGCGGGTTCCTCGATCTGTTCGGAAGCTGGGACCCGACGCTGGCCTTCGTGATGGGCGGGGCAGTGCTGGTGATGGCACTCGCCTGGGCGATCCAACGCCGGATGCAGCGCCCGGCGTTTGAGGAGAGCTTCTCCCTGCCCGACGCGCGCGACATCACCCCGCGGCTCGTGGGCGGATCGGCGCTGTTCGGCATCGGTTGGGGGATCGCGGGCCTGTGCCCCGGTCCCGGCTTTGCCGCGCTCGTCATCGCGCCCGTGCCGGCCGCGATCTTCGTCGCCGCGATGCTGGTCGGCATGGGTTTCGCGCGCTTGGCAGAGACGCGGGGCCGCACATGACTGACACGCTGCACCTGACGCTCGGCGGATTGTCGGGCGTGCTGGTCGGCTTCACGCTCGGCCTTGTCGGGGGCGGCGGGTCGATCCTTGCCGTCCCGCTGATGGTCTATCTGGTGGGCGTCAAGGACCCCCATGTTGCGATTGGCACCAGCGCGCTGGCGGTCGCCGCCAATGCCGCGATCGGCCTTGCCCAGCACGCGCGTGCAGGTGATGTGCGTTGGCCCTGCGGGCTGGTGTATGCGACCGTCGGCGTGATTGGCGCGCTCGCCGGGTCGAGCCTCGGCAAGAGTTTTGATGGCGAGAAGCTGCTGTTCCTTTTCGCGTTGCTGATGCTGGTGGTGGGCGCGCTGATGCTGCGCAGCCGCAAGGCGCTAGGCACCCCCGACGTGAGGCTCGGCCGCGACAATGCCCCGCGCCTTGTCGCCTACGGTCTCGGCACCGGGGCCTTCAGCGGTTTTTTCGGGATCGGCGGCGGCTTTCTGATCGTTCCCGGCCTGATCGCCTCGACCGACATGATGATGGTGAACGCGGTCGGCACCAGCCTTGTCGCGGTGACCGCCTTTGGCCTTGCGACGGCGGGCAATTACGCGGCTTCGGGCATGATCGATTGGGGGCTAGCAGCGGTGTTCATCGCCGGAGGCACCGCAGGCGGCCTGATCGGCACACGCGCCTCGCACCGCCTCTCGGACGGCGGCCAGCTCAAGACCGTGTTCGCGTTGCTGATCTTCGCCGTCGCGACCTACATGCTCTACCGCAGCGGACTGGCGCTCTGGGCGTAAGGCGCGCCTTCTCGCGAGGCTCCTGCAACCCTTTCGGCCTCAAACCGTATCTCGGTTGCACCAAAAGCAATTGATCGCCGCCGGCAAGGGATTAGCTGCCAGTCATGTTCGAAAACCTCGACGCCCTGCTGCTCGCACGGATCCAGTTCGCCTTCACGGTGAGCTTCCACTTCTTCTTCCCGGCCTTCTCGATCGGGCTGGCGAGCTACCTCATGGTGCTCGAGGGGCTGTGGCTGAAGACCGGAAAATCGGTCTATCTCGACCTGTTCAAGTACTGGCTCAAGATCTTCGCGATCGCCTTTGCGATGGGCGTCGTCTCGGGGATCGTCATGTCCTATCAGTTCGGCACCAACTGGTCGGTGTTCTCCGACAAGGCGGGGTCGGTGATCGGCCCGCTGATGGCCTACGAGGTGCTGACCGCCTTCTTCCTTGAAGCGGGCTTCCTTGGCGTGATGCTGTTCGGGATGAACAAGGTCGGCAAGAAGCTGCACTTCTTCGCGACCTTCATGGTGGCGCTGGGCACCTTTGTTTCGGCCTTCTGGATTCTGAGCGTCAACAGCTGGATGCAGACGCCGACGGGTTACGAGATCGGCGCGAATGGCCAGTTCCTGCCGGGGCCGAGCTGGTGGGACATCGTCTTCAACCCGAGCTTTCCCTATCGCCTCGTCCACACCGTGATGGCGGCCTACCTGACGACCGCCTTCGTGGTCGGCGCGGTGGGCGCGTGGCACCTGCTCAAGGACCGCGCCAATCCGCATGCCCGCAAGATGTTCTCGATGGCGATGTGGATGGCCGCGATTGTCACGCCCGCGCAAATCTTCGCGGGCGACATGCACGGGCTCAACACATTGGAGCATCAGCCGGCCAAGGTGATGGCGATGGAGGGGCACTACCAGAGCCACCCCGATGGCGCGCCGCTGATCCTGTTCGGCATTCCCGACAGCGAGGCGAAGACGGTGCGCTACGCTATCGAAATCCCCAAGATGTCGTCGCTGATCCTGAAGCACGATTTGAACGCGCCGCTTGCGGGCCTCGATACCGTGCCCGACGATCTCGAGCCCCCGGTGCCGATGCTGTTCTGGAGCTTCCGCATCATGGTCGGCATCGGCTTTGCGATGCTCGGCATCGGGTTGTGGAGCCTGTGGGGGCGGGTGCGCGGGCGGCTGTATGACATGCCCTGGCTCCACCGCGCCGCCGTGCTGATGGGGCCGAGCGGTTTCGCCGCCGTGCTCGCCGGATGGATCACCACCGAGGTGGGCCGCCAGCCTTTCGTCATCTACGGCTTGCTGCGCACCGCCGACGCCGCGAGTCCCTTGGATGCGCCTGCGGTCGCCGCCTCGCTGCTCGCCTTTATCATCGTCTATTTCACCGTGTTCGGGATCGGCGTGTGGTACATCCTCAAGCTGATGGGCAAGGCGCCTCATGCTGGCGAATATGGCGTGAAGCGCGGCGATGTCGGCCCGATCCGGACCGCGGGCATCACCCCCGGGCCGACGCAGAACCCGGGCGGTGCCGAAACGCTGCCGACCGAGGCACCTGCCGACAGGGAGCCAGTGTGATGGACCTCACCGTCATCTGGGCCTTCATCATCGCCTTTGCGGTCTTCGCCTATGTGGTGATGGACGGCTTCGACCTCGGCATCGGCATCCTCTTCCCGACCTTCAAACCCGGGCGCGAGCGCGACCGGGCGATGAATTCGATCGCGCCGGTGTGGGACGGGAACGAGACCTGGCTGGTGCTGGGGGGAGGCGGGTTGTTCGCCGCCTTCCCGCTCGCCTATGCAGTGATCCTGCCTGCGACCTATCCGCTCATCATCGCCATGCTGCTGGGCCTGGTGTTCCGCGGGGTCGCGTTCGAATACCGCTGGCGTGATCCGGGCCACCAGAAATTCTGGGACATGGCCTTCACCGGCGGCTCTTTCGTGGCAGCACTGGCGCAGGGAATGACGCTGGGGGCGTTGCTGCAGGGTATCGAGGTGGTTGACCGGTCGTATGCGGGTAGTTGGTGGGACTGGCTCACGCCGTACACGCTGCTGACCGGCCTCGGAACGGTGGCGGGCTACGCTTTGCTGGGGAGCACCTGGCTGATCTGGAAGCTCGATGGCGAGGAGCAGGCTCACGCACGCAAGCTCGCAATCTGGGCGGGCGGGGCGACGATTGTGCTCATGGGTGCGGTGAGCCTCTACAACATCGCCCTCAACGCCGACTACGCCGCACGCTGGCTGTCAGCGCCCGAGATCTACTACGTCGCGCCGGTGCCGATCCTGACCGCCATCGTCGCCCTGTCGATGCTGCGCGCGATCCTCAAGGAGCGCAATTCGAAGCCCTTCTGGCTGGGAATCGCGCTGTTCTTCCTCGGCATGAGCGGGCTCGGCGTCACGATCTGGCCCTATGCCGTGCCCGAGAGCGTGACCATCTGGGAGGCGGCGGCGCCCTACCGCAGCCAAGCCTTCATGCTGGTCGGCGTGGCGCTGACCCTGCCGCTGATCCTCGCCTACACCGCCTGGGCCTATTGGGTGTTCAGGGGCAAGGTGGCGGATGAGGGGTATCACTGATGTCCTCAAGTAGCGAAGCGGTAGGACAACAAGAATGTTGATGCCCCCCGAGCAACCGCCGGAGCCCCCCTTCTGGCAGCGCCTGCTCTGGATGGTCGGCATCTGGGCGGCGAGCGTCGCGGTGCTGGGCGCGGTCGCCTATATCATTCGCCTGTGGATCGCGCCGTGAGCGATGTGACGGTCTGGTACGACGGCGCATGTCCGCTGTGCCTGCGCGAGATCGCGGTGATGCGGCGGCTCGACCGGCGCGGCGCTATCCGCTTCATCGATGTCGCGCAGGGCAGCGACCCCTCCTGCCCCATCGACCGCGCGCAGCTCCTCGCCCGTTTCCATGCCGAGGAGGACGGGGTGATCCACGATGGCGCCGCCGCCTTCGCTGCAATGTGGCGGGCCATCCCGCTGCTGCGCCCGCTCGGCCTTGCCGCGCGCAACCGCCGCGTGCTGCGTCTGCTTGAGGCGCTGTACATCCGCTTCCTCCGCCTGCGCCCGCGCCTGCAACGTCTGTTAGCCTAGAAAGCGCTTGCTCTGACCGGCTGCATCGGCTGATCTCTCCGCAAAACAAACACGGGAGAGACCAGCCGCCATGACCTATTTCGGCGCGATGCAGAACGAGATCTACAACGCTGGCCTGCGCGGCATCCTGCCGACCTACCCGGTCGATTTCGCCACCCTTGAAAAGCGTGCGCACGAGGCGCTCGGGCCGATGCTCACCAACTACGTCGCGGGCGGCTGCGGGGACGAGCACACGCAGGACCAGAACGCCGCCGCCTTCCACCACTGGGGCATGGTGCCGCGCATGATGGTCGATTGCAGCACGCGCGATCTCTCCATCGAGCTGTTCGGCCACCGCTATCCCACGCCTCTGTTTATGGCGCCGATCGGTTTGAACGGCGAGGCCTCGCAGGACCGCCACGGCGACATGGCCGCCGCGCGCGCCTCGGCGCTGACGGGGGTGCCGTTCTGCGCCTCCACCCTCGCCAATGATCCGCTGGAGGATGTGAAAAAGGCCTGCGGGGACACGCCCGCATGGTTCCAGCTCTACACCCCCAAGAACCGCGAGCTTGCGACAAGCCTGATCCGCCGCGCCGAGGTGGCGGGCTACAAGGCGCTGGTCGTGACGCTGGATACCTGGGTGACTGGCTGGCGGCCGCGCGACTTGAACGCCTCGAACTTCCCGCAATTGCGCGGCAAGGTGCTGCAGAACTACTTCACCGATCCGGTGTTCCGCTCGCTGCTGGCGAAGCCGCCCGAGGAAGACCCGGCGGCGGCGATCTTCACCTGGGCGGCGACCTTTGGGCAGGTTCTGACCTGGGACGACATGGCGTGGTTCAAGTCGGTGACGAAGCTCCCCATCGTATTGAAAGGCATCTGCCACCCGGATGATGCGCGCCGCGCGGTCGAGACTGGGGCTGACGCGATCTATTGCTCGAACCACGGCGGGCGGCAGGCCAATGGCGGGATCGCGACCATCGATCTCCTCGCCGATGTTGTCGCGGCGGCGGGCGATGTGCCCGTGCTGTTTGACAGCGGAGTCCGCTCGGGCACGGATGCTGTCAAGGCCTTGGCGATGGGCGCGCGTGCGGTCGGCGTCGGGCGGCCCTATACCTATGGCCTAGCGCTCGGCGGGGCCGAGGGCGCGGCGTGGGTGCTGCGCTCGATCCTCGCCGAGGCCGACCTGCTGATGGCGGTCAACGGCTACCCCACGCTCGCCGACGTCCGCGCGGCCGGTGTGCAGCGCACCACCAGCTAGCTCCAGCGCTGTTTAGTCGGATTTGCGCAAAACCGGGAACCAAACTGCTTTCGCCGGGCTTGTCCCTATTGACTTCCTCCCAAGCAATTTCGCGCAGGAGGTCATTAAGACTCGTTTTATCCACAGGTTTGGTGTTAGCTTCCGCGCCATAACAAAGCCGCCGATTCGGGGACGCAACGATGGAAAAGCCGACTATCTGGTCCAGCGGACCGGATCCCATGCGCCGCACTGTTTGCCTGTCGAATGAACACTCGCGCCGCGCGCGCTATGGCCGCATCCAGCCGATGGAAAAGCCGAAGTCGCTGCTGTCGCGGTTCCTCGGCTAGGCTCTACCCGCCCGCTTTCGCGAGCATCACCAGCTTGGTGTCGGTGAAGGCGAGGTAGCCTTCCTCCCCGCCCTCCGATCCGAACCCGCTGTCGCCGACCCCGCCGAACGGGGTTTCGGGTGAGGACACGATCAGCTGGTTGATCCCCACCATCCCGGCGCGCAGCGCCCGGCCGAGGTAATGCGCTTCGTCGAGATTGCCCGAGAAGGCATAGGCGGCAAGCCCGTAGCGCAAGCTGTTGGCGATCCCGACCGCGTCCTCGATCGCACCGAAGGGCACAATCCCCGCGACCGGTCCGAAGGGCTCCTCGGTCATGAATCGGCTGTCGGGGGCGGGGTTGGCGATTACGGTGGGCTGGAAGAAGAACCCTCTGCCCGGGATCGCCGCACCGCCGGTCACCACCTCGCCGCGGCCCGCACCCGTATCGGCGACCACCTGTTCCATCGCGGAAATCCGCCGGGCATGGGCGAGCGGGCCCATGTCGACGCTCTCGTCCGCGCCCGGATCGCCGACCTTGATCTTGCCCGCGATGGAGGCGAATTCGGCCACGAAAGCGTCGTAGATCTCGCGCGCCACCAGAAACCGCGTCGGCGAGACGCAGACCTGCCCGGCATTGCGGAACTTGGTCGTCGCGCACATCGTTGCCG
>JACESM010000147.1 GCA_013911835.1 Porphyrobacter sp. | reverse complement strand
CCGCGCCCGAGGGGCCGACAATCGCGACCGTCTCGCCCGGCTCGATCTCGAGCGTGAAGTCCTTCAGCGCCGCCGCCTCGGGGCGCGCGGGAGCCTGTCTTTCCGCAATGTCACCTTCCGCTACCCCGCGCGCAGGCTCGGGCAGACGCTCGGGCCGGGCCGGGGGGGCGATCTCGGGCCGCGCGTCAAGCAGTTCGGCAAGTCGGCTCGCCGCGCCCGCGCCGCGCAGCAGGTCGCCATAGACTTCGGTGAGCGCGCCCAAGGCCCCCGCGACCAACCCGCCGGTGAGCACGAAGGCGGCGATGGTGCCGCCGCTGATCTCACCTGCCGCCACCGCGAGCGCACCGCGCCACATCACCAGCACCACGCCGCCGAACACCAGCAGGATCACGACCGTCGTCATCGCCGCACGCAGCAGGATGCGGCGGCGCGCGGTGTCGAAGGTGCTTTCGACCACGCTGGCAAACCGCTCGTTCTCGCGGCCTTCCTGCCCGAAGCTCTGGACGATCTTCATTGCCGAGAGCACCTCGGTGACATAGGCGCCGACGTCTGCGATCCGGTCCTGGCTGGAGCGCGAGACGGCGCGGATCTTGCGCCCGAAGAACACGATCGGGATGATGATCAGCGGGATGCCGATGAGGAGGCCCAGCGTCAGCGAGGGCGCGAGGTAGACGAGGAACCCGATCCCGCCGATGCCCGTCAGCGTGTTGCGCAGCGCGACCGAAACGGTGGTGCCGACCACATTCTCGATCACCGCAGTGTCGGACGTCATCCGGCTCGAGATTTCCTTGGGGCTGTTGACCTCGTAGAAGCCGGGCGAGAGGCGCAGCAGGTTTTCCTGCACCTTGAGGCGGATGTCGGCCACCACCCGCTCGCCGATCCAGCTGACGAAATAGAACCGCAGCGCCGTGCCGAGGCCGAGGATCGCGACGATCATCAAAAGGTACTGGAAGGCGTGGCCGATCTGTTCGGGGTCGGCCCCGCCGGAGAAAGCCTCGTCGATGATCACCTTGAAGCGGTAGGGGATCGCCAGCGTCGCCGCCGAGGTGATGAACAGCGCGACCAACGCCAGCGCGATCTGGCGCGGGTATTGGAGCGCGGTGCCGAACACCATCCGCAAGGGCGCAAGGCTGCGCGACTTGGGCGCGGGCTCGGCCGGGACCGACAGAGCCTGCGCCGCAGGCTCGGGCAGGTCGTCGGGGGTCTCGGTCGCGTCGTGCGGGGGGAGATCGGCGTGCATGGTCTGGGGCCTCTAGACCCGGTCGGCGTCGATTTCACGTGCAAAAAGCGGTTTGCCCGCGCGCATCCCCGGCAAGACCTCCGGGATTGTGCATTGCACAATGCCCGCCGAGAGTTCATCTTGGGCTCCAAGCGGCACCGACCACGAGACGCCGCACCCGTTCGTCTTCGCGCAAGAGGTTTTTTCATGCTCTATTTCGCATATGAGATGCAGCGCAGCTGGTTGAACAGCGCCAGCGCCCTCGCTTCGATAGGGTCGGAGATTTTGTCCAACCCGGTCAACCCCTTGGGCTACTCCGGCTTCGGCCCGATGGCAGCCAGCGCGCTCGATGTTTTCGCCCATGCGACCGCAGCCTACCCCAAGCCCGAATTCGGCATCCGCGAGGTGGCGGTCGGCGGACAGTGCTATCCCGTCTCCGAATCGACCGTCCTGCGCCGCCCCTTCGGCGACTTGAAGCGGTTCCGGGTCGAAGGCCTCGGCAAGGATCGCCCGCGCCTGCTGATCGTCGCCCCGATGAGCGGCCACTATGCCACGCTGCTGCGCGGCACGGTGGAGCGGATGCTGGAAAGCTGCGAGGTGTTCATCACCGATTGGGCCGATGCCAAGATGGTGCCGGCCGACCGCGGTGAATTCGACCTTGATGACTATATCGACTACCTGATTACCTTTCTCGAGCACATCACCGCCAAGAACGATGGCCGCCGCACGCACATGATGGCGGTATGCCAGCCGAGCGTGCCCGCCTTCGCCGCGACCGCATTGCTCAACCTGCGCCAGTCCCCCGCCACCCCGCTCACGCTGACGATGATGGGCGGACCGATCGACACCCGCGAATGCCCCACCGTGGTCAACAACATGGCGATGCAGCGCCCGATCGAATGGTTCCGGCAGAGCGTGATCGCCACCGTGCCGTTCAAGTATCCGGGCGCGGGGCGGCGGGTCTATCCCGGCTTCATGCAGCTCTCCGCGTTCATGAGCATGAACCTGCGCAGCCACATGATGAGCCACTACGAGATGTTCAAACACCTCACCGCCGGCGACGAGGCGAGCGAGGCATCCGCGCAGGCGACCAAGGACTTCTATGACGAATACCGCTCGGTCTGCGACATGACCGCCGAGTTCTACCTCCAGACGGTGGAGGAGGTGTTCCAGAAGCATTCGATCCCCAAGGGCGAGTTCCGCCACAAGGGTGAGCTCGTGGACATCACGCAGATCACCGACACCGCACTGCTCGCCGTCGAGGGTGAGCGCGACGATATCTCGGGCCTCGGCCAGACCCGCGCGGCGCTCAAGCTGACGCCGAACCTGCCCGAGGCGAAGAAGCGCTACTACATGGCCGAGGGCGCGGGGCATTACGGCATCTTCAACGGCAGCAAGTGGCGCACCAAGGTCGCGCCGGTGGTCGAGGAATGGATCGCCGCGCACGGCGGGTAGAGGTGCGGCGAAGGTGACAAAGGTTACACCGCGTCACTTTCCCAACCCGTCCTATTCTGCATATATCGCAGCGACTTGTTCCGGAATTTCCGGGCGGACGGACAGGGAGTCCGCGAGATAAAACGCGCCTCGCACCTGCGCGCTTGCGGCCCCGATGCCGCGCCGATCACAATGTATAAAGAGCCGGCGCCACACTTAGCAGGCCGCGCAGGAGTAGGAAAACGGCGCGGCTGTTCGGCGGCCTTCCAATCTCTGCCCCCCTTCCCGGGCTTGACCCGGGTCGGGCCGAGAAGACGATGAAGGCATAGGACAACTCCCTGAGACGAGCGGCCAAGTCCGAAGCCGAGGCTCGATCCCGAAAGCGGCACGACGGGTTCGCGCCCCTGCCGGAAAATTCCTGCCGTTCGGCTAGCGACCCCATTCAAGTCATTGACCTTTGACCGGTTCAACGGTCTATCCCGACAATCTTTTGAACGGTAATGTCATGGTCTGGTCCTTTTCGATGAACCCGCTCGGTTCGAGTCATCCCGCTGCTGAGATCGTTGAAGGGTGGACCGGGCCGCCGGTGCTCGAAGATGAAACAAGCGACGGGGGCACAGCCCTGCGCGGACCAAGTACGGCGTTCTCAGGGCGCCGGGCGAAGCCGGAAACGGTGCCCAGGGTCATCCGCTGGAAATCGCGGCAAAGGATCGGAGATTACGCCGGTGTTTTCATAGCTTCGGTTAGTGATCGCCTGCGCGCCTTGATCGAAGAGATCGAACCCGGCGTGCACCAGTTCGAACCTGTCAGGTTTCTCGCCAAGGACGGATCGCTCCTGGAGGAGCGCTGGTTCTGGCAGATCTGCAACCGGATCGATTCCGTCAATCGGCAAGCGACCAAGATGATCCTTTCGGATGGGCTTATCTGGGCTGCTGATTTCACTCTGCCCAAAGACCAACGCGGTCCGATGGTTTTTGACACGCAGCAGATCGGTGATGCAAAATTCTGGCATGACAAGCACGTCGGGGCAGGAAGTTTCTGCACGGACGATGTGCGTGAGATTTTGGACAAGGCCAAGATCACTGGCTTTCATTTTCGCTATTTCGATCAGGTTTAGGGGCAAAGCCGCCTTTCCGCCTTCCCGCCCAATCCCGGTCATTCACTCCGAGCCGGTCACTGCCCAGAACCTGCCATCGCTCCCGACTGCGCACCGCGCCTTGACAGGTGTCTTAGATACGCAATACGCTCCGCCCGCAAACGGGGGGTGAGAGAAATGCGCAAGATCGTGACGATGACCGGCCATGTGCTGGCGGCAGTGGCTCTGCTGGCAGTGGCGGTGCCAGCGGCTGCCGAGACCGCAGCGCCCTCAACCAACGCAGCAACTCCCTCTCCCGAGGATCTGCGCGCGCTGGCCGATGCGATCCTCGCCGAAAGCTACTCTGCCCAGGGGCCGGGTGCGGCGGTGGTGGTGATGCAGCGCGGCAAGATCGTCTATCAGGGCGCGCGCGGGATGGCCGATGTCTCGGGCGGGAAGGCGATCACGCCCGATACGGTGTTCCGGCTCGGCTCGATCACCAAGCAGTTCGCCGCCGCGGTGATCGTCCAGCTCGCGCAGGAGCGCAAGCTCTCGCTCGACGATCCGCTCTCGAAATTCCTGCCCGATTACCCGCAGCCGGGCGCTTCGGCCACGGTGCGCCAGTTGCTCCAGCACACCAGCGGCATCCAGTCCTACACCGAAATACCCGGCGTGATGGCGCCCGAGAGTACCGCCCGCGCGCGCACCACCGCCGAACTGATCGCGCTGTTCCGCGATGCGCCCGCGGTCAGCCAGCCGGGCGAGGTGTGGGCCTACAACAACTCGGGCTACGTCCTGCTCGGTGCGATCATCGAGCAGGTCACCGGCATGCCGTGGCACAAGGCGGTCGAAAAGCGGATCGCCCGCCCGCTCGGGCTGGCCTCGATCCGCGACGGGGTGGAGGGCGAGGCGACCCCGGCGATGGCGCGCGGCTACACCGGCGAGGGGGGCCCCGAGGCCGCTCTCGCGCAGCCGGTCCACATGAGCGCGCCGGGCGCGGCGGGCGCGCTGATCGGCACGGCGGGTGATCTGGCCAAGTGGGCGCAGGCGCTGCACCACGGCAAGGTGGTCAATGCCGCGCACTACGCGCTGATGACCACACCGACGATGCTGCCTGATGGCTCCACCCGGCCCTATGGCTTCGGGCTGGAGCTCAACACGCTGCGCGGCAAGCCCACGGTCGGGCACAACGGCGGCATTTTCGGCTTTGCGACCGACAGCATCTACATCCCCTCGGCGGACGTGTTCGTCGCGGTCTTCACCAACAGCGATTCGCCGGAGACCACGCCGGGCACGGTGATGCGCCGCATCGCGGCAGCCACAATCGGCGACCCCTATCCCGCCTTCACCGCCATCGAGCCCGATCTCAAGGCGCTCGAGCCGTTCTTTGGCGTCTACAGCCTTCCCGGCGGCGGTGAGCGCCGGTTCTTCGCGCGCTCGGGCCGGCTGTTCACCCAGCGGGTCGGCGGGGCCTCGCTCGAGGCCTTTGCCGCCGGGAACAACCGCTTCTTCTACAGCCCTTCGACCCTCACCTGGTTCAGCTTGCGCCGCGAGGCTGACGGCACTCCGGTGATGGAATTCGTCCAGAACGGCGAGCTGCCCGGGCAGAGAGCGGCGCGCCGAGGCCCGATCCCGCTTGATGCACCCGCCATCACCCTGCCGCGTGCGGAGCTGGAGCGCTTTGTCGGTCGCTATGCCTTCGGTGCCTCAACGCTGACCATCGCCTTCGCCGAGGACGGCAGCGGGCTGACCGGGCAGCTGACCGGCCAGCAGGCGATCCCGCTCACCCCCATCGGCCCGCTCGAATTCCGCGCCGAGCGCGTGGATGCGACGCTGGTGTTCGAAGGCGCCGAGGGGCCCGCGACGGCGGTGACCCTCAATCAGGGCAGCCAGCAGTTCCGCGCACCGCGCAGCGGGAGCTGAGGCGGATTTCTGTTTCGCCGTGATTTCCGAGCCGTGAAATGTTCCATTTCACTCGAAATCACTCTACCCGAACACCCTCCGCCCGTGGGTCACGCGGTCGGCCATTGCCATCGTGGTCAGCTGCGCGTTCACGCGGATGCAGCTCGGCATCACGCTTGCGTCGCACACCAGCACGTTGGCAGTGCCATGGACCCGCTGATCAAGATCGACCACGCCCTTGGCCGGATCGGCATTGATCGCATTGCCGCCATGCGGGTGGCTCGATGACAGCACCACATCGTCAGGCTCGCGGATGGCCCGCTCGAAATAGGCGTCGATCTCGGCGTGGCTCATTCCGGCTTTGAGCGTCTCGCCCGTGAGCAGCGCCGGATAGACCTCCTCGGCGCCGCCCGCGAAGTGGATCTTGGAGAGCAGCGCCAGCGCGCGGCGGAGCACCGCCAGATCGGCCTCCTTGAGCTTGAAGGACAGCGCGCCGCCCTTGATCTCGCCCCGCCGGTCCGCCGGGAACAGCACGCCCGCCGAGGCGAGGCGGTTGTAGTTCAGCATCCGCCGGAAATGCTCGTCGAACCATCCGGGCACCAGCGAGGACATGCTCATCGGCGGCTGGAAATGGCTCTCGATCAGGAAGTCGCCGCGGTCGATGAAGGTCGCCATCTGGTCCTCGTCCCAGGCGAGCACATTGCCGGGCATCAGCGCCGGCACGGGGCAGGCGATGTTGAGCGAGATGTTCTTGCCCGTCCCCCTGATCCCGCTCGCGGAAAGGATATTGCTCGAGGCGATCGTGCCTGCCGCGACCACCACGCCCTTGGTGACGCGCACGGTCTTGCCGCGATAGTCGGGCAGCACCAGCTTGACCGCATTCGCCACCCGCCGCCCTTGCGCGTCGCGCGCGCCCCAGCCGATTTCGGCCACCTCGGCCTCGGCGAGGATGCGGGCGGGACGGTCGGCCTTCACTGCACGACCAAGGAAGCTTTCGGGCATGGCGTTCTTGCGGCCATAGGGGCAGCCGGTGTTGCAATAGCCGCAGGAGACGCAGGCGTTGGGATCATATTTCGAGCCCCAGTTCTTGCGGAACCACCCGGCGATGGCACGCTGGTCGAGCGGCTCGGACGAACCGGCGCGGTAGGCGTCCCAGCCGCGCAGCAGCTGCGTGCCGTTGTTGCGCCCCAGCCGCAGATCGATCTGGTGCACCTTGAGCACATCCTCGACCCGCTCATAGGCATGTTCGAGCGCGGCGGGATCGATCTGAGCGCCAAGCGCGGCCCAAGTGGCGAGCACGTCGTTGGCGTCCGGATGCGTCTCGCCCTCGGCCTCGAGCCTCAGGCAGATCCCGTTGTTGATGACCGTGGAGCCGCCCACGGTGCGCCCCTGGAAGACGATGATGTCACGATCGCGGGTGGTCTGGATCGCCCCGTCCTTGAACAGGCTCGATGACATCCACTTCTCGTGCGTGGTGATCTGCGTGCTGGAGAGATAGGGCCCGGCCTCCACCACCAGCACCTCGTACCCCTGCGCGGCGAGGTTCGCGGCCGCCACAGCCCCGCC